>JBGAOI010001000.1:0-2961 GCA_044221885.1 Polyangium sp. (in: bacteria)
TTTGGCGAGGTCTTTCTTTGTTTTGATTTCCGGCAAGTCGAGTTTCGGAGGCGTTTTTTTCGCCGAATGGTACGCGCGAAACGCCCAGTGTCCCCGATTCAAACCAAAAGACCAGCCACTCGGATTCCACCCGCCGAGCGCCATAGCGCCACCGTATTTCGGCGGAGGAGCCCGACGATCCGGCGGTGAAACATCCGTAATGCCCAGCGCTGCGACGCCTGCGCGGGCCGAGCTGGCGACCGCGGTGTCGGGATCCTTGACCATTCGGCGCAAATGCTGAGCGGCGGTGGCTCGGGCATAAAGGAGCGGAATCAGACGCACGGCCCGCAATCGTTCGCGCGGATCGATGCTCGTAAGGCGATGTGAAATCGGATCGAGCCAATGGCGGCTGACGTAAAACCGCGCGACTTCGTATTCGGCCAGTTTGCGGTGCTTTTCCAGCAGCTCGACGATACGATCGAAATTGCGCTCGCGGTCTTCGAGCAACGGTTTCAATTCGAAAAGCAGGCTGGCCAAACTCATGCCGCGAGCTTACCAAACAACGCCGGTGCACGTTAAGGACAAACACCCGGCACGCTTGGGAAAAAATGCGCTCTCGGCGGCGAAGCCACCTGCACGGCAGATGCGCACTAGGACGAAAAGCCCCGCGGGGCGGTCCTCGTGTGCTTCTTTCTTCAATGGTGATCGAGGGCAGCCGCGACGTGACATCGCGGACAAATAGCTGACTGCATGCGCCCCCGAGAGCGCAGAAACGAGTCAATCACAAGTAGGCACGAAAGGGAAGGGAATTTTGCGAGCGAAGTGTTGGGGGCTTGGCATCACCCGTCATCCAGCAATTCTCGCAGTCGATCGTGCGGACCTCCGGGGGCACGACGCACCAACGTATCAAAACGCTTGTTTTCGGCACGTACCGCCAATCCATGTGCTCGTATCGACGCCATCGCATCATTGTCGAGTTTCACCCCGTCGAGCACATCGAGATTTTCCAGCAGTTCGTCACGATTTCTCGGCGCAGTCAAACATGCGGAAACACCGGGCTGAGACAACGAATACCGATAACAGTCCGGGGCCGTTGGCAAGACGATTTTCGCCTCCGGTTCCGTCGTCGCGGTTTCCCGCAAAAGGCGCCCGTAACATGTGGCCGTGAACGTCAACACGCCCGTGCCGCGAGACAGTGCTTCTGGAAAAACCTTTTCTTCGGCACCGGGATGAGCCGCGCTGTGCCGGGTCATCAAAACGGGCCAGGGCAAACGTTGCAATGCATCGAGGCATATTCGACGATCGTGGGACGAAAACCCAAACGTGCGAATTTTTCCTTCGGCACGAAGCGCGTCGAGTGCGGCGAAGTCCTCGTCCGACACGCGTTCGGAAGAACGAACCCAGAAAAGAAGAAACACGTCGATGTGCTCGAATCGCAGTTGTTTCAGCGTCCGTTCAACGTCGGCTCGAATGGCGTCCGCTCCGGCGTAATACGTTCCAGCGACGATGCTGAACGAATCTCGAACAATGCGGCGAGATCGCAAAAACTTGGCCAGTTCTCGATACTTTGGTTCCCAGAAAAAAGCCCGCACGCCCGCGTCGTACGCTTCGGCGCACACCCCCACGGGCAAACCATGGGCGCCTGAAAGCACCAGCGGCGATAACGTCACGCCTGTTTGTCCCAACGATCGTACTGCGGATGCTCGCCGGTTCTCGGTTCGTCGCAGCTTGCGCGGAGGTTCGTCAGTGACGGCGGCGATGGGACGTCGATGCTCGAGATGTGGAGCGCGATCGAACGATTCTTCGGGAAAAACCAACGACAAGGCTTCGAGATGTTGTGCGACATCGGGATTTTCGGCGCCTCGTTCCAAGGCCGCGATCAGCCTGGAAAACGCGGCATCATCTCCGCGGCGCACAAGCCACGTGAACGCCGATTTGCGCACGATGTCGTCACTTTCACGTGCATCGATCAACGCAGCGACGCGTGCATCCAGGTCTGGCGTTGCTTCCAAGATGCTCGCAGCAGCAGCGCGGACCATGGGCTCAGTGTCCCCAGACAAACGCAACAACGCGCGCAAATCGTCACGCTGCTGTGGATCGAGTAACTCGGCCACGCGTGCACGGACCCACGCATCCGCGTGCGTTGCGCCCACAAGCGCAAGCGTACGTAGTTCGGCCGGTGAAACATTCCTTCGATTTCGAACGACCATGTCGGTCGCTGTACGACAAACCCAAGGATCCGTTTCGTTCATCGCCGTACGAACTGCGGTCTGTTCGTCAAGCGCTGCGCCGCGAATCCAAGGATCTTCATGAGCAAACGCTCGAGTTCGTTCTGACGCACCCAAGGCACTCATGGCGTGGAGCGCGGAAAGTGCGGTGGCAA
The DNA here is from genome assembly GCA_044221885.1 of Polyangium sp. (in: bacteria). Taxonomy (GTDB): domain Bacteria; phylum Myxococcota_A; class Polyangia; order Polyangiales; family Polyangiaceae; genus Polyangium. The sequence continues at coordinate 2,363 of JBGAOI010001000.1, forward strand.
CAACCGATGGATCGCCATCTTCGAGCGCCAGTTTGAGCAGCCTTTCGTTTCCACCAAGCGCGGCTGCTTCAACGACAGCTCTTCGTTCGCGCACGGTTTCCGCATCCGGCGCAAACGCAAGCAGCGCTTCGATCCACGCATCGATCGCGTCACCTGTACGAGGACGCGATTCCCAGCCCGCAAGCGCAACTGCACGCACCGAAAGGTCTTCATCCTTCAAAGCTGCGAGCACGATGTCGAGCGAACGTTCGTCCCGGACCAACCCACGAATCGCGGCCCGTCGAAGCGAGCTTTCACCATCACGAGCGAGGGCGCGTATACGCTCCATCGACGCATCGCACCCGCGAAGCGACGCAACTTCTGCGGCCCACGCGAGCGCACCTGGCGTGACGCGACCGGCAAGCACACGTCGCGCAAGGTCGATGTCGTCCGCGCCCAAACGATCACAGATGGCGCGAACTTCATCTGCCGCATGCGGAATGCGCGGCTCATCGAACCAACGCAAGGCATCGAGAAGAGCGTCGAAATCATTTCGATCGCGAAGTTTTTTCCGCGCCAGCGTGCGGAGGGCCGCGTGAGGATTGCCAAGCCAAACGACA
>JBGAOI010001001.1:0-2958 GCA_044221885.1 Polyangium sp. (in: bacteria)
CACCTTTGTCCGGGTTAGCACCTTCGTGAGGGTTATAAAGTGGCTGCCCCAAAAGTGGCTGGCACATTTTCCCACCTTGCACATTTTCCCACTGTTTCCCAAAAGTGGCTGGCACATTTTCCCACCTGCACCTCCTTACAGCTGGGCACCATTTCCCAAAAGTGGCTGGCACCATTTCCCAAAAGTGGCTGGCACCTTTTCCTGGCTGGCACCATTTCCCAAAAGTGGCTGCACATTTTCCCCACCTTGCACCATTTCCCAAAAGTGGCTGGCACCTTTTCCAAAAGTGGCCGGCTGCCCCAAAAGTGGCTGGCACTTTTTCCCACGGCACTTTTTCCCACGGCGCCTTTTCCCACGGGCACCTTTTCCCACCCCCAAGAGTGGCTGGCACTTTTTCCCGTGCAGCACTTTTTCCCGTGCAGAGCTGATTGTCCAATCGGACATCGACGTCAAGGCCGACGTGAAGCGGCCCATCGTCGAGCTTGAGAATGCGGGAATTGTCAAGGCGCCTTGAGCCCCGATGAGATCAAATCCCGGGCGAATTTTGCTCCGAAATTCATCACAAAATCGTTTGTCGTACTAGCGCTTTGATAGTTTCCTAGGCACGATTAACGACAAGGAGCGTTTTTCTTGATCCTGGACGGCGAGCGTATGACCGCGATGAGGCCAGAAAAACGCTTTTGCCTCCTATTGGCAGCGTTGGCGTGGCGGGAGGACGACCAGGTTGCATGCAAAACCCGTTCTAGCGTGAATCCACAAATAACCACTTGTGATGAATTGCCCGGTGGGCGTATCGTCACCGAAAGATGGATCACGAAAATCTCCGCGTACTACTCCAGATTGTCGACAGTGGGTCCATCCAGGGCGCTGCACGAATGCTCAACCTTTCTCGCTCCTTACTACGCCGGCGCCTGGATTTGCTGGAAGCTGAGGTCGGGGTGCCGCTACTTCACCGCAATGCTACGGGCGTACAACTAACTGCCGCCGGAGGTATCGTCGTTCAACAGGGGCGGTTTGTCCTGGAAAGTGCGCAAATGCTGCTGGCTGATGCTCGTGCTGCAGCCGACAATGCAACGGGAATCATCCGGGTCATCGAACCCATCGGTATGCCCCTCACCGGGCGGGTGCAGGCGCTGCTTGCAACGCACGCGGCCGCGCCCAAGATGAAAATCAATGTGCGCCACGTTGAAGATCCGCTCGCTCATCTCCACGAACCTTGCGAATTGATTCTCCACGATGGACGCACCCCAGAAAAAGGGACTTGGTTCTCGCGAATCGTCGTGCGCCTACAACTCCACGCGCTCGCTTCGTCCGCATATCTCCAGACACGAGGGATCCCTTTGCGAGTTTCAGATCTTGCCCATCACGGTATACTTGGGTGGAAACGACCCCGACAACCAGTCGACGAATGGCCACTTTCCACGGGGGGCATGGTGAAGGTGTCGCCTTGGTTCGTATCGCCAGATTTCTTGTTATTGCAAACCCTTGCACTACAAGGGGGCGGGATTGTATTGGCACCGTCCTTACCGCTCATCGAGCAGGCTGGGGCCGAACGTTTGGTGCCTGTGCTCGAGGACCAAATTGGCACCGAGCTCGTCTTTCGCGTATCGAGTCCGAATCCAACACGTGCGGATTCGCGAACGCGAGCTATCTTGGTGCATATCCAGGAGCAATTGCAAATGTTACCCGAGGACGAGAATTAAGGCATGGGTAGCGGATTGGCGATTTTTCCGTGCAAACACCGAATCGTGGATTGCACGGTATGCACCTCGAGCATCACGTAATGGTAAATTCCATCAGGAAATTCGGGTGTCGGACTCTCGATCCCATTGCATTCGTCTAGGGTTTCCGGTCTGATCGGTGTGCCATTGATATCGCGATCACCGTATACGGGAAAACCGTCGAATGCGTAACCAATGATATGCGATGGACCGCCCATTTCGTCGACTTGTGATGTCACGCAAGGCGGCAGTCCGTGATAATGATATTGCTCTGCGGGATGTGGTGACGGATGTCCATGGCAGGAATCCATGAACGCAACGTCTTGTCCCATTTGATTCATCAGCGTGAAATTCGCATTCATGGCGACTGTCTTTCCGTCTCCCTCGAAAGGATTGTACACAGGAACGCCCGAAATCATGACGCCCATCGGACCGAAGGGTATGGAGATTGTTTCGCTCACTTTCTGCGGCGACAATGGAATTTCGTAATCGATGATATTGCCCTGAACCGCGGTTGCTACGGGTTCAATATGTGAACACGCTGCGGTTGGATGGGGCACGCATGGAGAAAAGTCGTCGGGCATGATGTATTCGTCTTGCAAGGCATGATTGGGCAAGCCATCCGAAATGAATCGGAAATTGCCATCGACGAAGGTGATTGCGACATTATCTCCCCATCGTGTTGATTTCACTGCGACGGTTGTATCGGCTGGAGCGCCGACTTCATCTGCACAACCGATTGCTCCAACGGCAAGAAGGGATACGAGTCCCGGCGCGAGAAAACGCCTTGTAAAAACGATGCGATTTCCGCTTGTGGCGATTGAAAGAGATTTCATGGATTCGTTCCTCCCGCTGGTCTGCGTCGTCGCCTGATTGTCAGCATCGACAAGCTCAAGCGTCATCATTTCCAGCTCCTGCCGCTACCATAGCGCTCGTCAACCGGAGCGTTCAAGGAGACAAGTCGACCAGGGGTTGGTCGGTTTCCGACCACGGTTTGTCGAGTAATGACGTGAGGGGGATGCGAATCCCTCACGGAGAGCAATTGGCCCTGGGTGCAGCGTCGTCGCGCGAATATATCCGCGATCAATATTACATCCAAGACGTCTCCACTGCGAGAGAAAGGTTACATCTACAAAAGTGGCTGGCACCTTTCTTGGAAGGAAAGGTTACATCTACAAAAGTGGCTGGCACCTTTCTTGGAAGGAAAGGTTACATCTACAAAAGTGGCTGGCACCTT
>JBGAOI010001002.1:0-2956 GCA_044221885.1 Polyangium sp. (in: bacteria)
TTCTTTTGCAACGTGGCCGTGAAATCGCCTGGTAACAACCCTTCGGTGAGGGTCAAATTCGCGTTACCGGGAAATCGTTCGCGAAATCCATTGAACCAGCGCGAAAATGGAGTGAACGCCGTAGCCACGGCGATTCGAAACGGGTGCGCCGGATCCGAAAAGAACGCGTCGCGCGCGTTCGGATCTGCTTCCCATAAAGCCGGATCTGCGGCAGCCGTTCGGGACGTTCGGACCAGATCATGGTTGCCCGGTACCGCCAATACCGATGGCCTCGGGCCGAATTTTTCCAAAAAATCGCATAAACTCGACAGCCCCTCGGTGACCATCACGAACTCGCTTTCGAGTCCCAAGAGGGCCAAATCTCCCGTGACCAAAATTACATCGATGCTTCCAGTCTTTTCGACGATTTTGGCGAGGTCCCGTTCGAGCTCTTCGCGAAAACGTGGGCGTTGCCACAAAGTTCCGTAGAAGCGGACGTGGAGGTCGGTGAGGTGCAGCCAGCCAAATCCGGACATTTTCGAGGCTCCGCCGCGGATGCTACCTGCTCCTAGTCTTTTTTGGGTTAATTTTTCGAAAATTTCGTCCGCAGGTCACCACATGTAACGCGACGCGTTGCAAAATTTGTCGTGCGTCAAAAATTGGTTTTACGTGGTCATGCAAAAATGGTTTGGCATGGATGAAAATGGTTTGGCATAATATGTTTAATGAAATGTTGTTGGCGCGTAAAACTTGTCTGCGCGACGCCGGGTTTTTGTGCGTAATGGTGTGTTTTGTAAAACTAGTTGTGCACGCGGGCGTGGGCTTGTCGCTGTTTTGCATGCGTCGGTGGGCGATTGACGAGGACGAGGGGATCGGGGCCCGGGGCGGCTTCGAAATCGTCGAGTCCGTCGAGGATTTCCCAGGTTGCGCACAACGACACGACTTCTTCCGAGGCCGACCAGTCGCTGGTTCGGCAGAGGGGACCACCGACGATTTCGCCGTCGTTTTCGTTTTCCTGCTGAACGAGAACTTCACCCGCATGGGTCGATACATTGACGTGTACCCGAGCGTCGTTCGGGTAACGATGGCAAAGTTCGTCATGTAAATCCAATGAAAAGTGCAACATCGCATTGCGTTCGGCCAACCATGTCGATTGATCCCGTGGCAAAACACGAATTCCGAGCACTTCGGCGCTGGTGCTCGAACAAATTACGAACGATTGAGCACGCATTCGTTCTTCGGTCATCGTGAGAATGCGTTCGATTTCGGCATCCAGCGTATCCGGATCGTCTTGCACGTCGGCGCGGAGGCGTATTTCCACATAAATGCCCACGCTAAACCGCGATGTTTCCGTTTGTCCCGTTCGAGATGTCCCGGTGAAAATGGCATGACGTAATGCGTGCATCAACGCATGCACCGATTCGTATCGCCGCTCCGGGCGTTTTTCCAGGCACCTCAAGACGACCGCATCGAGTTCTCGTGGAAGCGGGGCCCGTTCACTCGGCCTCGGGGCGGGTTCTTCCAAGTGTTTGCGCACCAATTCTCCCGGCCATGATGATTCAAATGGCAAACGCCCCGTGAGCAATCGATAAAGCAGCGCACCGAGCGCGTACACGTCCGTTCGCGCATCAACCGGCGCGCATAAAAGCTGTTCGGGGGCCATGATGGTCAGGGTACCGATTTGCCGATTGACGGATGTGAGACCGGTACCTGTCGAGGTGGGTTCGACCAGTTTGGCAATACCGAAGTCAAGGAGTTTGACGTCGCTCTTCGGGGCATCGATGACCATGACATTGCTCGCTTTGACGTCACGGTGGACGATACCTGCGGCATGTGCGGCGCCAAGGGCCGAACAAATGGGTTCCATGATGGCCATGGCTTCTTCTGGCGACATTCGTCCGCGTTCGGCGAGCAGGCTGTCGAGGGTCAGTCCTGGCAAGTAGTCCATGACGAAAAACGGCGTACCATCCGGCATGGTCCCTACTTCGCGAATCTCGACGATGTGCGGATGGCGAAGCCGCCGCAACAATTCGACTTCACGGACGAACCGACCGATCATTTTTGGCAGCGGGGCCAGCGTCGGATGCATGACTTTCACCGCGACAAACAAGCCATTGGTTTGATGGCGCGCGAAGTACACTGATCCGCAGCCGCCTCGAGCAATGCGTCTTTCGATGACGTAGTTGCCAAGGACGGTTCCAGGAGGCAATGGTTTGTCTTCGCGTAGACCGTCGATGGGCTCATCGCTTACGCTACTTTGATCCTCGATTCGTTGCATGTTCGCACTCCTTCTGCGTCACAAATGGTTCCGCCCGTCTCGTGCAAAGGTTCGAGTTCTGCCTTTGCTCAGCAACCGACCGTTTTACCAGCCCACTCATGCCGGAAATCGTCCGCGGCAGGCGACGATGACTCAGCAGTTTGCCCATGTCCGTGGCTTCGGGTCGCTCGTCGCGCCCGTGGCTCCCACCCCCTCGTTGGTATGCGCTCAAATGAAGTACCAACGCAAGGTTTTTGTGACGCATTTCAAATTCGCCGTTGTCGCACAAAACGCCTCGTCGCCTCATCAGAATAAATCTGAATCGTGTGTCGGGGATTCCCCGTCAGGGCCCATCGGGCAAATTCTGACTGACAATGATGGCTGGGACACGGTTCAATCGTTGAATTGTCTCACATCCTGCATGCACTCTGCCCGTACTCCAAGAATGCCTGATCGTGTGCTTACTCCGGATTGCGCGCTATTGTATGCATGTCCGTGTGACCTGGGGGGGTAACATGTTCAAGAATTCCAAACTCGCGTCGTTTCCGTTAGCGGCAGTGGTGTTGCTTTCAGGTTGTTATCAGTTTGAAGATTTCGAGGACCTGGATTTCGAAGAGTTGACGATCCCATCCCGAACATTGAGTCCGGCAAATCCTACAATGGGATCTATCATTATCCTGAACTCACTCGAGCCTTCAGCCCTAATGCCGAATGACTTGG
>JBGAOI010001003.1:0-2952 GCA_044221885.1 Polyangium sp. (in: bacteria)
CTTTCCAAGTTCATCCGCAATCGCATCGACGGTCTTGGCAATGGTCAAGTTCCGCTCCGACAAACGCCGAGCATTACCCGCAGCGCGTTTGGAATCTTCCGGCGTGCCCGTTCCACGCGAATACTTGCCCGTCAAAACGCCACCGCCGAGTGGTCCCCAAGGCGTCACGGTCAAACCAAATGCCTGGGCCATGGGCATCAAATCGCGTTCGACGGTACGCTGAATCAAGCTGTATTCGATTTGCAGCGCCGAAAACGGAACCCAGCCTCGAAATTGCGCCAACGTATTCGCTTGCGAAACGACCCATGCGGGTACGTCGGAAATGCCAACGGCCAAGACTTTGCCACTGTGCACCAAATCATCGAGGCCCCGCATGACTTCTTCCACTGCCGTGGTGAAGTCCCACGCATGCACCCAATAAAGATCGATGTAATCGGTCCCGAGCCGTTTCAAGCTCGCATTCACCGATTGCATCATGTTCTTGCGCGAATTGCCGCACTTGTTGGGATCGCCATTGCCCATGTTCAACGTGAACTTCGTGGCCAGGACCCAGCGCTCACGATTGGCAGCGATAATCTTGGCGCAAATTTCTTCAGATTGCCCTTCGTGGTATTTGTTCGCCGTATCGAGGAAATTCCCACCCGCATCCGCAAATGCTGCGGCAATTTCCAGCGATTCTGCTTCATTGGCGCCGTTGTTCCATCGGTCGCCAAATGTCATCGTACCAAGGCACAACTCAGATACCTTGATGCCCGTATTGCCCAAAAATTTGTAACGCATGGTGGTTTCCTCGAAGACGGTGGAAATTCCGCGAATCACATCGGCAGTTTGGCCGACAAGAACGATTGCAACTTGATGATGTTTTTCTCGTCCCGCGTAAACGATGGCGCTTCATAACTTTGCGACCACGCCGCGACTTCGTTGACAAACCCATGCTGAACGGCTTCGTCCTCCACGATTTCGTCGACGGTGCGTCCTCGCGCCGCCCCACGCGTCAATTCGCGGACGTACCGTTCGAGCCGCCCATAATCCTTGCCCAAAAGCTCGGCAATCAATGCTTTGTCGGCGGCAAGTCGCGTGAGCGCAGGCGCCTCATTTCGAATCTCTTGCGATTCACTCACCATCAGCGACGCGGCAACACGCAAGACAAACGCATCGTCCAAAAACCCCAAGTCCTCGACACCGTCCGGAATCAAATCCAGCGACTTGAACAAATAGTTGAGCGCTGCTGCTGCATACTTTTTTGCCGAAAGCGACGCGGTTGGTGACGTCAGGATTTTCGAGATATCCGCGGCATCGGCCCCAAGCGTTCGCAACCAATCCGGAAAAAAGTTCAAACAACGCGTTTCTAAGTCCGTCATGAGTGTCTCCTCGTCGTGTCCGTCGCGATGGTCGCTCGCTTGTCAACGTTTTTCAAGGCGTAACAACCGCATTTGTTGTCTGCCGCGGCCGATAACTCAATACGCGCAAGGCGTTGAGTGAAAAGACCTTGAGAATATCGTCGTTTGTCCACTTGCGCTTTCGCAAAGCTGCCGCAAGTGCTGGTAATCGTGACGCATCCTCGAGCCCTTCGGCAGGATCAATGTCGCCATCGAAGTCACTGCCAATCGACACATGATCGATACCTGCAAGTTTGACCATGTATTCGAGCTGCTTGATGACGTCGTTCATCGTCGGTTTGGGCGCGGTTGAACAGACAAACGGCCCGTGAAAGTTCAACCCGGCAACACCTCCCGTTCGTCCAATGTGCCGCAACTGATCGTCCGTCAAGTTGCGCGGAACGTCACACAGCTTGCGGGCATTCGAGTGCGTCGCAACGATGGGAGCTCCAAACGAATCCGCAATCGGTACGAGATCCTCGAAGCCCAAATCCGATAGATGCGACACGTCAACAAGCGCGCCCTTCTGATAGATCCGCTTCGCGAAGTCTTTCCCCAGGTCCGTCAGGCCAAACCCATCGCGTTTGCCCATGGCTGCCGAGGCAAACTTGTTGTTGCGCGTGTGCGCCAAACTGATGAGCCGCACGCCCCGATCGATGAACCGATCGATCGCTGGAGGATCTTCCGCAAAAGCCCCAGCTCCCTCGATCGCCAAGAACGTCGAGATGCGGTCGGGATGCGCCGACCGCGAACCCAGCGGCAAAAAAATGTCGCTCGCGTCGACCACACTCTTGGCCGCTTCGTACAACGCTTCGGCATCGGCAACCTTCGGTCCGCCTTTGATCTTGTCCGAAATGTAGATCGGCAAAACGATGCCGCCGTATCGACCCGCGCGTATCGCTTCGATGCGCAGTTGCCCTTCGACGAGCTTCGGTGAACGTCCGCGATCCCGCACTTGCCAAGGCACATCGGCATGCAGATCGACCACCATCATCGGCACGTCAGGCTCGACGCTGTCCGACGCAACCGCCACCGTGGAAAAGAGCAACGTAGCGGCGAAGGCGTGAGCGAATCTCATTTGCCGCCTGCGAGGTACCCTGCGACAAACCCTAGGCCAAGACAAACGAACGCGATGACGCCAACGAGCCACCACGGTGCTCCAGTGCTCGGCGCAGTTGCTTCTGGGAGCGTTCGTCCTGGCGGAGCTGGCGCATGCGGCGTCAACACTTGCACTTGTCCTGAAGGCACTGAACCAACCTGACCAGCCATCGAATTCGCGGGCACATGCCCAGCAGGCGCGTATTGCGCGCGCGCCGTCGTCGTCAGCGGATTCAGCGCCGGCATGGGCAAACCCTGCGGACGTTGCGGTTGTGGATCCGTGCTCGCGGGTGAGGTATCGGCGGTGCCCATCGAGCCCGCCATTGGGCCCGGACGAACCCCTGACGGACCAATGAAATCCGAGGCCGACATGATCGACGTTCCATGATGCGACGTCGTCGGCGCTTGTGCTGCAACAGGATTCATGATCGCTGCGAGCGCACGCTGCATCTCGTCTGCGGTTTGAAAACGATGG
>JBGAOI010001004.1:0-2951 GCA_044221885.1 Polyangium sp. (in: bacteria)
GACGCTCCGTTCGATGTCTTGTGGGTAGAGGTTTCGCCCGCGGACGATGATCACGTCTTTGAGACGACCGACGACGAAAAGTTCGCCCGATTCGTCCACAAAACCCAGGTCACCCGTCCGCATGAGAGCTTGATCGGCAACCAGATGGTTTGGCTTGCCAAACACTTGCGACGACTCTGCTTCTCGGCGCCAATAACCCCGAGCAATGCTCGGCCCTGCCAAGCGAATTTCGCCTACTTCGAGCGGAGCCTTATCGATTCCAGTTTCGGGATCGACGATGCGTAGCTCTTGGTCCGCCAGCCTCTGCCCAGAACTCACCAACGTGCGTCCCTGATTTGACGACGCCTCCACACGTGCGTGGCCATGGGCGAGTTCGTCTTGATTGAACTTGCGCACCAAAGGCTCGCTACTTTTGACGGCTCCCGTCGCGATGAGCGTGGCCTCGGCCAAACCATAACAAGGATAATACGCCTGACGCCTAAATCCTGCCGGTGCGAAGGTTTGCTCGAACCGTTCCAATGTATCATGGCGAATGGGTTCGGCACCATTAAAAGCCAAATCCCAACTGCGCAAATCGAGGTTCGCGATGTCCTCGGGCGTCGCTTTTCGAGCGCAATAGTCGTAGGCAAAATTAGGCCCACCGCTCGTAGTGGCCCGAAATCGACTGATGGCTTGCAGCCATCGAATTGGTTTTTCTAGGAAATGAATGGGAGACATGCTCAGCACCGGAAATCTCCCATAAAGAGGCTGCAAAATACCTCCAATCAGCCCCATGTCGTGATAAGGCGGCAGCCACATCATTCCCCGACTCTGCGCACCGTGCCCGAACGCCCGGTAAATCGCTTCCGAATTGTGCAACAAGTTGCCGTGGGTCAACATTACGCCACGAGGATGACCCGTCGAGCCCGATGTGTATTGCAGTAAGGCAATATCGTCTTTGTGTACATTCGGGTCAATCCACGTACCCGCCATCTGAAGATCGATTTCATCACTCGCAATCCATTCGAGATTTGTGAGTTCCGGCGCGTGCTCTCCGAGCAGTCCTGCCATTTGCTTGATGAATCCTGTCGTCAATGCGCGTTTGGCGCCTGCGTCGGCGATCAAATTGCGCAAACGAGGAACGGTTCGTGACAGGCGATTCGGATCCGGTGGATACGCTGGCACCGCAATTGCGCCTGCCAGTATACAGCCATAGAGCGCAATGATGTAATCCAATCCAGGCGGATGCAGCAAGAGTACGGGTTCTCCCAATGCACCAGATGCTTGGAGCAAAGCCGCTATGGCGCGCGCACGGAGGTTCAGCATTTCGAGCGTGAGCGATTTTTCGTCAGACTCACCATCATCAACGAACCTGTAAATCACGTCTTCAGGCGTAGCTTCACAACGTGTGCGCACGAGGTGCACCAGAGAATCGAACGTGAGCTGATTATTGGAACGTACCATAGGATGAAGCGATTCGCGACAATGCCTGACTCATGAGTATCCAGTGCCGCGTTATGTGACGCAGCGTGGCGAGTTTAGCTGAGCAGTTGGCGCTTGTCAGCAAAAAATTCACTCCACACGCGTCATAACATGTAGTAATTATGTCATGATTTCGAGTGGATATCGACAGCGCCCTTGCTGATGTGCTTCTAGCTTGTCATTACTTGCAGGCGTTGCTACGTGTCGCTCCGCCAGTGAGCCGATTCCGTCAGGAGTCACCCTGGCAAAGCATTGACTTTGCTCGCTCGTGCCGCTATTGTTCGCGCCTATTTCCCCGGAAACCTCATGTCAACCCACCAACTTCCTCCCGCGGGCCATTTCGCTTTCCTCAAAACGCTCGCGTTTGCTCGCGGTCATGCCCACGTGCTTCGCGAGTGCGCTCGTGAATTCGGGCGCGTATTTACCTTGCCCACGAATTTCGGTCCCCTCGTATTGACCGGTGATCCCGAGGGGATCAAAGAAATCTTCACCGCCGATCCCGATACCTTCAAACCCTTTGGAACCGTCCCGCTCGAACCCATCGTTGGCGCCAATTCTATGCTGCTGTTGTCCGGCGCTCGCCACAAACGCGAGCGTAGACTTCTCATGCCGCCTTTTCACGGCGAACGCATGCGCGCGTACGGAGAAATTATGCAATCGACCGCGCGTAACGCCGTTTCGCGCCTCCGGCCTGGCGAAGCGTTCGTGATGCAGGACCTCACCCAAACCGTCACGTTCGATATCATTTTACGTACCGTCTTTGGCGTTCAAGATCCCCAGCGAATCGCCTACTGTCACGACCTCAACAATCAATTGATGGGGGCCATTCATCCGGTATTCATGTTCCTGCCGTTTCTGCGCCGCGATGTCGTGCCGAGGTGGAAACGTTTTACCGAATCGCACCAAAAAATGCGGCAACTTCTGCAAGATCAAATTGACGAATGCCGCAAAGGCCAAGACGAGCAAGAGCATATTCTCGCGCTGATGCTTTCTGCACGTGATGAATCAGGGCAGCCCATGACGGATGCCGAGCTCCAAGATGAACTGATTACAATGATCGCCGCCGGCCACGAAACGACAGCCATTGGTTTGGCCTGGGCCTTCTTTTGGCTCCACAAACATCCCGCCATTTTGCGCCGATTGGTCGATGAAATCGAAGTTCTTGGACCCGAGCCATCGCCCGACGCTTTGGCCAAATTGCCCTACCTCAGTGCTGTGTGTGACGAAGCTTTGCGCCGTTCACCCATTTTGCCCATCGTGCCCCGAAGACTCGTCAAGCCATTTCGATTGTTCGACTGGGAAATACCCCCAGGCGCAGGTGTCGCCGCCGCTGTCGCCGCCGTGCATTTCGACCCCAACCTCTACCCAGAACCCGATACCTTCAGGCCCGAACGATTCCTCGAACGCAAATATTCGCCTTTTGAATTCATCCCGTTTGGCGGCGGATATCGTCGGTGTCTGGGGGCCGCTTTCGCAGGTTACGAAATGCG
>JBGAOI010001005.1:0-2951 GCA_044221885.1 Polyangium sp. (in: bacteria)
CGCTGGTCACGAAATACCAATCCGCATCAGGTAGGCTCGAGATGACGATCGGCGTATCGGACACGGCGCCGCCTCCAAGATCCGGAGTTTCGTCGCTCGCATTTCCCCCAGTTCCTCCGCCGCCATCTCCGCTCCCCGCACCGCCGCCTTCGCCACCTCGCCCCGTTTCAGTGTCTCGTTTCGGCGATTTCGTCGAACATGGCTTCCAGATGTGCTTGATTCTCGAGTCCGCTGGTGAGTCTTTGGACAGCAGGAGGACCTGCAAGAGGACCCTTTTTTTTCGGATCGAGACCAACAAGTTACCGCCAACCAAATCATCCCCATCAACATCGTCGGCGAACAGCTTTCGACTTTGCTTGTTTTCTTGCGTGATTCGCCATCCGCCCGGTAATTCCGTTGGCGTCGAGTAATTCTCCGGAAAGTCATAAGATCCCTGCGCGTTTTTTTCGAGGCTACAACGCACCACCACAGGAACCGAGTTTGACGCCGGAGTCGTGTCGGGATCACCAGCGGTCGTTCCCGACGCTGCCGGCTGTTTGGGCCCTTTGACCACAGTTTGTTCGGTCTTTGTACACGATGTGGAGCCCAGCGCGACGAGCAACGCGAGTGGGGAGGCCAAAAGGAATCGTCGGCCAGACGATTTCTTGTACGTCATGACATTCATTGCTTCAATCCTTCCCGCCATCGCGCGGCGCATATTGCGGACAAACTCCGTTTGCATCGACTTGTTTATCAGCCGCTTCAATCTCAGCCGTCGTGAGGTCCTTGATGCACGCACCGTCGAGATAGGCGTATCCCGACGCGCAACCCGGCGAAACTTGCGCGCATCGAAAAATATTGTTTTTGCAAACGCACCGATCGGTCGGTGCACATTTGATCGCAGTTTGGTCCTCGTCATGAGAAACGCCACATGGCAGTGAAGGCGGATCTTCGGAGGAACATGTTGGTCCCGCATCAGGGAAAAGAACCACTTCGGGACGAGCATTGAGCGGATCGACACAATCATCTGCGCCGACATAACGATACCCCGAGGGGCACGATATCGAATCGATTTCGGCGCAACGATGGTCCGAACAAATGCAAACGGCATCGGCGCCGCAATCCTCGCCCCCCGCAACGCCGCATTTCCGTGGAGCGCCAACTCCTGGACAGAACTTGGCCGCGCCCGCTCGTTGAGTAAATGCAGATTTGGCGTCCCCGACAGTAACACATTCACGTTCCCCAAAACTGTATTCGAGGCCCGAAGGACAGTCCGGGGTCCTGATGGCACAACGGTTCGTGTTGCATACACACGATTCGCTGGGCTGATCGCAGACTTTGGCACGTGTCGTATCTGTTTCCAGTGCCCGACCACATTCGAACTCGTCGGTTTGGAAAGAGGAACAGGCGCCGGAAAAGTGCGTCAATGCGCCAACGCAGACGAATAACAAACCGATTGCCGCGCGATTGAGTACTCTGGTAGTTTTCATTGAGAAAGACGACCTCGTCGCAGGTGTTCTCGGTAAATCCGCAATGCACGCCGTTGCATGAGCATGTCGAATCGACCGAGCAAGCGAACCAAAGCACTTCGCATGCCAACCACATCCGTTTCGCTAAACCATGCAAGAAACCACGACGAACGACTCTACAATTTTTGCGCCGACGCTGATTTTGCGCCAACACGAACGCTTTGCGCCCAACCGAATGGACGCGTGTCTAATTTACTGAACGCGCCATCGAGGAACCAGTCATGCTCGAATCGATGAGCGGTCAGAACCAACCCGCCAAAACGACAACGTAAGCCATTTTCTTGACGCCGCGCCCACGGGCTGGCATCTTGCGAGCTTCATGCGCTCTCGTGCCCCCACACGTGTCGAATTCGGTGACTGGCAAACGCCAGACGAATTGGCGCATGACGTCGTCGCCCAGGTGGTCGCGCAATTGCGTTCTACGCCGCAAACCATCTTGGAACCCACGTGCGGCCAAGGTGCGTTTCTCGTGGCCGCTCATCACCTCGTGCCGAACGCGACGCTTGCAGGCTACGAAATCAACCCCGCGTATGTGACCGCCGCGTCCGCGCGCCTTCCGAGCGCTGGACAAACCATTCAACAAGCCAACTTTTTCGCCGTCGATTGGGAAAGAGAAATCGAGAAATGGCCCGAACCATTGCTCGTGCTGGGAAATCCTCCGTGGGTCACGAGCGCCGGGCTTGGCGTGATGGGTTCGGACAATCTGCCGCAAAAGCAAAACTTCAAACGCCTACATGGTCTCGATGCCCGCACGGGCAAAAGCAATTTCGACGTTTCCGAATGGATGATTCTGCGCCTTTTGCAGGCGCTTTCCGGGCGAAATGCAACGCTCGCGATGTTGTGCAAGTCCGCCGTCGCGCGACGTGTCGTCGAATTTGGCGCTCAACAACAATGGAACGTTTTTCCGGGCGGGGTGTGGCGCATCGATGCGGGACGGCATTTCCATGCGGCCGTCGATGCGGTGCTTTTCGTTTGTCATACGGGTACCCCTTCCACACCTGGTTTGTCCAAATGGCCGGTGTACGCAACGCTCGATACGCAAACGCCCGAAAGTCATTTTGGCGTCGCCGATGGGGAACTCGTTGCGGATCTCGACGCTTATCAGCGCTCCCGCGCCATTGCCGGCAAATCCGATCCGGAATGGCGTTCAGGGATCAAGCATGATTGTGCCGACGTGATGGAATTGAGACTTCACGAAGATCAGTGGACGAATGGGCTCGGAGAAATCGTCGATATCGAGCCTCGATATTGTTTTCCGCTGCTCAAAAGCTCCGATGTTGCAAATGGACGAACCCATGCGACCCGCGCCGTGATTGTCCCGCAACGAGCGATCGGCGACGAAACGCGAGGTCTCGAGCAAACTGCACCGAAGTTATGGGCTTATCTGAGCACGCATGCAGACAAACTCGCGGATCGGAAAAGTTCCATTTATCGCGGGCAGCC
>JBGAOI010001006.1:0-2950 GCA_044221885.1 Polyangium sp. (in: bacteria)
AAGACTTGGCCGACGAAACGGGCCGCAATCTACGAGCCATCTCGCAATTTTCTCTCGTGCTCGTGTTTGCCGTGAAAGGCAGCGCGCCGGATCGTGTGCGGCTCGTCGTGGCGACGAAAGACGTTTGGAGTTTGCGACTCAACACGGACTTTCGTCTCACGCCCGACGGTGGATTCGAATACTTGGTGCTCCAACCAAGTGAAGTGAACCTCTTCGGAACGCATCATACGGCAGCGGTGAATTTGTCGTTGTTGCCTGAAACCGTTGCGGTTGGCGCGCGGTACATCATCCCGCGGGTGGGCGGCAGTCGGATCTTGCTTCAGGCCGAGACAAACGTCGTCTTCAACCGCGAGTCTGGTTTGCCCGAAGGATCGAACGGCGTTTTCAACTACGGTCAGCCGCTTTTTTCGACCCGTGCGAAGTGGTCGTACTTGGCCAAGGTTGGTTGGCGATACGAGATCGATCGTCGTTACGTGCGTGGACGACTTGGTCTTTACGATGCGCCGTCGACGGAAGCGGAAGACGGGATCCCGTTTCGATATCGTGCGGACGTCGTTGCTGGTTCGTACACACTGCTTCGATCGTTTGGCGTGCGCATGAAGCACGACTTCAGTGTTGGTGTGGATGCGAATCGGCGAGTGTACCGACCGGATGATTTGTCTTCATACGATCCGGTTGCGGCGAAAGAGTTTGTCGCGTTTGCACTGCCTCGGAATGACACACGCATCGGTCCATTTGCGCAGATGCGCGTGTACACGACAAACTTTGCGCGGGTTTTGGACTTGAACACGTTGGGCTTGCAGGAAGACGTGCGTTTGGGGCACGACATTTATTTCCGGTTGTATCCGGTGATTCGAGCGATCGGATCGAGTCGTAATTTTCTCGGTTCGATGCTGAGTGCGAGTTACACGGTGCCGTTTGGGGATGGCATGACGCGGGTGTATGCCGAAGGCATCGTCGAGGCCGAACCGGATCGTATTGCGGATGCGTCGATTGAGGCTGGGGCGCGGATCCACAGTCCGCGCACACGTTTGGGAAGGCTCGTATTCGATGGTCGTGTGCTTTATCGCCTGCGCAACTACATGAACCGTCGTTCGGCGTTGGGAGGGGACACGCGACTGCGTGGGTACGCGACGCAAGGGTTCTTTGGCGAGGATGTGGTTTCGTCGAACCTCGAATTTCGCACGCGTTCGTTCGACATTTTTTCGGTGCAAGCGGGGGCGGTTGCGTTTTGGGATGTGGGTGATGCGTTCGACGGGTGGGGCGAGATGCGCATCAAGCATGGGGTTGGGCTGGGATTACGTGCGGTTTTTCCGCAATTTTCGCGTCATGTGTGGCGGCTCGATTGGGGCATTCCGCTCACGCGTTCAGCTTCGCCGAACGGTCCATTTCCTGGCGAGTTCGTCTTGACGTTTCAGCACGCGTTTCCTTTGGCCAACGTTCCTTTGCGCGACTTTTGAAAGGCTCACTGCTACCTTTGAGCCCGCCATGCGCCTATTGCTCGCTGACAAACTGGACACTCGGGCACTCGAGGAACTGCGCGTACTCGGGGTGGAGATCATTTCACGACCGGAACTCACCGCTGCAACGTTGCCATCGGCGCTCGATGGAATCGGCATTTTGGTGGTTCGATCGACGGAAGTGAATGCGACTGCCATCGAGGCTGGGCGGCAGTTGAATTTGATCATTCGGGCGGGTGCTGGGGTGAGCAACATTGATGTTGCAGCGGCAAGTGCGCGCGGCATCTACGTGGCGACGTGTCCGGGCAAGAATGCGATTGCGGTGGCCGAGTTGACGATGGGGATGGTGCTCGCGCTCGATCGACGCATTGTGGACGCGACAAACGATTTGCGATCGGGCCGTTGGGAGAAGAGCAAATACGCGAACGGTCGTGGTTTGTACGGGCGGCGTATTGGTATTGCAGGTCTTGGTGCGGTTGGTCGCGAGCTTGTTTCTCGGGCACGAGTGTTTGGTTTGGACGTTGTCGCGTGGTCGCGATCGCTGACGCCGAATCGTGCGCAGCGCATGGATGTGGGGTACGCGCGTTCGCTCGAAGAACTCGCGGCGCGGAGCGATGTTTTCACGGTCCATTTGCCGGTGACGGCGCAAACGCGCGGCATCATTGGGCGCAAGGTGATCGATGCGTTGCCCGAGGGGGCGATCTTCATCAACACGGCGTCGAACGATCTTGTTGATCATGCGGCGCTGGAAGATGCGGTTCAGAAGAAGTCGTTGCGTGTTGGGCTCGATGTTTTTCCAAGCGAACCTGATGGTTTGTCGGCTGCGTACGAGACGAAGATTCTGAGTCGCGGGATTGTTTACGGAACGCCGCACATAGCGGCATCGACCGAGCAGGCGCAGCGCGCGATCGCCCTTGAAACGGCGCGCATCGTGCGGGCGTTTTTGACGGAAGAAGACGTACCGAACGTCGTGAACATTTGTGCCACGTCACCGGCGCGCTACGCGGTGGTCATTCGGATGCTCGACAAGGTGGGCGTTCTGGCCAACACCCTGAGCGTGCTGAAGCGTCATGGGATCAACATCGAAGAAATATCGAACACGGTTTTCGATGGCGCTCTGGCGACGTGTACGAAGATGCGTGTGTCAGGACGACCGAGCGACGCGTGCCTCAAGGAAATCGCGGCATTTGATGAGGTTTTGCACGTGGATGTCGTGTCGTTGCCGAACCTTGCTTGACGCTTTCTGGCGGTTTGTCGGAGAGGATGGTCAAGGTTTTTCGCGCTCGGGGCTTGTGTCCCCTTGCATATTCCTTTGTGCTCGTCTAACGTACGCGCCACAAAACTAGGCGGATCCGCGGAGCCGGATTCCCGTTTTGGGAATCGGCTCTTTTTTTTTTCGCGTGGGCACCAAATTGCGTGTTTCCCGTGGAGAAGGCCCGATTCGCAAAGCACTGCCACGCCGTCGTTCATCGCATGCAGCAAACGTCCAC
>JBGAOI010001007.1:0-2949 GCA_044221885.1 Polyangium sp. (in: bacteria)
GCAAATCGCGTACAGTGCGCGCGTGTCGTCGAATCCGTTTGAACCGCCGAAAGAAGTCCCGGCTCCTTTGCCGCCCAATCGAGCCAAACCCACCGGTGCGTACCGCACGCTTGGGCTTTGGATCCTTCTCATCTTGGCGTTTGTCGTGATGTGGCAACTGTTCCCGACGCCACCGCCCAAAACCCCGCCCGGTGCTCCCCTGGCGCCGGTCGAGGCGCTTCCGGCCACGTCACCTTGGGCGTGGGCGATTCCCGCCGCGGTGTATGGTTGTATGCTTTTGGCCTTGGTGGTTTTTCGGAGCAAACTTCCGGCCCGTTATCGCACGTTTGAACTG
Organism: Polyangium sp. (in: bacteria); assembly: GCA_044221885.1. Lineage (GTDB taxonomy): Bacteria > Myxococcota_A > Polyangia > Polyangiales > Polyangiaceae > Polyangium. Next base: position 335 of record JBGAOI010001007.1, read on the forward strand.
CGCACAGCGACATCTCCCGCAACGCCGAATGCCGACGAACCGGCGCAAGCGCCACAAGTTTTGGAAGAGATTCGTTTGGACGGGTCCGACGGAAGCCGAACGATCCACCTCGAAGTGAACGACACGGGGATACATTGGCATGCGGATCGGACGGCGTTTTTGCACGGAGAAAACGTCTTGCATGTTTCGTGGGACGAACTCGAATCGGTTGCGACGAGTTATGGTTCCTACGCCGTCGCGTGGTTGTTTGCTATTTCGGCCATCTTGACGGGTGTTTGGGTGCGGCTCGAAGCCGGCTTGATCGTCGCCGTCATTGCGGCCGGGTCGGCGCTGTGGCAAAGGAGGCGCCCTTCGGGCGCGTTATCGTTTGTCACACCGACCCATTCCCTCGTATTTTCGTCGCGACAAATCGATGCGGCCATGCACGAGCGTCTCTTGCATGCCATTCGCGTCAAACGGCCTACCCTGGCCCCTCAACCCGGCGCGAAACAGAATGGCGTCTTGAAGCTGCTTTTCGTGGAACCGTTTGTCCGGTATGCCGAGGTTTTCTCGACGGACGCGGCGCTCGACGCGAAGCATTCATTCGAGGTGCTCGAGAAACAAGATGCGGAAACGCGCGTGGCATCACGCATTCAAATGCGCATGTATTCGTTGTGGGCGGGAACGATTTGCGGCGTTGGACCTTTGGCTTCGGGATTGGGAACGGCATTGGCGACACATGACGCCGTGACGTTTTGCATCGGCTGGTGTGTGCCGTGGGTCATGGGCTTATTCGCCATCAACAAACTTCTCGTACCGTTTGCTCGTTTTTCTGGCATTTTGGTCCATCGGCCGAACAAGACTTGAGAATGTGTTGCGCAGACAAACGCGGTGACGAGATCGGCCATGGCTTGGTTTTCGATGTCGAATTGATTACGTTTGCCAAAGGATTTTTTCGTCATCAGGGCACCGGAAGTGATTGAAACGAGGGTGAGGCACGCATCGTTGGCCAGCCGTTTTCCCAAAAGATGCGATCAATGAGAGCGACGCGTCCGGGACCGCCGCCAACTTGTCCGGCGATCCACGAATGATAAACGTGCCATGTTTCGCCTTTTTTCGTGTTGATCACGGATCCGTGTCCTGGGCCGGCCCAATGACCAGCACTGCTCAAAATGGCTTGCGGCGCTTTGGTGTACGGTCCAAGCGGCGCATCGGCGCGCGCAACGCCAATGGCGTAACTCGGGCTGTTGTAAGCGTTTGCGCTGTAAAACAGATAATACTTTCCACCGTGATCAATAAGCCAGGGGCCTTCGACGAGGTTACCTTCCCACGCTTTGTCGTTCGTGATGAGGGTCTTTCGTGCCCCCACGAGGCTCAGGCCATTGGCCGAAAGTTCTTGCCCGTGGATGGGCGTGGGTTTTCCGACGGCATTGCCGTCTTCTTTCCAAATCAAATAATGTTTTCCTGAAGGATCTTGATAATGGTTCGCATCGATGAGACCCATGTTGGCATCATGGAGCAGTGGTTGTCCGAGATCGGTATACGGTCCGAGGGCCGCCGGCGCGGTGGCTGCGCCGATGCTCAACACGCCGTCAGCGTGGCGTGCGGTGTAATATGCGACAAACCCATTGCCAACACGATGAATTTCGGGGGCCCAGAAGTCGCTCACGGCCCAGGAGGGTTTTGTTCCAGCAGGAAAGATGCTGCCGCGAACTTCCCAATGCATCAAATCGGAAGACGTGCGCAGAAGAAATGCATCGGGCGCATTTCCCGAGGTGCAAGCCATGACGTATTGCGTGCCGTCGTCGATGACGCCGGGATCGGCGCAATCATTGGAGGTCACGGGATTTTTGTAGAGACCTCCGCATTGCGTGTAGCGAAAGGACAAATCGCAGGCGCCATTGCCTGTAAAATACGGCGTCCAACCATTCGACAACGTGGCGAACGAATTCGCGCCATCGTTGCGACAAACGCCGTTCCACAAAAGCGCTTCACCAACGTCATCGTAAAGTGCGGGGTGGTTTGGCCCGGGTAGCCACGACGGGCCATAAGAGACGCGCGTTTCGCACGACGTTGGAGCTTGCGGACATGCGTTGTAATCCAAGGCCAAAACGCAGCTTCCTCGTCCGGTGAAATAAGGTTTCCAGCCATTCGAAAGTGTCGCGTACGAATTGGTTCCATCGAACGAGCAGGTGCCGTCCCACGTCACGACGTCGGGCGTCATGTCGTAATCGTCCGGATGGTTTGGCCCGTGAATCCATTCTGCGCCGTACGTGATGCGGGTCGAACAGGTGGCCATGGCCCCGCCAGATCCCGAGCTTGCCGCCGATGAACCTGTCGATGACGAAGCGCCACCGGCGCCGCCGGATCCGGACGCTGCATCGTCGAGGCCCGCGTCGGCGGAATCATGGGGCGGCGAGGATGTGCCGTCTCCACAGCCGCCAAGGGTTGCGAATACGGCCACAAAAGGCGCCGCGACGAAGAACGTTGCTATCCGAGGAGCACGCATGGACGGACGGTTGCACAGCATCCACGCAGCGTCAATCGAGATATACGTATGGCGCGCGGAACGATGAAGGTGCTCTTCTCCATGGCGATCCCCGCGGGCATATGTTACCCCTGCGCAGCCGCGGATT
>JBGAOI010001008.1:0-2940 GCA_044221885.1 Polyangium sp. (in: bacteria)
AGTCCGTCCGGTAAAACCAAAAATGAAGGCTCGTGAATCGACGACGGAACGAAGTCTTTCGACGTTTCTTCCACCGGATCACCATATTTGTCGGCAGGTACACCCTGAATGGACCGTTCGTGCCACCACTCATCGCCGCTGTCAAGCTTTTCAACGACCAATTTCATGCACGATGTCACCACCGGTCGCAAGGCTTTGCTCGAGGTCACGATATCCGTGAGCGCGAGTTTTCGGCCCGAAGGAATGTCGATGCTGATCGCCGCGGCTGCAGCATTAAAGTCCCCATGTGCAGCAGGTCCGAGATACACATACCCATTTTCGAGAATACTGAGCACCCCCTGCTCGTTCATTTCAATCGAATAATATCCGGTGACGTGATTGTCCGTTCCCTTGGGACACGATTGCACCCGCTGTTCCGTGGCGACTTCGTCGAGCCCAAAAAACTTGATCTTCAAATGCGAATTGATGAGACCAGCGCGAGCCGCATCGCCCAAGCCAAACACCGCCGGAGTGTGCACATCCAGATAACACAACGGCTCTTCTTCTGCGGACTTGCCAATCACGCGTCGCCGTTCAAAAATACCCACACCTTGGGCACTTCGTGGCGACAACGTGAAGTTTCGCGTAGTTTTGCCCAGTTTCCACGTACCGGAAAGAATTCCCGTTTCCGCTGCACAACGCCCCTCGATTTGCCCGCCTTTTTGCGCATCCTTGCTCTCTTCGAGCACAAAGGTTCCATCCGGACGAACAGACCCGCGGAGCATCAAGTCGCCAGAGCCGTTGTCGTACGCAACAAATCCTTCGAGCGATGAATCTTTTCGTTTCAGAATGACCGACCACGGACTATCGCCGACCTTGCCGCGATAATTGCGAGAAAAATCGCATGGTGCCGCAGGAGCTTCCGTATCAATTGCGCCGTAAAGTAAATTGAGATCCGTCGTATCGTCAAATTCAGCCGATGGCGGAGGAACGGATACACTTGCCGATGGACTGGGCGCAGGCGCCGATACGGAGTCCACTGATGTTGTTGCTGTCGACGCCGATGTTCGAGGCGCGGGGTTTGTCGGCTTCGCGTGAGGCGGCGGATTCTGACATCCGGCTGCGAGCACGAGAAAAATGCTCGTGATGGATGATGACTGCAATCGCGGCATGAGGCGTGATCCTTCGGGCGCACGTTGCGCCTCGGCGTCGGCGTTTGTCAAGTGTTTGTCCGTGTCGGTGTTCGGCCAGATTGTTTCATCAATGAACACTCACCGGAAATTCCTCGCGCTTCACGAGGGTCCCGGTTTTTGAGAATGTAGCGCGTACAGCGTATTCACTTCGGTGAACCAGTGACACCGGAATCGTAGCTGGAACATGCCGTGGTGCACAGTCGGCACCTGGTGGCGCATGACATCCAAACGTTCCGGCATCTGGATCAGGATTCCGCTCCTCGTGCGACCGCGTTTCGGTGAGGCTCGCGTAAAAGCCAACCCGTAATTCCTCCGCCTTTTCGTCCCACGTCGCATGAAATCCAGCCAAAAATGCTTGTTGTGGTACGTCCGCTACAAACGCTTTGAGCTTGGGGTCCCGTTTGACCGTGCGTCCGATTTCCGCAACGAGCAGCTCGCGCCAACGTTTGCCCTCGGGGCTTGATTCAGTGGCGAGCGGCGTGAGAAATCCGCTGAGGATCGTTGTGGGATCCATGGGGATTTCTTTGGTTCTATCGAGGATGTTGACCTCGGAAGCAATGAAATGAATTCCGCCAGCACTGCCAAATCCCTCATTCACACGCACACGCACGATATGCGCAGCGTGGTTGAGTTTCCACGGGTTCGGCTGGGTTGGTCCGAGCATGCTCCCCAATTTCACGTAGGGCGATCCATCACCACGGACGACTTGTAAATCGAGGGGGTTCGTGCCATTGGGCGTTGCGAAATATACAGCGCGAAAGCCATCGTCATTACGCGCAAATAGATAATTGCCGCTCGTGACGGGTTGGGCTGGGGCGGGCGTAGCAAAACCGCTCCAACTGAGTATCGGAACGGCCAAGGAAGTCGTTACCAAAAGGCCGATAACGGTTCCGTCGAGGCATGTCCAATGGTTTGTCGGGGAAATCGTGGAAAACAGGCGACTCGCTGTTTTGAGCGAAGGTGCAGCGTGGTTTGGTTGCGGTGGGCATTGGAAGTCTCCTCCAGCAACGGGGGTGGGCGTTGGAGTATTTGTGGCGACCGCCAATGCATTGTTGGCGGCTGCGTCCGCAGGAACGGGTCCTTCAGGAATCGTGCGAACAGGTTCGCGCACGCTGAGCCACGAATCATTGGGAATTTCGCGGCCGATCGTCGCTTCACGTCGCTGATCTCCAAAACAACGCACGCCTTTTTCAAAGGACGCACACGCATGAAAACGTGTCAAGGCAATCTCTTTGGCACCTTTGAATTGCGGGACTTCCGTAAACGTCGTCCAATTCAACTGTAGGCCAAACGTAGGCTCGTTCAGGCCCCCGCGCTCGATGCAATGGACACTCTCGTCCGTGCGCACCGCACACAATCGATCCACCGAGTCATACGCCCGCACGACATTGTCGAGACGCACTTTTTCCGTGAGTTCCGGACCTCGCTCCGAGCCTGTGCAATGGTAACCCACGAGCGATCCTTTGGCATTGATGACGAAAAGAGGCTCGCGTGACGACACCCATCGTGCCCCGCGAAGACCCGGCACAAGATGTGGAGTAGGAGCGCTTCGTGGAGCCGGACGACACGGCCCTTCGCCCCAGCAACGAACCTCGCCATCCGTGCCAATGGCGCATCCGCCAAACCCTTCGAGGCTGAAGTCGTGAACGGGTCCGAGGCCCGGCAAGCGAATGGGAACAGCGCTCGGTTTTGTGGTTCCATCGCCAAGTTGACCGCGATAATTCGCGCCCCAGCACCGCAATGTTCCGTCATCGGACAGCGCGCAAGC
>JBGAOI010001009.1:0-2940 GCA_044221885.1 Polyangium sp. (in: bacteria)
GAGTTCCTGGGTTTGCAGCTCCAAACCCAACCGGACAACGACAAATCACCATGCCGCCGGGTATGTTGCAGCAGCTTGTACATACCCCTCCCCCAGGCATGATCCCGGGTGTTGGAATGTCTTCGATTCCTGGGCAAGTGCCTGGAGTCGTCGATGGATCCACTGGCACGGCGAACTCGTGGGGTAATGCGTCTGGAGCGGCTCAGCCGCCTGTACCGACGTCATCACGTTCTGGTGCACTCATTGGCGTGCTCGTGACGGCAGTCATGCTTTCGGGCCTTGGAGTCGCCGGTTATTTCGTGTTCGCGCACAAGGAAACAGCGGCGACGAATCCTCCGGTGGTTTCTGCGACAAACCCGGTCGTGACAAACCCGCCAGCAACGAGCGCACCTGCACCGGAGCCACCACCTGCATCTGCAGCAGAACCTCCTCTCCCTGCACCGTCCGCAGCCGCGTCAGTGCAAGAAGTTGTTCTGGACGAACCTCCTCCGGCTGGATCTGCAGCAGCAATAGCGCCTACGACAACGCCGACAGGCGCACCCACCCCGACACTCAAGGGGCCAAAACCGAGCGGCAGCACCACGAAAACGAAGAAGCCCGGTGGCGGCGTCGAGCTTGGTTATTAACGAGTTTTAAGTGACGCGCGATCCATCGAGCCTGTCATTGGTGTTGCCAATACGGTGATGGATCGTGTTCGCGTGGACAAACGTGTGTCGTGGTTAGTGACAATCCACGAGGTGTCTTCGCTCAGAAGCTGCCGACGAGACCACCGCCGTTTGGCACGACGTACGGCACGATGAAACCCGACGCTGCCTTTGGTGCAGGTTTCTTTCCGCCAAGGATGAACAGTGTAATTCCGCCGGCGAGAAACACACCACCCGCGGCAAGCCCTACGATGCCGACGTTTCTCTGCGTTATCGCGCTCTTGTCGAGCGTCGTGATGCGGTTGACTTCGTCCTGAGTACAGTTGGGTTTGCACTTGAACAACGTGTCGGCTTCGTCTTGCGTCGACGATCCTCGGGCAAGAAAAACTCCCCCGACAGCCAAGCCCGCGACGCCCGCACCCATTCCGGCGATGCCGACGATCCGTAGTGTGCTCATGCCAGGTGGTGGCGGAGGTGGCGGCGGCGGGGGTTTGTCGAACTTCTTCTCTTCGTCGATCAACGAAACAGACGGAGGCTCGATTGTCAGTTCGATCTCCTTTTTCTCGCCGTCTCCAAGTGTGACTTCTTGAGTCACTGGGCCTCGTCCTACGACAAACGCTGCGATCGTGTGCTTGCCAGGATCTACCGGTCGATGAACGCCGATGAGTGCATTGGGCACTTGCTGATCGTCCATCTTGAGCGTGACCTTCGAGGGACTACCTCCGCCGTTGACCGTCAGTGCAATCTGCAACGATGCAATGCGCGGCTCGATCGCTTCGAGGTCCTGTTTCGCAAGGGTTTGCGCAGTCTTGAAGGCATCTGGCGCATTCGCAGGCAGTTGTTCGCGGATGAGCTTGAGAAAGCTTTCTCTCGCGGCAACGAGGCGGCCAAGACCAACCTGCGCACGACCGATCAGAAGCAGGTGCGGCGGCGCATGGATCACTGCCTCCGCACGCGTAACGAGATCGAGTGCTTCCGCAAACTTCTTCTCCTGCAACGCTGCTGCGCCTTGAGTGGCAAGCGAACGAGCGGCAGCCTTTTCTTCGTCTGTCTGCGCGCTCGATGCAACAGCGACGCTCAGGGACAACGCGAAAGTGGCAATCGGAACGAGGCGAGTGAGCCGCACGGTGTGAATTCTCCTCAGGCTTTCGACCCTAACACACGCCGACTCGGCAACCAATTCAACGACGTCGAACGCTCTACTTCCATCCCTGAAGCGACATGTGGCGAACGAGCCGTTGCTACGTCAGCGGCGGCATCGCTTTCGCATGAACGGAGTATTCATGGGAAAGCAATCGAGTCGACTCGTCATCGTGAGTGCGCGTGCGCCGTTTGTTGCTGATGGTGCAGCGATTTCGCGTGCTCCTGGTGGCCTTGTTTCGGCGCTTCTTCCTTTGTTACGTCGCACCGCCGGAACGTGGATCGCGGCGGGAAACGACGTTGACGCCGATGCAACGAGCGATCCGACGTTTCGCGTGATTCCGGTATCGATTCCGCCAGAAACGCGTGCAGCTTGGTATGTCGAAGCATCAACGGAAGCCTTGTGGCCCCTTGCCCACGGCTTCATCGAACGTTGTCGATTCAAGGCCCACGCCGCTCGCGCCTACGAAGACGTGAATCGACGGGTTGCTGAGGTCGTCTCGTCCGTTGCTCCGCTTCGTGGGACCGTGTGGGTACACGACTATCAACTGGCGTTTGTCCCGGCACTCGTACGTGCGCGACGTCCAGATCTGACGATTGGCTATTTCTGGCACGTCCCTTGGCCATCCATCGAGTTTTTCCGGGCGCTACCTTGGTGCAGAAACCTCATACAAGGGCTGCTTGGCGCAGATGTCATCGGCTTTCACGTTCCGCGATACGTGCGTGCATTCGCCAGCGCCTTGTGCGAGATGGGGATCAAGCATGAGGTTGAGCATGAAAAACTCACGGTAACGTTGAATGGTCGCATATGTCACGTCGTCGCATGTCCAGTCGGAGCGGATGTTCCGATGTGGTCGGCCTTGGGACGTGATGCGCGTGTTCACGCGAGTGCGGTAAAACTTCGGGAACAACTAGGCGGATCGCGCGTGCTCTTGGCCGTGGATCGTCTCGACTACACCAAAGGCATCGTTGAACGACTCGATGCGTACGAACGCCTTCTCGAACGCAGTGCCGACGCATGTGAACGAGTCACGCTCGTGCAGATTGCGGTTCCAAGTCGCGAATCCGTCGCCGCGTATCGGGTGCTACGTGAGCGAGTCGATGGTTTGGCAGGACGCATCGTGAGGCGATTCGGTACGCCAACACGTACGCCGAT
>JBGAOI010000100.1:0-16860 GCA_044221885.1 Polyangium sp. (in: bacteria)
TCGACATCGCTCAAAATACCTGCGTATTCCTCGCTCAGTCGCCCTAGCTTTCGGGCGCTCGCGACGATAATTCAACGGGCTGCTAACCCGTTTTCAGGAATGGTTCCCATTCTTTGAACGGTTCGGGGCGGCCGAGAAGGAGCAGCATCGAGCCATTCCATTTTGGTGCTGTGGGGGAGCGGAAGAGCCGCATTCCGGCTTCTTCGGGTGTGCGTCGCCCTTTGCGTAAATTGCAAGGACGGCAGGCGGTGACCAGGTTTTCCCACGAATCGCCGCCGCCGCGAGATCTCGGAAGCACGTGATCGATGTTCAAATCGCGTACGGGCAAATGCTTGTTGCAGTATTGGCACTGATGCGCGTCGCGTAACATGATGTTCTTCCGAGACAAACGGACGGTGGGACGACGAACCCGTTCGTAACGGCGCAAGTGCAAGACGCGAGGGACGCGCAAAGTGCCTCCGAGGATGGGCAAACCATCATCGCTGTCGCGAACGGGGAGGCGCCGCCAGGAGTTGAAATCGTGCAGTTCGCCCGCGTCATCGACGGCATGTGCGGACTCGCCGAACAGAAGGAGAAACGCGCGTCGTGACGTCGTGATGTGAATGGGGTGAAAGTGTTTGTTGAGCGCCAGCACGGGCAACGTCAACGGATCGCGATGTCCGACGGCTGGAAGCGTGGTGATGTCATCGTCGATTTCAAACGATTCATCGAGATACCCGAAGGAATCTCCTTCTACTGCATCCGCTTCGATATGCGGTTCGGTGACCTCTCCCCTTGGCACGCTCCCGAATGTAGCAACAACAAGCGACTTCGACCCGCTCGAGCGCCGAAAAAATCTCTTTCGCAAAGCGCCATGCGCTTGCCCAAGACCCGGTCCATGTCCTACACGAGCCAAATCCGGGTGTTGGTGTAGCGGCGCAAATTCTGCGACAACAGGCGGCGACGAAAAAACACCCCGCGCTGCGTCATGTCATCACGTAGATCCCTCGAACAAATCTGAGCGAAGAGAAACGACACATGGGGAAAGCTGAAGAGCCGCCGATTGGATCACCTTGGGATGATCCTTTGCTCGACGCTCCGCTCGTATTTCTCGATCTCGAGATGACTGGGCTGCGTCCGCAATCGGATCGCGTCATCGAAGTGTGTGCACATCGCGTTCGTGGAGACAAACTCGAGGCGTCGTTGACGACGCTGGTGCGTCCAGACGACAGCGTGCATGGAAACGATCACGTGCATGGGATCACGCGCGAGGATTTGGCGTCGGCTCCGACGTTTGGGGAGATCGCACGATCGTTGCTCGATGTGCTTCACGAGGGAATTCTGGTCGCGCATGCGGCGGAATGTGACGTGGCGTTTCTCGAAGCGGAACTTGGTCGCGTTGGTATTTCCCATCGTTTTCCGTTTTTCTTGGACACGCTGGTCATGTCGCGGCGTGCATTTGTCTTTCCAAACCACGGTCTCGAAGCGTTGTCGGCTTCGTTGGGTATCGAGCGGCAACGATCGCATCGCGCGGAAGATGATGTTTTGGCGATGCGGGAAGTGTTCCGACACGTCGTTACCGTGCTCACGCCTCAGTCGGCTCGGGACCTTTGGCATGTACGAATTGGGCAACGTCATGCTCGTCCGGCGGTTGTCGAGGCGGCACGAGCTGCCGCGGAATTGGGAAAACCAGTTCGTTTGCGTTACCGTCCGGCCCATCGTGGTCCTGAGGACCTTATTTTCTACATCACCAGCGTACGAACGGACCTCGACCCACCACGGGTTCTCGGCTATCTGCATGCATCGCGGAGCCGCCGAGAGCTTCGAGCTGACCGAATTCTCCAGATCGAACCTCTTGTCCCCAGCGGCGACAAACCACCCAAGTAGACGCCAAAACGCAGGTTCTCCGGGCAAACGCTCGACCACGACAACCCTTTTCGACGTCTTCTCTTGGGCCTGACGCTGGCCGCGGGCCTTGCGCTCACGGGATGTCCTACGGTCGGATCCGTGCCGACTGCGCGGCCTCCGACGGCGGAGAAGTGGTTTCAGCGGGCGCGTGAAGACTATCGCAGTGCGGACATCGAAGACGCGCGGGACTCGGTGAAACGGGCGTTGGCGATCGTGCCGAACGATCCGGAAGTGCGGACGTTGGCGGCGCGGATCTCACTGGCTGAACTGGATTACGCCGAGACGTTGCGTTTGCTGAAGGGTGTCAAAGGATCGGCGGCATCGGGGTTGCGCGGTCGGGCGTATTGGTACAACGGCGAGCTTGATTCGGCAGCGGACGAACTGGACAAACTGCTCGAAGATCCCGACGTGGTGGACGATTGGGCCAAGGGCATCACGAAGTTGGCGCGTCAAGGAGCGGGGCGAACGCCGTTTGGTTTGTCGGGTGCGTTGCTTGCGGCGACCGAGTTGCCGCATGTGAATCCGTATGCGCCGTTTTTCATTGTTCCGGTCGAGATCGACGGGGAACCGGCGTTGGCGATGGTCGCGACGGACAGCGCGGAAGTGGCGCTCGACAGCAAAACGCGTTCCGAGCCAAGCTGGATTTCGATTCGTTTTGGAGGAAAGCTGGAAGTCCATGACGTGCCGGCGTTGACGCAGGATTTGTCGGGTATTTCCAAGCAACTCGGAGCGCCGATCAAAGCGCTGTTGGGTGTGAATTTGCTGCGGCATTTGCATGCGACGCTCGATTACGAAGGGCAGCAATTCGTGGCGCGTACGTTTTCTCCGCCGCAACCTCCGGATGCGACGCGGGTGAATCTTTCGTACATTCGCGGCGGGGGCATGATTTTGCGGGGCAAGTTTGGCGGGGACAAAGGCGAGCCGGTGAGTTTGCTTTTGAATACGTCGATGAATTTCCCGCTGGCGCTCGATGAAGGCGGGTGGAAAAAAGCGGGATTGGCGACGAAGGATTTGCGTCTCGTCGCGGAGGATCCCGAACAGAAATTGCGTGTGGGCACGGTTTCGGTGGTGCGTATTGGGGCATTTGATGTTCCGCGGGTCGAAGGCGTGTTTGGAACGCCCATTGATCAAGTGGAAAAACAAATTGCGCTCGATATCGACGGCATCGTGGGAACGGGCCTTTTGGCGCCTTTCCGTATTACGTTTGGCGATCAAGGCCGAATGATGTGGATGGAGGATCCCACGGTGGCCTTGGCGCGTATGTTTGCGGCGAGTCAAAATCGTTCGCCGGACGATGAACCTCCGCCGCCCATTCCGGGATTGCCGGATCCGCTCAATCCGATGGGACCGGCATTGCCAGGGACGGATCCTGGGCGTACGCCGGGTTTGCCTCTGGGTCCAGCGCCTGGTCCGGGTCTCGAGCCGACGCCACCGTCACCGGGAGGCGCAAAACCGCAACGCAATGCACCGGAGCTTTGAACCATGCCTGGACCGATTGCGGTATATGCAGGGAGTTTCGATCCGCCGACGCGTGGCCATCTCGATTTGATGGAGCGAGCGGCGAAGTTATTCGACCGGGTCGTGATTGCCATTGGGCGACATCCGACGCGTAATCCCTTGTTTACGTTCGACGAACGATTGGCGCTCTTGAAAGACGTGACGCAAGGTATTCCGAATTTGTCCATCGATTCGTTCGAAGGGCTTTTGTTTCAATACTGTCAACGTATTGGAGCCAAGGTGATCGTCCGCGGACTTCGCGCGGCGACGGACTTCGAATACGAATTGCAAATTGCGCATGCCAATGCCGATATGGCGCCGGAAATCGATACGATCTTCCTTCCGACGCGGACGAATTATGGGTTTGTCTCGGCTTCTCTGGTGCGAGAAATTGCCAGCCATGGCGGTGACGTGAGTCATTACGCGTCGCCGAGCGTATGCGAAGCGCTCAAGAAAAAGTTCGCCAAACGCTGAGCGTCTCGGTTCCAAATCGCGCAGCGTTCACCATTTCACTCGACAAATTCTTGGCGGTTCGGGTATGAATGAGTCTTTTCCGGAGGCTCATCATGAACGGATCTTTTGCTTTTCGGTTGATGGGAACGGCGCTGGTTACAGGATTTGCGGGGTTGTCGCTCGCGGCTTGTGGAACGGATGCGAATACGACGACATCGTCGTCTTCTTCGGGTGGAGGAGGCGAGGGCGGAGGCAGTGGAGGCGCGGGTGGTGCGGGTGGTGGGGGAGTCACGGGGAAAAACGGTGATGCTTACGCGGCTGCGTATTGTGGACGCTCGTTCGATTGTTGCAATGCGGCCGATATCGTCGAACGATTTACGAGCAGCCACATTGTCGATTATGCGGGCTGCCGAATTTATTACCGCACGATTTGGGAAGCGGCCGTCGAGCCCATTGTTGTCGAAGGCGAAAAAGCGGGGCGAGTCGAATTCAATCAAGCGAATTTCGACGCCTGTATGAAATCGATCGGAGCGTTGTCTTGTGCTGATTTCAAACAAGCGCCAACGTTTTGCGAGAATATCTTCACGCCGAAAGTTGCGCTTGGACAACCTTGTTTTTCATCCATTGAATGTGTGGATGGCCTTTGTGACATCCCGCAAGGCGCTTCTGTGGGCATGTGCATGAAGAAGCCCGCGCCCGTGATGATGGGCGGAGCATGCCAGAAGCCGACGGATTGCGCGGATGGTTTGTATTGCAATGCCATGACATGCCAACCTCAAAAGGCTGACGGCCAGTCGTGTACGAATGACCGAGAATGTCTTGCGGGTACATGTATTGGCGACGCTCAAGGTGGCATGGGTCAATGCGGCAAAATCTGCGAAGGTGGCGGACCGGGCGCGGGGAAGGTAGACGAGGCGCTCGAGACGATCGGCGGGCCTTTGGTTGTTGCAGAATGCAACAAGTTCTTCGAATGTTGTTCCGGCGATGAACTCGATACGGTGCTTTTTCCCGGCATTCGCGCGGAATCACAATGTTACGGGCTGCTTGGCTTGTTCCTGGGTATTGGACTCGTTGACATGCACAACAGTTCTGCCGAGGGTAAACTTCAAATTGATGGAACCAAGCTGCAAGCATGTATTGGCGATTTTGCATCGTTGACCTGTGCAGCATTCGCGAAAGACAGCTCGTTCGCTTGCGTCGGTGGCATTACGGGTCTGGTTGCGGACGGAGCGTCGTGTACGGACGACAATCAATGTGCAAGCAAATACTGCAATGAACCCATGCCCAACCAAGGCAAATGCGCAACTCCTCCGGGGGCAGGTGCGCCGTGTACGGATGAATGCGCGGATGGATTCTACTGCAATGGCGCGATGTGCACTCCGCAAAAGCCTTTGGGAAGCATGTGCGCAACGAGTAGCGAGTGCCTCGAGGGGCGTTGTTATGGTCCGAACGGCATGAAAACGTGTACGCTCATTTGCGACGGAATTTAGGCCAATGGTGCCTTGACGTGGGGAGATTGTATGCATTCGAAAAGTGGGTGGAACCATTTCGTCATTCCCGGCATTCTCGCCGGCATTGCCCTCGGCGCGTGCACCTATGAGGCACCGACGAGCGGCAATCCATCAGGAGCTGGCGGGACAAACCAGGTCGCCAGTTCTTCCTCGGGCAGCGGAACGAGCAGCGTTAGTTCGGGCCAGGGTGGTACAGGCGGACAAACCAGTTCCAGTTCGAGCGGAGATGTCGTTTCGACTTCGAGCAGTTCGACAGGTTCGAGCAGCAGCTCGAGCGGAGATCCTGGCTCGAGTTCGAGCGGAATGGGCACATCGAGTTCGTCCAGCGCATCGAGTTCCGGCGGTGGCCTCCTTGGTGTGGATTGCGGTGGCTTGATGTGCAAAGCCGGCTTTTTTTGCTGTGAACTGAGTGGCTCATTGTCTTGCAATGACCCCATGGTGTGCGAAACAATGCCCACGTTCTTTTGCGACGGCAAGGAAGATTGCAACGGAATCATTTGTTGCAAACTTGATACGACGGCCTCATGCAAGATGGATTGCAATACCGGCACGGCCATCTGCAATGACGATACAGACTGTCCAAATGGCGGACCGTGCGATTTCAAGTATGGCTCCTTTGGTGAATGCCCCCAGTGACGACGTGGATGCGTTGATGATGTCGCCCCAGAAGCAAGGCCACCCCTGATCAGCCGCCGCCGTATTGTCCGTTCCGCGACAAACGTAAAATAGCCTCGAAAATCTCCGTTACGCCATTCGCGTCGAGGCCCTCTTGAAGGGCCCAGGTTCGTCGTCCTTCCATGAGTTCCGCTTCACGCACGGGGTCGACGATTCCAAGACCCAGGCGCATTTTGGCTCGCCATGCCCGTCGCGCCAGTTCCATGCGCCGCGCCAATAACGCGACGATGTCTCGATCCATTTCGTCGATGGATTCTCGAGTTTCTCGCAAATCGGGAACTTCCTCCAAAGACCGGCTCAATGCCCATCGTTGGCTCGTGGCTTCGCCATCCATGACGGGTGGTTTTTCTTCACGTAACGAGGCATCAATGTTCGCGAGCGTGTTCATGAATTTTTTGCGCACATCCGCGGCATAGGGATTTTCTCGTTCAATGGTCGTAAACAAATGGCCGGCATCGGAGCGAACGACTTCCACGGTGCGCATGATGGATTGAAAAGAAGGCGGAGCATGGGGCACATCTACGCCGAGGTGGGCATCGAGAATTCCTTTGGCCACGAAAAACGCCAGCGCATGCGTTTCAGCCATACGTCGATCATGGCTTTCTGGACTTTCTTCCACGATGTCGCAATCAATCGCCGCATACAGCATTTTCACCCGTTCGGCGGCATCGGGATGGTATTTATTTGGACAAACCACCACACGCAAAGGTTTTTCCGCGCGTGCCAAACTTGCCGGTCCAAAAAGCGGATGCGTTCCGACCCACGGAGCACGATCCCCCAAGATTTCGATGAACATACGGACCGGACGAACCTTGACACTACCGACATCGAAAATGACCTGCGATTCGGTAAGAAATGGCCGAATTTCTTTCAATACCGCAGGAATCTCGGCGATCGGGACAGCCAGAAGAAGATGCGTCGCTTCGTGGGCGACCTGTTCAAGCGCTGGACTCGCCAATGCAACGGGAATGCTCACGTGCGAATCGTAGGCGCGAACGGCAATGCCGTGATCGAGGAAAAGATGCGCCAATGCGCGGCCGAATCGGCCGTAGCCAACGATGGCCACGAGCGGTTGGTCCGTTCTGGCGAGACTCGTTCGTGCATCTTGGCCGCCCGAATGATCCATGCCTGTGTCGGGTTGCAAGAATCGTGAACGTGCTTTTCTGGGGCGTTCGTTCAGACGTTCAAATAGGGGCAGGAGCATGTGTTCATTGTGAAATCACGTTCCGACCAAGGCTTCAGCTTGTGAGCGATTGGCGACGGTATACCGATTGGCCAATTTTTCCAGCGGTTCGAGCAATGCAGCTGCTCGCTCCCGATCGTTGCCTTCACTGCCATATTCCATGATCCAACCAAGCCAATACGCGGCGGATGAAAACGTTGCGGCACATGCGGCTCGTGCGGATGCTTTTCGTTCTTGCGGCGTTTTCGTGTTCGTTCCGAATCCAATCGCCGTGGCGAGCGATTCCGTTGCGGCGGAAACTTCGAGCATCAAAGGGATCAAACCGAGCAAAGAGACATCCGCAGCTCCTTGACCTTGCGAGACGTGACGAATCTGTTTGCGACCAAATTCGACTTCTTGTTCATAAGGCAATTTTGTTTGTCCGGCACTGAATCCAAGAAGCAACGCCGCCTGCAATCGTTGGGCAGCCGCACGTTTTTGCGCATCGTTCGAAACCGCTCGCGCGCCCAGGATCGATGCGAGTTGTTTCTGCAAAACATCCCATTGCCGATCGGTTTCTTTGGCATCTCCGGCGACGTCGATGGCTTGTAAAAGTGCGGCAATGGCCCACTTCAACCGCAGTTTGACAATCACGAGCGTCGGGCCCTCGTCGAGCGGTTTGGCCGTTCGGCGTGACCCGCCATCGAATCGAGTGCTTTCCACGCACGCCCAATCGCCATTCGACAATTCCACGTCGAATGCTGCAAATCCCGCGGTGGGAACATGGGTAAATACGAGCTGTTTCATGGATGCCTCGCCTTCTCGCAGCCTGTTGAATGATCGTTGCTTTGGTTTTCGGGCGCTCGCGACGATCATTCAACAGACGGCTACGAATTCACATACTGTCAGGTCCGACGATCTCTCTGTTGCAGTTCGGAGGAAGATTTTCAAAAAAATGTTCCGAGCGATCGAAAAAGACCCCGGGGAGCACAATTTCGACGAACCTAGGTCGCAGTGTTCGTTCCCAAGATCGGCAAAAGCTCGTTCCACATCTCGCGGACGGACTTGAAGCGATCGTCTGGGGCGATCGCGAGTGCCTTGGCAACCCAGGGATCGATGGCTTTGGGAAGGCTGGTACGGGTAGCTACGACACTTGGACGTGGACCTCGTGTGACGAGACGCACGATATCGACGAGTTGTTCTCCCTGGAACGGAACGTGGCCGGTGAGGATACGAAACACGAGAGCGCCAAGGGCGTAGACGTCTGCGGCATGCGTAATGTTTGTCGAATTGCCGCGCCAACCTTCGGGAGCAATGTAGGACGGTGAGCCGACGACAAACCCTTCGCGGGTAAGGGGCGTGTTGGCGGACAGGTCTTTGATCATTCCGAAATCGAGGAGCCTGACCCGTCCTCGGGCTGTTGAGTCGAGCACGAAGATATTGGCCGGTTTGAGGTCACGATGCACGATTCCACGCGCGTGAGCGACTTCGAGTGTATCGACGATGGGCCCGAGAAGATCGAGCATGGTGGGTACTGGGACAAACCCATAACGACTCTCGAAACGTTTGATGCATTGTTCGAGGTCTTGTCCGCGGAGCAATTCCATGACGATGTAGAGTTGGCCGGCTTGCGTGCGATTCAGGGCGAAAATCTGCACGGCAGCGGTTCCAGAAAGTACACCCATCGCTCGTGCTTCGCGGCGCAACCGAATCACCCATTCGGGTCTTGCGGCGACTTGAGGTTTGAGGACTTTGATAGCGACAGGGGCGCCGATTTCCGAATCTTCGGCCTCGAACACGGTACCTTGGCCGCCTTCGCCAATGAGCCGCACAATGCGATATTGATCATCGATCAGGTCGCCGATTTCGAACATGGAAGTCTCCCGAGCGCTTTTCGCTCGCCACGGCCGTTTGTCTTGTTGCAGGGCGCTGATGCGTTGTCAAGGGCAGATGAGTCGTTGCAGTCCCAGAATTTCTTGTGTTCCGAAATCGCTGACGGTTCCCTGACATCGGGGGAGCAGAATCGCGTGAATTGTCGTATCCTGGGGTCAATGACGACCCGTTTTCCATTCCAAACCATCTGCATGTCGTTCCGTGGTTCTTCCCAAAACTCCGCGTCAAAGGCCCAGCTGCCTTTGTTGTGTCGATTGGTTTGGGGCGCGGCGCTCGTGGTGTCGCTCTTGTCGGCCGGATGTTATCGCAACGTGTTTGGTTCGGAGTATGAAACCTGCGACGAGGTGAATGCGGCCATCAAGGAAGAGCTTTTGGGGCTTCAGGCATGCACGGTCGATGCGGATTGTGGTCAGGTGTTGGAAGGAACGAGTTGCGGGTGCACGAATGACCTCGTGGCCCACAAAGACTACGATGCGGCTCGTTTACGGGGTTTGCTGTTTCGCGCCGATGAATTGAAATGCGCAACGACGACAACGGATTGCTCTTGTCCGGGAGCCGATGGGTTTGTCTGTACACAAGGCGTATGTGGCTGGAAGTATCTGCAATAGGCGGTGGCTCAATTCGCGCGTCGTGTGTGGTCGAGCGGTTTTGATCGACTTCTTGCGTCTTGTCGATCCGTCTGGCATGTTGCGAGCGCGCGTTGTGGTTGTGACAGGCATTGGTCACAGGTAGCTTCGAACGAACCATTTCTCGAACGTGGAACAGCGAAGTCGTCGGAAATTAAAGCGGATATTGAGGTCAGGGCGGCGAGGATCCGCACTGGCTTTGGGAGCCGTGTTGTCCGTCATCGTTTCGAGCCGGTCCTTTCCGACCAACAATGATCCGGGCACGCAGATTCGCTTCAATACACGCGGGGAAGCGGAAGCGCGGCGACAGAAATTGATTCAATTCATCTGGCCAGACGGGCTACCCGACGCCAAGCCCGAAGTGGAGCGCAATGTGGAGTTTCCTCCGTTGGCCGTGGGAATCGATCCGTACAATGCCATTCGTGTGGACAAACTCGATATGGATGTTTCGTCGTGGGACTTTCATTCCATTGCGTATATGTTTCATCCCAGGAATCCCGCCCGTCGTCAGCGTGTGGCCATTGTGCATGACGGGCACAGTGGCAGTCTGGACGCGGGTGTAGGCAGCACGGTGAATCGCTTGTTGATTCACGGTTTTATCGTCATCGCCTTGAAAATGCCGCTGTTTGGCTGGAACGACGACAACACGGCGATTGTTCCCGGTGCTGGCGTACGAACCTATTCGCATCATTACGATATCATCTATGAAACGGACGAAACCAATCCCGGTTCTGGGTTTCGCTTGTTTCTCGAACCCGTCGTGCAGGTCTTGAATTTAGCCATCGCCGAAAATCCGAATCTCGAAGACGTGGCCATGATTGGCCTTTCCGGTGGCGGCTGGACCACGAGCATGATGGCGGCGATTGACAAACGAATTCAATACAGCGTGCCGGTGGCCGGTTCCGCGCCCCTCTACGAACGGAATCAATCTCGACGTTCGGTAGGCGACGCCGAACAGTGGTTTCCTCCGCTGTATGCCGAAAACATTACGGCAGACGGCCGAGGTGGTGGTATTGCGACTTGGCTGGAAATCCATGCGCTCGGGGCAATTGGCGAAGGGCGAAAACAGGTTCAAGTCACCAATGAATTCGATGCCTGCTGTTTTGCTGGACGATTTCCCGACAGCTACAAAGCCGTGGTGGAATCCAAAGTCAAAGCCGTTGGTGCGGGAGAATGGCGTTATTTGCGCGATTCGACGCATCGGCGGCATCAGATCTCCCATTTCACGATGAAAGAGGGCATCGACGCTCTCTTGGGTCTTGAAGCAACGAACGAATCGAGCGGATTGCCCATTGTCGACACGTTTGAAACGTATTCCAATGGCATGCTCAAAGTTTGGAATGTTGAAAGCAGCCGATCCAGGAACTGGAGTGTTTCCGTTGAAAATGGTGCTGTTTTGCTCCAAGGCAATCGTCAGTTATCCATCGTTCGCGGTCCGCCGCTGAATCCGCAATGTTGTGGTCCGCTGAAAATAACGCTGCGCCTTGGCAGGATTTCCTCGGATTGCGTTTCGAGCGTATTCATCGCCAATGAGAGCAATTCCCGTGGGGTTTTGGTGGGCGCCTATTTCGATGCCTCGACCAAGAATATCGGCATCCTTGCGGATCGTAGTGACTATTTCGATGCTGGCGATAGCCTTTTGCTCGGTAGTTTGCCTAGCTATGGAGGCGGTCCGGTCACCATGAGCATCTTGCTCGACACGATAGGTTTTTCTGTGGATGTCGACGCGGGTTCTGCTGGGCGTTTCCGATCGAAAGGACGGCCATGGATTCAAATTCCCAATGGCTTTGATCTTGCGAGTCTTGGAACGCATGCCCAACTGTTCGTTCAATGCGTGGACATTGACGAAGGGGCACCCGCAGCAATCAAAGTCGAATCTGTCGAGGTTCGGGCGGTGAAGAGTTCTGCAATCAATGATTGAGAGCGCGGAAAATCAACCACTCTCCAAGCAACGCGCCGAGCAAATTGGCAGATTCGTGTTAATGACGTCGCTCGCGCAATCCCAATGAATCCAGAATTCCCGCTGGGTCGGCCATGACGGCTCGCTTGATTACGTCGGCATAACGATTACCCAAATGGTGTCGCCATGATTCGGGCGAATTCGGGATCAATCCACCGAGCGCATTTTTCGCGCCCAGCGACGTGGCCGTGTTCAGCCATTGCTGATTTTCTTCCACCACCTGATCGATCGGCGTGTCGTTCACGTTGCGGCTCAGCAAAATCGCATAATGAAGCGATTCTCGAGGAACATTGGCCGTACGAACAAGCGATCCGCCTGGACCTTTTTTGCAACAGGGAAGCCATTGCAAGGTGTCGCCACGCTCGAATGACACCAGGGCTCGCGCTTGTTCGAGCAGCGTCGCGACCGCGGGCACAGGCGCAAATACATGCGCCCAAATCGAGCGTGAAGGAGGTGCGGCTGGACGAACGGGATTCAAGTACCTCGCCAGGGGAATACCGTTTGTCTCGTCCGATTTTCTGGCAAAAACGGCTTTGTGCCGCAATCCGCCGTGACCATTCGATTCAACGAACACGGTGGCGTGGAAACGCTCGGGTTCTTTGGCGAATTGCGCAAAACGTTCGAGCAGGGCCGAAACATCCTCGACGCATTCCATCGTTTCCGTGACAATCGTTTGCGGTGCCGGGACGAGCGACAACGTAGCGCCGGCAATTACGCCGAATTGCCCTAGTCCTCCAAGCACAGAATGAAAGAGCCATGCGGCTTGCGTGGGTCCACAAAGAACACGTCGACCATCGGCGGTAATGACGTCCAATTCGAGAACGTGATCGATCAGCATGCCATGCATGATGGAACCTTTGGAAAATCCGCCACTCGACAAGGTGCCACCCACCGTCGTCGACAAATACCCCGGGACAACCGGCGGCATGAGACCTTGGGCCAATGTAGCGTCGAGCAGTTGGTCCCAACGAACGCCTCCGCCGACGCTCACTTTTGACTCTTCTACGCAAATCGAATCGAATTGCTGCGTCAATAACAAAATTCCGCCCTTCGAAAGGGATTGTCCTCCGGCACTTTGACCGAGTCCTCGCACAGTCACGGGCGTACGCGTAACACTTGCCCGAGCGAGCAAGTCTGCCGCTTCATCGGCATTTCTGGGAGCCACGACGGTTTGGGGCGATCGGACGAAGACGCCGCCAAAATCGGTGGAATGGCCGGGATCAATCATGGCGGGAGGATCTATTGGGTTGACGCGGAGATGTTGCGGCCCACTGCGGATGATATCCGAGACAAACGGTCGCAGCATCGACACATATTGAAGCTTTTCTGTTTGCATGAGCTGCGTGCGGAGTTTCAAAAAGTCAGGTTTGGCCGGGGAAACGCTTCCGCAATCACACGCGTAGAGCGCATTAAATTCCGCGTGTGACAAATTGCGCGTTTTTTCGACGGATGCTGGCAGGAAGATATCCATCGAGGGG
This sequence comes from Polyangium sp. (in: bacteria), assembly GCA_044221885.1. Taxonomy (GTDB): domain Bacteria; phylum Myxococcota_A; class Polyangia; order Polyangiales; family Polyangiaceae; genus Polyangium. The sequence goes on from JBGAOI010000100.1 coordinate 13,143, forward strand.
TCATGGGAAAACCCAAGGCCCAGAAGACCCGCATGCCAAGGAGGATCGGCGCGGACCCACAAGGCATTGCCGTCGAATAGATCCAGGAAATGCTCGAGAATGCCATTGACCATCAAACGACCCAAGTGAGCTCGCCGCCATTCGTGCTGGACGCTGATATTGACGACGTGATGACCTCCGTCGGGTTTGAATCCGGGATAATCTTCAGCGCGGGCATTGTTGATGTCGCGATTGACGGTCAAAATGGTATGGTGCGAACGCGCGATATGAATCGTGCCCACCATTTCGCCCGTATTGGCATGAACCAGGGCAAAACGATAACCACGGGCTGCCCACAACGTCCGCACTTTGTCGGGCGAGATATAATTGCGACGAATATCATCCACCAGCCAATCGGGCAAATGGCCGCCAGTCGATCCGAGCGCGTCACGAATCGATCGAAAAAGCAGCCACGACACAGAATCAGCAACGCCTTCGATGTGGGGATCGACGACACCAAGGAGCAAATCACCTACAGGACTGGGCAGTGTGACGACCTTGGAGGAAAACCCGGCGCGCACATCGATGATTTTGGAAATCTCGAATTGGTTTTCGTCGCGAACCGAAAGTCGCCCCGCATCGGGATCCACGCGCACGTTCCCACAAGCGCAGATCCACGGCTCATGCGGCGATGGCATTGAGTGAACGTCGGCGCCGCAGGTTGAACACGAATACAGGAAGGAGCGTCCGGCGGGCGTTCCGGTGCGAGGATCATGTTGGACAAGAATTCTCACGGAAGTTTCTCAAGGCATAAAGGAAAGTTTTTGCAAAGTCAACGGATGCGCGTGAACATTCGTCCGACGATTCTCGTCGACGAAGGCGAGGATTTCGTTTATATCGAAGGCGTCGAGCGAACCATGGAGCATCCCGAGTATCCCGGCTTTATCATTCGGCACCGTTTGTTGATCGACGGCCTTCCGCTTTTGATGTTGGAACGCGGTGACGACCGTATTTGCGTGTCCGAAGGAGCCTACAAGCAAATCGTCGAATTTATCTTGTCCATTGCTGCGGGCTCACGCGAATGGCTCGAGTGTCCCGATCTGTATGGCCACGATATCAACTTCAGACTTCACCGGGGTTTTGTGACCGAAGAAGGGTGGGCCGAAGGCGAAGGGACTTTTTATGGGCACCTGATCAAACCGGAAGAATATACGGAATGGATGTGCGATCCGGATTTCGTTGGCGAGCTGAAACGTTATGAACAGCGTACAGGAAAAACGCCCGAGGAGCCTATTTGGCATATTTCTGTAAGCAGCGGATCGTGGCGCGGGGCGGCGAGAAATCTCCCGAAGAGCAGTGTCGAAAAAATTATCGTCATCACGCGGAGCCTCGTGTTGGGGGCATTGGCCATTCCGGAGGACGACGACCACGAAGGGGCAATGGAGAAAAACTTTCTCGCGAATGAAGGCGTGCAAGTTTTGTCGGACGACGACTGGGATGCGCTTTTTGGCTGGGCGGCGTGTACGGGATTGCGCCCGAGCCTTGTGCGGAAGCTCGAAACGCTGGCCGCGGACTACCTGGAAGCTTTGCGCAACAAGGCGCCAAATCTGGATGAAAAACGCGTCCGTTTGATCGATGGTTTGTCCGGCGCGAACCTCTTGCATCGAGAACTTTCCGACGGCGTATTTTATCAACTCGACGAGCTGGGATGCCGAAATCTGAAAACATGTGTCGACGACCCCGAAAGTGTGTTTTTAATTGAGGCAAAATCATGACAATTCGAGTGCGATGGATATGTTCGTGTATGTTTTTTATTGGTTTGGCCGGGTGTTCATCGCCCGCACCTCCGCAACAGCCCGTCCCACAGTCTTCTGCGACAAACGCTCCGACGGTGTTGCCTCCAGGGCCCGCGCCTTTGCCATCGGCGCCGGTACCGAGCGTTTCGGCTTCCTCGTCACCCGTGCCCATTGCCAGTGCTTCGGCTTCGGCGGAGACACCTTCGCCGCCACGAGTCGTTGTGTGTATGGATTGCAATTCGCAACCGATCATTCAGTACGCCCATTTTGACCACCAGCAATCGAAGATCCTGAAATCGTCATTGCCCGTGCTCGAAGCCGTGATGCAAGTGTTGAAGGAACATCCCGACATTCGAGCTGAAATTCGTGGGCATATCGATGAGAGTGAAGTGCGTCCCGGCGTGGGGAAACTTGGACTGAATCGGGCGGAAGTGGTCAAAAAATGGTTGGTTGAAAAAGGAATCGACCCAGCAAGGCTTTCGACCAAGGATTACGGCGATACGCAACCGCTCGTGATTCCGCATGCGGAAAAGGATCGGGCGATCAATCGTCGCGTCGAGTTCAAAAAGATACCGTGACGAGTAAAAGGCGACGGTCCGCCCAAAAAAGACACGCTCGAAAAATTTTTGCGAAGGGTTTTGTCGTATCCGGGCAACGTGAGGCGAAGTCGTTGCTCGGTACGGCTGTCGATGCAATTTTCGCAGCTTCATTGCTGAGATTGACATAACTTGGGTTTTCCTAGGAAGGTGATAGTCATGCAAATACGCAGCTTTGCAGTTCCTTTGATCAGTGGCGTTCTCTTCGGCATCGTGGGTTGCGGGAGCGACAATGAAATCAACCTTGGCAGCGGTGGGTCAGGTGGTGGTTCGTCGAGCAGCACCAGCACGTCGAGCGGCGAAGTGACCAGCAGTTCGAGCAGCAGCGGCGTATCGAGCAGTTCGAGCAGCAGTTCGAGCAGCAGCTCGGGCGCGCCGGCGGAGAAGTTCAGCTTTTTCGTGACGAGTCTCAAGGCATTGCAAGATTTGTCCGGCAGCCCCGATGGATTCGGGGGCGATTTACGGTTTGGCGAAACAGGACCGGGGTCGGGGCTTCGTGGTGCCGACAAGATTTGTGCGACCATTGCCGAAAAAAGTATGCCTGGTGCAGGCGCCAAACCTTGGCGGGCATTTCTCAGTGCTGTAGCGGATGAAAATGGCAACCAAGTCAATGCGAAGGATCGTATTGGCGAGGGTCCCTGGTACGATCGCCTGGGCCGATTGCTTGCCGACAACAAAACGAATTTGCTCAATCAGCGACCGATCGGCGCTGATCCTGCGATCATTAACGACTTTCCGAATGAAGACGGCGTGCCGAATCATCAGCCGGATCCCAATCAGGCGCAAGTCGACAATCACGATATGTTGACGGGGACAAACGCGCAAGGAACACTCTACAGTCAAACCGCGACGTGCAAAGATTGGACGAGTGCGATTGGCGATCTCGCGTCCGAAGGGCGACCTCGTGTGGGTCATTCTTGGCCTCGATTTGGTGGACCCGGGGGAGGCAGCGGTGCGAACTGGATGTCGTCGCTCGATGAATCCGGATGCAAAGCGGGCATCAATTTGATTGAAATGGGCGGTCCGATTCCGGGCCAAGTGACGGTGGGTTCTGGCGGTGGTTATGGCGGATTTTACTGCTTCTCGCTCGTTCCGTGAAAAACCCGCGTGTCGGATGAAAGGCTGCCGTTCGTAACGACAACCTTTTAATGCCAGCTTCCGGCTTCGGTACGGGAAACGAACGTTTCGACGAGTTGTTCCAAAACAACGAGTTCGGCGACGCGCCGCAGAACCTGAAGGCGATCGCCGACAACGAGCGCCGCAAGCTCGCCTGCACCTGACGCTGAGGTCGCGTTGTCGCTCCCGGGGATAGCAGCCACCCTGCGCTGACCGACGCCGCCTTCGCGC
>JBGAOI010001010.1:0-2935 GCA_044221885.1 Polyangium sp. (in: bacteria)
TGATCGTGCTTTTCGTCCTTCAATCCGTCCGGCAATCTTTCCAGCAATCGTTGTTGTCCGATCAAACCGCGCGCCCCGACACCTTGGCGACGTTTTTCGTGCCGAACGGCACGGGTCTTTGGGAAAACCAAGTGCCCAAAGAGTTCTTCATCGTCGGCTGCGTGCTCCTGGTCGTAACGTTCGCGCTCGAATCGACTCGTTCAGCCTTGAACGAATTTTCCGCAAGGAGAAATGCGGCATGAAGCGCGCGAGCAGAACGACAACGGTGAAGGATCGCCTTTTCCACGCCTTCTGTACGTTCTGCGTCCTGCTCCCGCTGGCGTTTGGAACCTGGTTTGTCGTGGATACGCTCGGGCGTGGAGTGCCTCTATTTCTAGACCTTCTGCGCACATCGGACTTGGCATTTGCAGACATGTGGCTGCATGCGCGCCTGGTGGGAGCCGCCGTGGGCATTGCCATGCCCCTCGGGATCGGTGCAGCCGTGTTTCTGGAGCACCTTGCCGCACCGGGACAACTCAAGCGTCTGGCCGAACGGTCGATCTCGCTGCTCGCAACAATTCCTTCCGTGCTGTACGGCCTTTGTGGACTCACCATCCTCGTGGTTTGTCTCGGCGTTCAGTCGAAGTTCGTCACGACCATGTGGTGCCTGGCGCTGTTTTTGTTTCCGATCGTCGTGGAACGAACCCGCATCGCACTGGGCAGTGTTTCTCCGCAGATTCGCGAAGCATCGCTAGCGCTCGGCGCAGATCCTCTACGCACACTCGGGCATGTGACGTTGCCGCTCGCGCTCCCGGCACTTTCGTCCGAACTTCTGGTCGTTCTGGCTCGAGCGTTTGGCACGGTCGCACCGCTGCTCGTCGTCGATGTGTTCACCCCGCAGCCCAAGGTAACGTTTCTGATGCCGCTCTCGGTGCGCATTTTCCGCTCGGGAACGGATCCTGATCCCAGCCACCCATCGATGGTCTCCGCGGCAGTCCTGATGCTGCTCGGCATCTTGATCGTCACGCACATCGGAACGCGTTGGCTCGCCGGACGCCGAACAACGGAAGGTTTGTCGGATCGAGGTACAGCATGACAACCCCCGACGTTGCCGCCCGCATCGATTCGGTTCCTCCTCCACTCGATGCCGATGCCAGTCTGACCATCAAGATGAAGACCGACAGACTTCATGCGTGGTACGGGCCAACGCTTGCTTTGTCCGACATCACGTTGCGCATCGTCGAACATCGTGTGACGTCGATCATTGGACCATCGGGTTGTGGCAAAACGACGCTGCTCCGCACGCTCAACCGCATGCATGAAGTCACCCCCGAGGCCCGTGCGTCCGGACAAGTGCTGCTCGACGGTGTCGATATTTATGCCCCTTCGACATACCTCCCCGAGCTTCGTCAGCGCGTCGGCATGACGTTCCCCAAACCGAACGTTTTTCCGCACTTGAACGTCGCCGACAATGTCTTGGCCGGGCTTCGTTTGTGCGGCATTCGGATACAAGACGCCGACGTCGTCGTGGAACGCACGTTGCGTCGGGCCCTGCTGTGGGACGAGCTCAAGGACAGTCTGCAACGTCCCGCGCCATCACTTCCTTTGGGACAACAACAGCGTCTTTGTGTCGCGCGCGCGCTGGCGCTCGAACCCGAAGTGCTGCTCATGGACGAGCCAACGAGTCGCTTGGATCCCGTCGCCACGAGTCACCTCGAGGATCTGATGCACGAGTTGCGGCAGTCGATGACGATCATCCTTGCAACTCAAAACATGCAGCAAGCGGCGCGCGTGAGTGACTACACCGCGTTCTTGTACATGGGGGAACTGGTAGAGTTTGAGCGCACTGCGCGTATCTTCACGAATCCCCGAGAACAACGCACCGAAGACTACGTGACCGGAAAGTTTGGCTGAACAAACCCATGACCCAGGGACAACATACGAGCCGCGTGTACGAGAGCGAGTTACGAACGCTGCGGGATCGACTGTTGCTGATGGGCGGCATGGTGGAAGACATGGTGACCAAGTCGATGCGTGCTTTACGCACCCGAGACTCGGCGCTGGCTCGAAGCACGATGCACATGGATCGACGCATCAACGAACTCGAATGCGAAATCGACGAACACTGCATGCGAATTCTCGCGATGCGGCAACCCGTCGCTTCGGACCTTCGGTTTGTCACAACAGCACTCAAGATCGTCACAGACATGGAGCGCATCGGCGATCTTGCGGCGAACATCTGCGAACGCGTGGCGGAGCTGAATACGCAACCGGCGAGCCCCTGGGACGTGGACCTGGGTGAACTGGCGGATCAAGCAACACTCGTCGTGCATGAAGCCCTGGAAGCGTTGGTGCATCGGGACGTGGAACGAGCCATCGAGCTGTTAGGACGAGACGAACTCATCGACGCGCAATACACGCGCATCTTCGAGCGACTCTTGGCGCTGATGGTGCAAGACTCGACCGCGATTTACCGAGCGACACGCATCCAATCGATCGCGAAGTACCTCGAACGAATTGGCGACCACGCGACGAACATTGCCGAAACGGTGGTGTTCTTGGTGAAGGGCAAAGACATCCGGCATCGGCATCGTTGGAACGACGCAGAAAACAGCGATAACGACGAGACGGAAGCGAAGTAACGCGCGCAGCGTTTTCTTCGTGTGTCCGAACGAGCGAGTCGAGTAAAGGCAGCCCAAAACTTGGTCGTCCCCCCGGGGCGCGTGCTACGCAAGGCCGCAATGGCGAATGCAGTGCGTCCTCGAGTTCAGATTCCTACGGCGGCGGAAGATCGCCCGGCGTGGTCACGAGTTGGCATCATTGCCGCGACGGGGTTTGTCCTAGGCGTTGCTTGGCCGAAATTGGCAGGATTTCACGTTGGACCAAACGTCCCCGGCGACTTGAAAGGGCAACCGGAAGCCGCGGCGTCCGCTTCTGCGGTCGCAGCAGCGCCTCC
>JBGAOI010001011.1:0-2927 GCA_044221885.1 Polyangium sp. (in: bacteria)
ACCTTTTGAAAGCACTTTCTAATTATAGCGCAGACCCTGAATTCAATAAAGCACTTGATTTAGCTAAGCAAAGACAAAGCACTTCAACCAAAGATTTTGTAACCCTTTTTGGCGAAGCGTTTACGGAGGTTGCTCCGGGCAAACACGATGTGACCTTCGAGGCCCCTGGTTTTTTCACAGAAGTTCGAGAAATCCTGGCTGTTGAAGGCACGATTTTCCCGCTCGAGATCAATCTGAAAGAAAAACCTTCGCAGTTGTCCGTCCAAGCTCCGAAAGGGGCGTCCATAACCGTGGATGGGCGTATCTTTGGCGAAGCACCATTGCGAACTCCCGTGGATCTTCCCTCTGGAACACATCGTGTCATCGTGTCCCAACGCGGATATGTTTCGTTTGACGAACGTATTTCGATCGAACGCGCGCAATCGAGTTTGGTGAATGTGTCGTTGTTGCCCACGACGCAACGCAAAGTGTCGTATTTGCTTTTTGGCACATCGATGCTTGCCCTTGGGGCTGGAACCGTGATGGCTTTTGTCGCGTTCGATAAAGAATCCGACGCGCTGGCGATCCATAACGAGATGGTCGGAAGTGCGAATACGCCGGGCGTGAACGTAGATGCCGCGACACTCGACAAGTACATAAACACGCTTGATGCGCGAGACAAACTGGCGGGAGCATCCACGGGGGCCTTTCTGCTTGCTTTCGTGGTCGGCTCGGCGGCAGGTGCCACGTACTGGTTCGATTCCTCCCAACAACGCAGTGAGGGGCCTTCGATGGCGCAATTTTCCGCGACTCCGCTCGCTGGCGGAGGATTCGTTTCCGTGGGAATGCGTTTTTGAAGTGTGACGAGCCGATTGCTGGTTTGCTGGTCGCAAGTTTGGCGTTTTCTCACGAAACTTGACCTGTTCACGTCACTTGTGATCAGGTATGTACTCCACGACTGTTTCACACTGTTCGTTGCGAGGCGTGTATGTCGGCGATCGTTCTGCTTTTGCTCGTAATTTCGGTTCTCACGGCGATCGTTGCCGCGCTGGTTGTGATGGGCATGAAGGTGTCGAAGCTCGGCGCAACGTTGGGACAATCGGAATCGAGAGTTCGGGAGCTTGAAGAATCGACGCGGACGCTGACGGGGCAACTCGAAGAAGCGCGCAAGGAAGCGCAGCATTACCGAGAAAAACTCGAAGCGCGACCGGAGAGCACACGTAAAACCTATCGCATCGTGACGCTGGGCGCGAAGGGGACAGGAAAAACGTCGCTCACGTTGAAATGGGCGAATCCATTGGCGGACTTGACGGCGATCGACGGAACGAAAAGCGAGCAATACGAGCGCAATGTAAGTCGTGTACAATCGGGGAAAGAAGTCGTGGAACACGTCTTCGAGGTTCTCGATTGGGGCGGCGAACACATGGTCGATGCAGTTCAAGAGATGAGCACATCGGACGTGCATGGTCTTTTGTTCGTTGTCGACTTGGGTGGAAAAGACGCCAAAGGCGTGGACACCGAACGAGTGCAATCGCAGCTCAAGGAATTTCAGCCGGGATCATTGCGATATTTCTTCGTGCCCAAACTGATGTCGTCGTGTAAAACGGTGGTCTTGTTCATCAACAAGAGTGACTTGATTCCTGGAACGCCGGCACAAATTGAACAAGAGGCGCGACGCTTGTTTCAGCCGCTCATTAACGATTTGGCCAAACTGGCCAATCCGATTGAATTGAAAGTTTTCGTCGGGTCGGCGAATTCAGGTCATTCGACGCATGTGCTTTTTGCGCATTTCGTCGAAAAGATTTTGCCCATCGAAGCGTACGATCAACAGCTTTTGCAACGATTCAAAGCCAGCCAGGAACGATCGCGCAGCATTCCGCTCATGGCATTGCTGGCTCCGCCATTGCCGCCCAGCGATGCGCTGACCAATGCCCCATCCTTCATGCCCAAGCCGAGCATTCGATTGCTTACATTACGCGGCCCCGGGGATAACGCGTCTTTCATTCAGAAGGTGAAGGACAAGTCGAGCGGCAAGGGCGTAGCGTAAAAATACGTCGACCGAGCGTTTGATTGCCATTGACGTTCGGGGGGTAAGTGCTGCTAGCTTGGGAAGCGGGGAATGAAGACCATGCAAAATCCATTGAAAAAAAATGTTATTGAGGTGCTTGGGAAAATTGGCATCGGCGCGCTTCTCGTCCTTCTTGGCGCGGCTGCACCTCAAGGCGAGGCAGGTTGTTGTGGAACTGGAACTGTTGATGACACGTGTTACGACTATGCCAACTTCACGAGCGCCACGCCGGTCGTGACGTTCAAAGCCAATGTGCTGCCGATTTTTCAGAAATCGTGTAATTCGGCACCATGTCATGGGGCGGATACACCTCCAGCGGGACAACCCTATTTGGGCCCGATTTCGGGGTCGGCGACGACGGGGCAGATCGACAAATTTCGTGCGCAAAACGTTAACGTGGCTTCAGCGAAGGCTTCGTCGATGATGCTCATCGACCCGGACAATCCTGAAGTGAGCTTCTTGATGCACAAGGTGGACAATACGCTCACCTGTTCCGATGTCGATTGCGGAGACTCTTGCGGCGCCGCGATGCCGATAGGAACTGCTCCGTTATCGCTGGAGGATCGGGACACGATTCGTCGTTGGATTGCCCAAGGCGCGAAGAATAATTGAGGGCGTTTGTCTAGACGCATGGGCGACGAGGCGCGCGTTACCTTGGCGCCTATGCGGAGTGTTTTTATCTGGCTTGCATGGTGGGGAATACGCCGTGTAGCATGAAATCGGCGAACAACAGCGATTGACAGGCGGATGCGGACGAGGAGGCAAGCCTTGTTGGGACAAACGGAACGAACGGCGATGAGGTGGCACATGGCCGTGTTTCTCGGAACGCTGGTCCTAATGGGAGCATGCGTTCAAATTGCAGGGATTGACGACCCGCATC
>JBGAOI010001012.1:0-2923 GCA_044221885.1 Polyangium sp. (in: bacteria)
ACTCAGGATGGCGAATTTGATGTAAGGCGAAAGTTCGTCGGAGCATCCACGTAGAGCGGGTTTGCCGAAATGCATCCAATGCCCGGTGTGGACCCAATGTAGTCCACGATGTTGTTCCAAACATTGCTGTAATTCACCGACGGCGGCGGACTTGGATTGGTTTGTCCTACGACACCATAATCGTTGCCGGCAACGTTGCTGTTGTTGACGGAAACAATCGCCTTCGCCCCGACCGATACGCCTGAAGAAAGGCCCGTTCTGTTGCCATGAATCGTGGACTGTTCGATGTTGACGTTACTTTGACCGTTTGCCGAAGCATTGATGTCCAAGCCGTATTGTGCCCCCGATTTACCGGAAATGACGCAGCTAGATAAAGTCGCCGCGTTTGTCAAACCATTTGCAAGAATGCGTATGCCGGTATCCGAGTAATCAAGCAAACGGCATCTATTCAACGTCAGCGTCGTCGCCCCTTCGAGCCATACGCCAAAGACGCTGTTGCTCACCTCGAGGTTCGATACGTTTGCCATTCCAGCCAAAAGATACAAGCCGTAATACGTCGTTTTTATCGTCGCGTTATCGAGCTTGAGCACGCTGCCCGACGCCGCCGCACGAATCCCCGTGTACGAATCTTGTATGCTCACGTAATTCAGCTTCGCCGACATACCCGCCGCATCAACGACAATGCCGTACCATGTCGACTGGGACGGGCCATTTTACGCCGAAAACGTTACAGAATTTGCCGCAGTGCCATTCACATTCAAGGAGCCTTGAACGATAATCTCGGTCTTCGTTGCATCTAGACCGCCATTCTGGGCATCACCCGAAGGAAATTACACAACGGTCCCCGCCTCGATCGTCAGGCTGCTACCATTTGGTATGCGAATGTCGCCCTGTACGACATAAGGATTTCCCGCCGCGGTCCACGTGGCATTGGAAATCGTGCCCCCTGCGATGATCGTCGCCATGGCAACTCGAGGCCATAACGTTGCAAAAGCCAACACAATGAGAATGGCGACCGCATGTAGCAGCCGCATAACCACCAGCCTTTTCATAGGTCCGCCGCCGCTTCCAGAATAATTGTCTTGCCGGATGAACCGACATCACAAGCTTCGTTGCACAATGCCCCCTTCGCATTCACGCAAGATTACTTTTTTTTGGAAGACTCAAAAAGGCGTCGAACATGTTCGCGCATTTGGGGGCGTCACGACGCGTACGCCTCATCCCAATCGAACGGTTCTCAACGCTGGATTGTCGGAACGAACCCCGGCAGCAAGTGTTCGATCTGGAGCGTCAGGCCAAACCCGAACCACAAACCCTGTATCGTTCCGCGTTTGTCATCACGATCTTGAAACGACACCGGACGCAAGACAAACCCAGGGTCGATGTGCAAACCAACCCAGCCCGTCTTGAACGCTCGAACATCCACCCCCACCATGCCGCCCGCTCGACCCGACCACGCTTCGATTTGTCCGGACACACCTTCGATCGCTCGCACGTCACCGAGGTGCAAAAACGACAACGCGGCGTCCGCTCCAAACGACAAACGCACGGACTTGTGCAACCAAACCCGGTAATCCGCAGCCACGCCGACCTCGAGCCACCGGGTCGAGTTCGCGTTCGTCGAACCCATGAGCCACCGAGCAAACAAGTGCTCGCTTGCACCCATCGTTCGAAAGCCAAGCGAAATACTTGGACCCCAAAGCAATCCTGACGAAGCCGGAAGCACCGCCATGCTCGCACCCGCCGACCACACCACCGCCGGCGCGCGTCGTGTCGCTAACTCGATCTCTTTGGCCGTCGGCGCTCGCGGCTTGGGTTCCTTGCGCGGACGTAACGGACGCGCCTGCGCCCGCACAAGCTCGTTGGCCGCAATCGCCACAAGACGCGCCGACACGTCTGCACTGAGCCCCTCGATCGCTATGAAGCGCCGCGTGACAGAACGTTCGGCAAAACGAACCTCGATGAGAACTTGAGGAGGACTCAGGACATCGAGCCACACGTGAGCAACGTAGTCACCGAGAGGTCCACCTGTGCCTTGAGCGAGGGTGCCGACGTCATCGAGCTCCAGATCGAAGAGGCGTCGGATGCGTGTTTCACCAAGAGCATCTGCGGCAGCACGCGACATGGACAAACGCACTTCGATCCGTCGTGAACCGTTACGGTTTGTCGAAGAAGAACTCGTTGGCGCTGCGCCAGGAGACGGTTCGTCGGCGTGCGCAGTGGCGGGCGCAAGCACGCTCGTCATACACGCGAGCAGCAGTACGGTCAGGAAAAACAGATGCGAATCAGGGCGGAGAAAGCGGCGGAGTTGCGGCAGATGCGGACGACGCTGGTGTGGATGTTGTTGCGGCGTCGCCAACGCCAGCATCGAGATCGACTTCGGATTCTTCACGCGGAAGCTCCTCGCCGGACAACGCGCGTTCGACGTCCTCCTTGCATCGACCATCGGGGTACTTGTTCACATACTCCTTGGCCATGCGCTTTGCCTCATCCTTCCGACCAGCTCGATGCTCAGCACGGATCTGTTTGCAAAGCGCGTCTTCAGCGAGCACGCCTTTGAGGCTTCGGGCGCGTTCGAAATACTTTTGCGCTTGATCGGCTTGCCCCATGCGTTCGTACATTCCGCCAAGCGTATACGCGGCGATTTCTGCGTACGGATCGCTTGGAAATCGATCGACGAGTTGAGTCAGTGCATTGAGCGCCGCAGCAGGATCGCCACCTTTGGAACGAGCGATGTCGCTGATGGCTGCGAGCTCAGCAGCGCTTCGGGCAACAACGATCGCTCCGCCGATTCCACCTGGACTTTGTCGCAACAGTTCGAGCGCTTCAGCCAATTCACCGGCGTTGTATCGAGTGCGCCAATCCGGCGGCGCAGCCGTGGCCATGGGTGTTTCGATGAGACGCGGAATGGACAAGTCTCGAG
>JBGAOI010001013.1:0-2910 GCA_044221885.1 Polyangium sp. (in: bacteria)
CCGTCATTGTGGATTCAGAAACCACAAGCCGCGCGAATTGTGGACGGCTAGTCCACAATCCAAGGCACCAAAAGGCAAGTAGTATATGAATGACCCGTCTCGCGCCTCAACCCGGCGAATTTCCAAGTGCCCGACACCGGGCGTGATCATCGTGATCATCGTGCTCTCGATGTCCCGGCAATCACGTACGTCGGCCCCACCAGGCGAGCATTCATCGAAAGATGCATCACCGGGAATCTCGACCGTTCAGGGCCCGTCTGCGTCCGCCAAGGTGCCTCGAGGTACAGTTCGACGCGGCCTGTTCGAGGTGTGGACTGGGTGTCCACAGCGCATCGGTGCTCCACCGAATCTCACCCATTCAATGATTTCGTGGTTGACGACGCTACGGTTTCTGGGTTTCATTGTCCCCCAAACGCCGCCAGAAATGCCGCATTTCTATCTACGTTCGCGATTACGGCCGCACACCCCCGAAAACCTCGATGAAACCCCGTTCCACAAGGTCCAAGATGACGAACTCACGGCCGTAATTTGGCCACGAGAATATCGGAGTTTTCACCGAAGATGGGACCAAGTCCCAAGTCGATCTCGCCGTCGATACTGCCAGTGAAAACAGGTGAATGATCATTCCTATCGACCGTGATGCCCAACCCTCTATTGTCAATGCGACCACTACTCGAAAAGAGTTGGCTCCACGTGTGTGTCCCATCCGGTTGGAACTTGGCGACAAACCCCGAAGGCGTCCCTTTCGCATCCAGCGTCGCGCCGCCAAAGTCAAGAATCCCGTCATTGGTTCCCGTAACGTAGAACTCGTTGGCGAAATTCAAGCCTGAGCCGTCGATCTCGAGACCATGAATACGTTGCTCACCCGCACCGGCGATTCGTTTACTCCAGACATGTTCACCATTCGCTGCAAAGTTGGCCACGAATGCGTCGCTGCCTGGTCCATTTGCAAACAACGTCCATCCGCCAAAGTCCAAACTCCCCAGGAAATGGCCAGCAACAACCAGTGAGCCTTGCGCCGTGTGGGCTACGGAAATTTCACCACCCCCCGCCGGAAATGTCTTGGCGAAAGCGACCGTTTGGTCCGATAGATTCAATGAGGTCAAGAATAGGTTGCTACCAAGCGTTGCGCTGAGCGCCAACCATGTGGAGTCCCGTTGTGCGATGTGGGGCTTCGTGTCGTCGAGTGGCGTGCCAAACTGTTTCTGCCACGCGGGATTACCGGTTGCGTCCATTGCCAGCAAGAAAATGTCCCGGCCTCCCGTGCTCGTCAACGTGTCGAGGCCAAAACCAGCGGTATCCTGAAATTCACCCGCCACAAAAACCGTGATGCCGTTGCTGACAATGCTCGTCCCCGTGTCGTCTCCTGGACCTCCAAACGTTCTTACCCACTCCAATGAACCGCCAAAATCGTACTTGACGAGAAAAGCGTCCGCGCCCCCGACACTCGTCACGGGGCCGAGGCCAAAATCGACGGTTCCTCGAAATTCACCTGTGACGTAGACCGCATCGAAGCCAAAGGACACTGCGTTTGCGCGATCCGCCATGTTTCCGCCAAACCCTTTGGCCCAGACGGGCTGGCCCAGGCTCGAGAGCTTCACCACGAAGGCGTCTGTGTCGCCGGCGCTTGGAATGACCCCAAATCCCAAATCGACACTTCCTTCGTATTCGCCAACGACCGCGACGTGTTGCTCGGAGGATGCAATGGCATTGCCACGTTGTTTCGATGCGTCGCCAAACCTCTGGTTCCACGTGGCTTTACCACCACTGCCGGGGGTCCACCCGGGGGCGCAATCAGGATCCTGCTCATCGAGCCGCCCATCAAAGTCATTGTCCAATCCGTCGAAGCAATCCTCTGGTGAGGGTTTGCAATCAGGATCCTGCTCATCGATCCACCCATCAAGGTCATTGTCCAAGCCGTCGAAGCACTTCTTTTGCAACTCGATTGCGTCATAACACCACTCCGAACCGGAATCACCGTCATGACAACATCTGACCCCGTCGGCATTCACTTCGGTACATGACCTAGCGGGAGACTTGTTATGCACGAGCAAACCCTCGGCAAAATAATTGTGTTCGGGTCCGTTTACGGTCAAATTGAAGACCTCGATACGATCATTCATCGTTGTACGACGAACCGTTGTTACTTCGATTTCCAGTGGATTTTCGTTTCCGTGCCACGCAAGTAGTCGCGTCCCCACGGTGAGATTGCGGGCTTCGGTCCAATCTTTGCGGTCGGCATCATAAAATGGATGCTCGCCTGTCACGCCAGAAATGACCAATTCACCGGCCGCAATGTGAAAAATTTCGGTCGACAAAGCGCGAAGCACGTGCGACACGGGCCGCTCGATGAGCTGATTGTTCTCGGTATCGAATGCATAAACTTCGTCGCCCACGGCGATTTCTTCGACGCATCGAGGTCCTCGAGGCGTGAGGATTTTGGTTCCTCTCACGAAGCAACAAGCTCCCGCTGTACTACACATGATTCCTGCGGCAAGAACGGCGAAACTCGTGATGGCAATCTTATTCATTGAAAATCTCCTGTGCGTCGGTGCACATGTGCTAAACATGTGTCAAGCAACTCGCGTGCCAACACGGTAAAGCGCTGGGTGGGATTCCGGTGATTTCCACGTATTCGAATGGAATACACACATCGTCCAGGCAATGGCCGCCATTTCGGATTGGCGACCCTGCAACGGTATTGGATACATTTATTCGGGAATTGCAGCGGAGTTATCGATGGCGAGCGAAGCGTGAATTGGGTTTGTCGAGTTTGGATAACCCCTCGCGAATCGCATCAATGACCCAAGTGCCCGGTTATGTAACCTAGGCCCCACCCGAAACGGCTTCGAGCGCCGCAATACGATCCAGAAATGTTCGGCCGCGATCCGGATCGACCATGCACACGAA
>JBGAOI010001014.1:0-2899 GCA_044221885.1 Polyangium sp. (in: bacteria)
AAAAATGGTGCAGCCGGGTGCTCTTCCATTGCCAGGGCGTCCACCGGCCACCATTCCCGCGCCATCACCCGTGTCGGTATCGCGACCTCCCACCACGATGCGTCCCGGAAGCGGGTTGCCACCACGTACACCGCCACCTCCGATCAACGCGCGATCGTTGGGCACCGACGCGCGTCCCACTCCGGGACCAACCCAACCTGCCCCACGTCCGGCGACGACGAGTCCGCAAAACACCACGCCGAATTGACTTGCTCTCGTGGTAGGCGTGTGCGAAGGGCGTCGACGTCATGAGCGACGCGACCTCCTCGACACAACCGAACGAGCTGCTTTTCCCCGCATTCATGTATGGCGACAAGACCACGTGTCGGCGCAAAATGAAAGCCGAGGCGAAAAAGTGGGCCAAGTGTTACGCGGAGGGACGCCCTTTTCCCGAGCCGAAACTCATTCCGATTCCGCCCGGCTCCGTGCTGTTCGTGGATGAAAGCACTTCCAACTGGGTGGGCGGGGGATATTCGACGACTGCATCGAATGCCGTGCTCATCAGCGCCAATCCCAAAGCAGAGGGACTCAATATCCAATGGCGTGCATATTTGCTGGACGAGTTGATGCTCGAAGGCCCCTCCGCTTTGCGGCTACCCCATGAGCAACGTTGCGCTTTTCGCCGTGAGTTCGCTCAATCTGTCACCCGCTCCGCGTGGGGTGCGATTTCTGCAGCGGCTATCCATTGCCTGCTCAACAGTATTGAGTGCACCGTGCCCCGTATTGAAGGTGTCTTGCGCCATTGGGAAGCGCTCGACACATTGAAATACATCGATTTTGATGAGCGACCCATTTCGTTGACCCAGTTCATGACCTACCAATTTCACGGTAACGTTGCCATGTGGGTCGATCACCCCACGCGGGAGCTCCGAACCGACCTGGCCACTGCCGTTGCTCACATGCGGACAGCATCGCCAGAAGAAATCCATGCCCGGTTGGTCAAGCGCTTGCGTGATTTGGTGGAGATTAAAAAGGAACTCAAACATCCGGAATGGCTGAAGTCACCCGGAGTCATTGAGGCGCAGCTTCAAGCGCGCCTCAATGAGGGTCAAGAATTTTACGATGATTTGACCAGTGGATATTGGCCTGAACACGGAAAGTTCTTGAAGTGGCTCGAAATGGATTACGGTCCCGATTCGAGACGTTTCGACCCGTCCTTCGGGAAAAAACCGTGACCAGCCACGAACCCGTCGACATGTGCCTGCTTTTCCCTGCCTTCATGTATGGCGACAAGACCGCCATACGCGTAACGTTTGCCGCTCGAATTCGTTAGTTGATCACGTGCGGCGTTTCCGCCTCGTCGCCTTCATCCGCAACGACGTATGGCAAAATGAGCAACTCCGTCGATGGTACCTCGTCGAACTCGAAGTCGTTCAACCCCACGCATACACGAGCCATTGAACAACCCAGCAATTCCGCAACGCGCGCCAATTGCCTCTCGGCCATCCATGTATCTTCCCGCCAAACTCGTTCGAGCTGCTCCGGTGTCGCACCCGGCACGAGAATATGCTTCCAACGTGCCGCTCGACCCGCCGCCGCCGCCACTTGCTCCTCCGTCGCCGCCATCTCCGGCGGAAGCGATCCATCCATATGCCGGGGATCGCTGTTGTATTCGTCCACCATTTCCCCCTCCACGAAAAGCCCCAGCAACACCACCGAGCTGTCGTGCACCAGAATCGACACCGCCGTCGAATGCGTCAATCGCGACAAGACCGCCGCAAGCTCATAAAGGTTCGTGACCGACTGATCCTCCGTGTCTTCGTCATAAATCGATATCCAATCGCCTTCGCCCGCACGCACCACAATCGTGCGATCATACGCGTTCGCGTCAGGGTCGCCGCGAACCATGCCCCGCTCGGCGACAAACGCGTCCAGGACCTTGGCGATCATCTCCAACGACGTATTGGGACCACGTCGCAATTGAACGTTCGTGCAAAACATGCCCATGTCGAGCCCTCTACCTTGCCCCGTGCGTCATGGCAATCCCCCATTGCCCAAACAGCATGCGTGGAGACGCTCGCACGATTTCGACGCCAATGACCACGGATTGCTCTTGCCTCGCGCCACCCGTTGTGAGTACCGTTGCGCTCGATGAACCAATCGCTCACCGCCGCCGACCTTCGGGTCGCCCTTGATAACCTCTATACCGATCCCGACCGAATCACCCTCTTCAAGAGCACCGCCGCGTACATTGTGTACGGTGCCGCGCTCGATGAAGCGCGCGTCCAGTTGCCGCTCGCAGTCAAAGGCAACCGCCCTCTGGCCCATGACCTGACCACCGCCGACGCTCGTCACGATGATTTCGGCAGTGCCTTGTGGCTGCTCACCGAAGCGATCAAAACGTTTCCGAAGAGCGATGCGTCCCTGCGTGACAAAGCGACGCGATTGCAGACGCAATTCATTCCCAGCTTGGCCGTGCTGAAGGCCAAATACAAAAAAGAAGCCCAGATGGCAGCATTAAATCGCTCCAAGCTCGACCCAATGGAAAGCGACCTGAAATCCATCCCCACACCGGATGGCCGAACCGCCTACGATTGGGCGGTAGACTTCCTCGACAGCGGCGATCACATCCAGACATTGCTCCAGGGACGTTCGAAGGTCGAAGCCGATGAACCGGGCGTGGAGCTGATTCTGAATCGAACACGCGCGCTGAGCTTGGTCACAAAAGCACGAGCGCTCGTCGCCGAAGAGGCCGAAAAGAGCAGCAAATTGCCGAAAAATGCCGAAGCCATCGTCTTTGGATATTTTGACACGTTGGCCGCATTTCGCTCGACGGCGCGCGATGAAGACGAAGCGCCCCCGGCGGCAACTCCGGCTGCCGCACCCTCAGGCGTGTAGGTCGCGCCCGACCAACGCCCTT
>JBGAOI010001015.1:0-2898 GCA_044221885.1 Polyangium sp. (in: bacteria)
ATACTCGCCGCAGCCACAGCATTGTGGAGCGAGCTGCCCATGGCAATGCCGAATGCGACGACCAAACTCGAAGCCGAAAGCTGACCACTCGCTGACCAAGAAATCGACAAATTCAATAATGTGGACCCCAGAAGGACACCGAGCAACATCGGGTTGCCCCATAAGAGTACAGCCGCAAGACCTACTCCGACCGGGGGGAAAATCGCGGTCACAAATCCGGGAGGAATGGCCAAAAGCAGCGCAAGACGCCCTGTGACGACATACGCCAAGGCCAAGAGTAGAATCCTAAACACGATTTTCAAGGGGCTGGTTTTGTGCATGAGTTACGTATGATGCGCCAGTCTCGTTTGTACGTTAACACGTCGACAAATGGGGGTGTCAAGTCAAACGACGATGAGCTTCGCCCCTCGGGCCGAAGCCGCACCCGCCTTCTCAAAAAAAGCGTGGCCGTTTTTGTTGACGCTGGTCATCACGTTCCTCGTCGCGCTAAAGTCGCCAACAATGTCCAGTCATCCCGCGAATCATCCAACGAAGAAGCGTCGGCTCCTTCGAGGAGCCCTCGTATTTCTAGGCATCCTCGCGGCGATCGTGGCCTGTGGAGCCATTTACGAAGCCAATGCGCGACGTACGCTTCCCACGAAATTCCCGTTGTCGGGGCAGCGGGTCGATATCGGCGGTCGAAAACTTCATCTCGATTGTCGCGGACAAGGCTCTCCCACCGTTGTATTCGAGGATGGGCTTGGTACGGCTGGAGCGCTCGGATGGACGGCCGTGCTCGCACGAGTTTCGCCATGGACACGGGCGTGCGCCTATAGTCGCGCTGGAATTCTTGGCAGCGATCCCGCTTCTGGGGTACGTCATGCTCGAGCCATCACGGATGACCTTCATGCATTGCTTGCGCAATCGGGCGAGAAACTTCCGATCGTATTGGCGGGGCACTCGCTCGGAGGCATTTTTGCAATGGTCTACGCGCAAAAATTCCCTTCGGATGTTGCGGGTATGGTGTTTGTCGACGCGTCTCATCCCGACATGAAGCAACGTATGGGCGATGCCGGTCTCCACTTGAATGGGCCACCGCTTGGAGCGTTTCGCGTAGCAAGCGCGCTCCACTGGACGGGTATCATTCGCATTCTTGTGGGAAATGACGACGCGGAATCGGCATACACGCCAAGCTCGATTTCAGCGATGTATGCCGAGGCCGAAGCTGCGGACCAGAGTTTGATACAGGCGCGAAATGCTCGAAACTTTGGTGATCGCCCCTTGTTTGTGCTCACCGCGGGTAAAGTTTCGGACGAGTTTCTCCAAGAAGCCAAACTGACGGCGGACCAAGGCAAACAGTTTCAGTCAATATGGCGTGATCTGCAAAAGGAGCAGGCATCGTGGTCGACGCGCAGCAAACATGAAATGGTCGAAGACTCCGCGCACCATATTCAAGAAACAAAACCAGAACGGGTGGTGGAGGCAGTGCGCTGGGTTGTCGATTCAATTCGCGCGGATAAAAGCAAGTAGAGGCCCCTGCGATCCTTGCAACGGGCGCTTTTTCGGGACCTGCCTCCGCGGATCCACTGTCATCGTTTGCGCTACCCCGCCAGTCCGCCACAGCGAACACAAATAGGCCATGGCGCAGCTCGGCGCGTGATTGGCCTCTTGAATGTGCGGGGGCAATTGGTTTATGAACGGATGGCGCGCGCGGAAAATCGAAAACGGCTGGTCAGGGCGTCGGTGTTCCTGAACAAACCACAGGTGCCCCGGCAGTGCATTGCTTTTCGAATGTTTTTCCTGCCAGACGATCTTCAAAGAAACCCAAGATCTCCGGCAAGGCCCATAACGTCGCCTTCGTATGGGAAGCGCCTGTGCATTCCAAATATTGCATCGGCATTCCGCCGTTGCAAAGCGTTTGAAATGCCGCACGCTCCGTAGGCGTGTCCACGAGCGTGTCCTTTTCACCCGTAATGAACATCAACCCGTAACTCGAAGGATCTTTTTGAATGCGCGGAATCGATGTCGTCGTGAGACCATTTTCCGTCGTCATACACCCCCATGGGTCCACATCGGGCAGCGTACCGGCGGATGCTGCTGCCAGCAACGCCGGCTGAAACACCGATTCCAGTGTGGTTTTATCACTAAATGCTCCACCAGGATCACAACTCGCTGCCATTGCCGCCGGAACGTCGATATCCAGTGGCGGAACGAGCGCCGTACCCAATGCATCTGCATGTCCATACCAAGGAGACGACGCGCTCAAGAAGGCCAAGACATTGGCGCTCGAATCGCGAAACGTCGTCAACGCCAGCGTCGATTGCCCCAAGAGGTCCGATGGCGGCACCGTTGCGGCAATACCCGCAATCTCAATTTCGCGCGCATAATAAGGCGCAAGCCGATCGACCCAAAGCGCCGCGTGACCACCTTGCGATCCTCCCACAATGACCGCGCGCGCCGACACACGCCCCTCACCCTCCCGAATTTCCTCGGGTAAATGCCCAATGGCTCGAATGGCATCCAATGAAGCAATTGCCGTCGGTTGTCCCACGAGATAAGGATGCAAAAATCCTGTGGACGGTGGACCATTCTTGAGCCCGATGTAATCAGGCACAACCACCACATACCCAAGAGACGCCAACGCCGCGGCCAATGCGGCTTGATCGGTATCGACACTTGGACCACATCCGTCCTTGAAGCCCGTCGTACCATGCAAAATGGCCAATGTGGGCAATGGCGCGGCCTCTGCTGGAACCGTCGTGGGCCACGCGACAAGCGCCGTCGCTTCGATTTCGGCACCACGATCTTGTGTCGTGTACGTAATCACATGCGTGCGCACATCGTATTTCATTGTCACTGGCAGCGAACCAAGGTTTTCCTTGGCCAATGCATCCAGAACCGCCTGCGCGTAAAACCCCT
>JBGAOI010001016.1:0-2895 GCA_044221885.1 Polyangium sp. (in: bacteria)
AATACGCACGTCGATCATGGCGTCGAGTTTCGCGTTTGTCTTAACCGATTCACCCGAGGCCGTAAAATCGGTCCAGGGGGAAAAACACGCCAGACATCCGGGCTGCGGCAGGTTGGCATCACGAAGTCGCTGCATCATGGACAGCGTAATGCCGCCTCCCGCAGAATCGCCGGCGATCGCAATGTTGCGGGAAGAAAAACCCTCGTTCAGAAGATACTGATAGGCCTCGAATACATCATCGATACACGCTGGATATGCATGTTCTGGCAAGAGGCGATAATCGACGGATAACGCTGGAATTTGGGCCACTTTGGCCAAGCGATGAATCCATTCGAGGTGCGTTTGCGACGAACCGAGCATATACGCGCCTCCGTGCACATACAGGAGAACGCGATTGCCGTCGGAGTCTTCTGAATTGATCCACGAAGCTGGAACTGGACACAACGAGGGCTCGAGTTTGGCGGAATCGGGGAGGGGAGTTATGCGAACGAGGTTCAAATACCACGCGCGCATGTCTTCCGGCGCAATGCTTTTCGGACGATTGGCCCGGACATAGGCATTGAGCTGCTCGGTTCCCGACGTCATCATGAGCAAAGTTCAATCTTGTTGCTGGGCCGCGTCAAGCTGAATTGCGGGGTTCATTTCGGCAGAAAACCAATCGTGTTCTGTCCGTCTTCGTCTTTGCCAATGGCTTCGACGTAACGCTTCCAATCGCTTTCGGAGGGGCGAATGACTTGGCTGCCATCTTGACGAGGGTAGGGATCGAAAATGAAGAGTCCGCGTGCGTCTCGACCAACCAATATCCAATGATCACCGTCGCCACCGGACATGGATATTTTCGCCGGCCAACATTGTCCCGATTTGACGACGGTACGCGCAATATCGTCGTCGTTCATCGAAGTTGGGGGAGAAAAACCCGCCGCACGCATCAAGTGGAGAAGTTTGACGTAATCAATCCCGCCATCCATCCCTCGATAACGCCGATAAATCACAATGGCATAATCGGCGAGCGCGCCATAGGTCGATCCTGAACCGTGCGCAGAGATTTCTCCCGCCAAACGTTCGAGTTCGCCCCGTGTTTCATCGGACAAATCATTGGCAAGCGATTGGGCCAGTCGTCCCAGACCTGCATAACCGTGCACCGCAAGGACTGACCCGACCAAAGATACCGCACCGCACGCATGCGGACCCGCGGAAGCGCTCGATCCGTTGAGTTGAGTGAGTTTGTCCAGTGCTACCATCGGATCCGAAGGCAAACGCTCTTCATCACCCAACACCGGCCAATCCACGTACTCGATTCCCGCGCCCGCCGACGATGAAACAGAATCGTTCGACATGACGAACTCCGTCGCGTTGTGTTAGGTACGATTGAAGTGATCGGCAATGACGCTTGCGACGCACGCCGTGAGTTTTTTGCCGTAGGCGATATGGAGGAATTCGTTGGGCCCATGGGCATTGGATTGTGGTCCCAAAACGCCCGTGATGAGGAATTGTGCTTCGGGGAATTTTTCGCCGAGCATGCCCATGAAAGGAATGGTTCCGCCTTCGCCAAACGCCATTGCGGGACGCCCGAAAAATGCATTGGAAGCAGTATGCATGGCATTTTCGAGCCATTTTGCAGTGGGTGGTGCGTCCCAACCTTGCGACGGGCTTGTCGCGTGAAACGTCACGTGTGCGCCATAAGGCGGATCTTTTTCGAGCGCCGCTTTGAGTGCTTGCGTGGCTTTGTGCGGATCCACGCGCGGAGGAATACGCATCGACAATTTGAGTTTGGTTGCGGGTCGAAGAACGTTTCCGGCATTGGCGGGCGGGGGCAAACCATCGGCACCAATCACAGCAAGGGCCGGGCGCCATGTGCGGTTCAAGAGGAGCTCTTGGTGATCGGTCGCGACGGGTTTCGCACCGTCGACCCAGGGCATTTCCAAGTAACATCCATCGCCGAGCACTTCGGCGGCCTGTCGCGCTTGATCGACACGTTGTGCAGGAATGTCCGTGTGCAGTTCCTCGAGCAAAATGCGTCCTGTTTGTTCGTCTTCTACGCGCGACAAGACTTGGCGCAAGACGCGAAATGTGGACGCGACAATCCCCGTGGCTGCTCCGGAATGAACGCCTTCGCGAAGGATCTTGGCTTCGAGTGTTCCGCCGATGAGTCCGCGCAAGCTCGTGGTCGTCCAGAGTTGTTCGTAGTTTCCGCATCCGGAATCAAGACAAACCACGAGGCTTGGGCTACCGATTCTGGAAGCAAGGGCATCGATGTAGGCGGGTAGATCATAGCTGCCGCTTTCTTCACAGGCTTCGATCACGACGACGCAACGCGCATGCGGAATGCCTTGTTCTGCAAGCAAACGCAACGCGGCTAGCGACGCAAATGCCGAGTACCCATCGTCCGCACCACCTCGACCGTAGAGTTTGTCCCCTTCACGAACCGGTTCCCACGGACCTTTTCCTTCGGCCCAACCGATCATTTCAGGCTGTTTGTCCAGGTGCCCGTAGAGCAGGATGGTGTCGTCACCTTGGCCCGGAAGCTCCATGTAAATGACGGGGGTACGTCCTTCCAAACGGACCACTTCAACGGACAAGCCAGGCAGAGGTTGCTTGCGGCACCATGACTCGATGAGATCCACCGCGCGATCCATATGGCCGTTGGCGCGCCACTCGCGATCGAACGAGGGGGACTTGCAGGGGATTCGGATGTAGTCGGTGATCGCCGGAACGATTTCTTCTTCCCAGATGCGATTCGCGGAGTCGTTGGCGCGGATCGAGTCGAGTTTCGTGGTCATGGGAAATCCTCGGAAAACGAACACGCGTCGAACAGTAGTGGACTCGAAGCGTGCGAATTGTTGGCATCCGCGAGCGAATGCTCGCACCATGCGTCTCGCGCCCTTGTGCACCGTA
>JBGAOI010001017.1:0-2886 GCA_044221885.1 Polyangium sp. (in: bacteria)
AACGAGCACGCGTCCTGATTCATCCACGACCGATTCGTCGAGCACATAGGACTCGACGCAATGTTCACAGACGCGTCGTACGAGGCGCTGCGCAATGACGGCGAGCAGAACGTTCGCCATGATCCACGACTCGACACCAAGATCGACGAGACGCGTCATGGTGTCCGCTGCGTCAGCGGTGTGGAGTGTGGAGAGCACGAGGTGCCCGGTCAAACTTGCTTGTAGCGCGATATGAGCGGTTTCTGGATCGCGCATTTCTCCCACGAGAATCACATCTGGGTCTTGGCGGAGGATCGCGCGAAGCCCCGTCGCAAACGTGAAGTTTTGCTTGTTGTTGGTTTGTCCTTGTGTAACCTCGGGCAACTCGACTTCAATGGGATCTTCGAGCGTCACGACGCTGAGCTCCGTCGTGTCGATGTTGCGCAGCATCGCGTACAACGTCGAGGTTTTTCCGGACCCTGTCGGACCAGCAACGAGGATGAGTCCAGCAGGACGTCTCGACAAACGCTTGAGGCGCATGACATCAGCGGGGTCCATGCCGAGTCGTTCGATGGTAATGAGTTGATGCGGCAGCATGAGGCGTAAGACGACGTTTTCGCCGTGCATCGCGGGAAATGTCGACGCACGTAAATGAATGGGCTGGCCTCCGGCCAATTCGAGCGTCAGTTGACCATCCTGTGGCAAACGGCGCTCGGTCAGGTCCATTCGGGAGAGTACCTTGATTCGGTTTGTCAGAGGCGAACCAATCTCCATGGGTAATACGGCTTGATTGACCATCACTCCATCGATGCGGAATCGCACTTTGAGTCCATTACGCTTGGGTTCGATGTGAATATCGCTGGCACTCATGGCGGCGGCGCGACGGACCATGTGGTCGAGCACTTGTACGGCATCGAGATCGTTTTCTCGGGACAGCGTGGTCATGGTGCCAAGTTACCACGATGGGGAAACGGTGAGTACACGGGCCGATTCGTTCGAAGATGAACGATCTCCATGGTTATTCGTCGTCGTAGAAGACGATTTTTATTCGGGAAGTTCTGCTTTACAAATGTGACGATCGGGGAGACATTCGATGCGCTTCGTTGCATCCGTGACCCATGGAAAATTCATCCAACCGCTATCAGCGATATCGCGCTGCTTTGCGATACGAGTCGCTCCCGGTCGCGTTTGTCGATCTCGATGCGGTAGATCATAACATCGATACATTGCTGGCGCCGGTCCGTCGTTCCGGAAAAACCCTACGTATCGCAACAAAGTCGATTCGATGTGTCGAACTACTTCGTTATATCGTCAAACGTGGAGGGATCGCGGTTCGAGGGTTGATGGCTTATTCGCCGAGCGAAGCGCGATTTCTGGTCGAAAATGGTTTTACTGATATTCTCATTGCGTATCCGACCGGAAGTCCCGAAGATGCCCGAACGATCGCGAAACTGAATCGGAACGGAGCCCGCGTGTCCATTGCGGTGGATTCGCGTGAACACCTCGAAATACTCGATGCCGCAGGCCACGAAATCGAAACGACCATTCCGTTTGTCGTGGATATCGATATTTCCATGCGTTCCTGGGGCGGACGCGTCCATCTCGGTGTTCGGCGAAGTTCTTTGCACGATGCTGCCACCGTTGCCGATTTCATTCAAAGCGTTGGGCAATTTCAACACCTCTCCTTCGCGGGCTTGCTCGCGTATGAAGCGCATATTGCGGGAGTGGGGGATCAAGCGCCGCTGGGACCGCTGGGGACGACCGCCAAACGAGCCATGAAGCGCGTGGCTGGGGAAAATGTGATTCAATTGCGCCGATCCATTATCCACGAAATCGAACGTCGGAATATCACGGTGCCTTTGTTTAATGGCGGCGGCACGGGCAGCGTTCTTTTTTCTGTAACGGATCCATGTCTCACGGAAATCACGGCTGGCTCGGGTTTTCTCGATAGTCACCTTTTCGACCATTACGAGGATCTTGCGTTTCTCCCCGCGGCTTTTTTCGCGCTTCAGGTAACACGCATTCCGTCCAAAGGTTTCGTGACGTGCCACAGCGGAGGCTTCATTGCTTCCGGTCCCGCGGGCAATGATCGGCTCCCATTACCCTACCTGCCCGAAGGTTTGTCGCTCCTACGATTGGAAGGTGCTGGAGAAGTGCAAACGCCGCTGGAAGTCCCTGAAGGCGTAGATCTCGCGCTTGGACATCCCGTGATTTTTCGACATGCGAAAGCCGGCGAACTTGCCGCTCATTTTCCTGAATATCTCCTTGTTCGGCAAGATCGCATCGAGTCACGCGTCAAGACCTACCGCGGTGCCGGGGAATGGTTTCACTAACCAAACCCCATCGCATTCATTGAATCTTGATGGGCACTTCAATGGCGAACGTCCCCGCACAATTGGCGTTGAGCATGTCAACCCAAGCTCGAATCGTCACCGTTTTTCCCGGCATAACATCCGGCGATACTTTGATCGTGGCTGTTGCTGCCAATTCGCCACACGGCAATATCGCGTAATACCACGTGTCGGCTTGCACCGCGACGGACGCATCTTTCGACGCAAACTGCACACCGGGATACCAATTGAATCCCAATCCCGACACATCCTTCATCGTCAACGTCAACGTCGCCGACTCTCCTGGTTCGAGCGCCCCATCGCCATCCGAGTCTGCTTCGACAACTGGATCAACCAAGACAATCCGATCGAGCTCCTTGCACGTCGGATTCGACGTAACCGGCACGTCATCCACAGGAACACACATGGTGCCGGTTCCGCCCGTCGTACCCGACGAACCTGTCCCAGACGAACCTGTTCCGGACGAACCTGAACTCGTTTGATTTCCACCCGTCGGCTTCGTATTCGCGTCGTCGATGATGATTTCGTTCGCGCAGCCCACGAGCAAGCTCACGCA
>JBGAOI010001018.1:0-2885 GCA_044221885.1 Polyangium sp. (in: bacteria)
GAACGTTGTGGCGACCGGAGCAAAAAAACGCTGAGTCGCCTGGCCATCCGCACCAGCCAGGCGCCATCCTATCGAGTCCGTCGGCGTGGAGCGACTTGTCAATGCGTCGCGATGTGTGATACACGTGCGTGAATGGCCTCCGAACCGATTGAGCCTCCTGATTCGGCCGTTCCGCTGAATTCCTATGTCCCGCCTTTTCGAAACGTGGGCTTGCAGCTTCAAGGCACGATGAGCCGATTGCTTTGGGGGGCGCTTGGTACGTTGCTCCTGTCTTTCATTGGCATCCTTGTGACGATGGCATTTTTTCATGGTTCCGGCTGGCCTATCAAGGTATGTTTTGTGATGATGTTTTGCGCGGCAGGTATTGCCATTGCTGCGTTCATTTTACGTTTCATTCGTTTTCCTCTTGGCATATTCATGGATCTCGACGAACGAGGTCTGGTTGTAACCAGGCGGCTTTTTGGGCCGCGTACACTTGCACCCGAAAAATGCATTGAGGGTTGGTATCGTCCGCAAGCTCGCCGTGTGGTTTTGGTTCGTCGCGGCGGCGATCTTCTCAGCGCCGATGTTGACGACGAGCAAACAGCGACCAAGTTGCTTCAGCAGCTTGGCGTGGATGCATCGAAGCGGACGATGCGTATTCGTTTGGGGGCCGTCGATTTTCTCAATGTAGTGGTTTGGCTGGTAGGGCCATGGGCTTCATTCACGCTTGGTGTAAGGATTGGCCTTGCGGTGAACATGGTAACGACATTGTCGCTACCTTTGGCTGTTGTCTTGTTTATCCTTGGGTTTTTCCTCGTGCACAGACTCTTGGGACCTGCGCATCTCGTGATTGGTGCCGATGGTGTCATTGTCGAGCAACGTTTTGGGAGGAGGTTCGTCCCGTACAAGGATCTGGCGTCCATTTCAACGGCAAGTGATCACGTCATGTTGCATTTGCTCGATGGAACCAAGGTTCGCGCAAAGGCTCGGCGTCTCGGAGCCGAAGCCGCCGACGTGATTGAGCGGCGCATCCGGGACGCCTTGGCGTTGCGTGACCAGCGCCTGGCCGAGCCGGCGGCTCTTGCAGCATTGGATCGAGGCGAGCGCGATGGTGCGGCATGGCGTGAAGCCTTGCGGGGTTTGTTCGACAAGGATCGTGGATATCGTCAAGCCAAACTCACGCCGGAACAAATCTCGGCGGTTCTCGACGATCCGGCGGCTCCTGTGGATCGTCGCATTGGGGCCGCAATGGTTTTGGCGCAATCCAAGGATCCAGAATTCAAGTCGAAGATTCGCGTGGCGGTCGAATCGAGCGCCAACGTAAAGGTGCGTGTGGCATTCGAAGCCATTGCGCGAGGCGATTTGGAGAATGCGGCGATTGAAGAGGCGGCTATCGAGGAAATGGCGCAAGCGTCAGGCGTGGGGAAAGTGAAACGTTGACGCTGTCTCTGTTGCCTATGCATGTTATGACCCGCGACGGAACTAGCTTGCGTTTCAGTCTCCAGGGTTGAACGTTACTGCGACCATTGAATGGTTAGTACAGCATCGCGAACCGAAGCCAACGCAGACGATTCGTGGAAGCGCAATTCGTGCGTATCCTCGTTCGGTAGTCGGTAAAAATGGTGTCAAATCGTGTTTGGCACAACGTTTGCTAGGTCCAAAGCGCGAGGAGTACAATGAAAAGCAAGCTGTATCGAACCATGTTGGGCATTGGGACCTGTTGTATCGTCATGTTGGGGACAACGGTCGCGGCTGCGCAAACGTCGAGCGACGGGGCGGGACAAAAAGAAACTGGTTTTGCACTCCAGACCAGTGTATCGATGGCCGCTGCGCTGATTGATCCCAAATTGGCGGGGCTCGGACTCAGCAGTCTCGAAGGCGGAATGACGTTCGGCTATAAATTCAGCCGCGGCATGATTGGTATTGGGTTTGACTACACGAACTTCGGTCAAACCGAAACACGGGAAATATTCGATCCCAATACGGGGATGCCGACGGGGACGGAAGAAGTGAGCGTCGATGTTTATTCGTACGTGATCTATCCGCAGTTTCAGATCGCGATGGCTCAATCGGCGGATCGACGAGCCGAGTTGATTGCGGACATGTCGGTGGGGGTTGGAAGTTGGGGGACTCGCATTTCACCCGATGATACGACTCCGAGCGACAATGAGTCGCGTATTCGGTTGCGCTGGCGCGTGGGGCCAGGCGTTCGTTATTGGGTGCATCCGCAGGTTGGCGTGAGCATGACGGCGGGCATTACGGGCAATCACATGCTGTTTGGTGGTGCGACGGCGACTCAGGATAATTCGGTCAGCGCATCGTCTTTGTTTGGCCAATTTGGACTGCTCGGGGTTTTCTGACGCTCGCAAGGTTGTGGCGTCAGGCTGAACGTACGAACTGCGCCGTCGTGGAGAATCCGCGAATTACGGCGTCGGTGTGCAGGTTGAATTCTCTGATGGGACGGCCCACGTCCAGTTTGGCGAATTGATACGTGGGTAATACGAGACGAACACGTAACACATTTCGTCGGACGTTTTTTCACCGAATTTAGCGACCGAATCCGTGGGATTGTTCCACGCGCACCGCGTCCGAATGGTATCGTTGGGCTCGAGTTTCGTGCTCACGGAATCCCAGTATTGCGAGTCGAAATTCCAAGGATCACGATTGGACAGCGCCACTGTGCTTCCTCCGCTTTTCAGCACGTCGCCCGAAATGACCGTTCCGAGCTTGTGCATGTGCGGCATGACGCCGTAGGTATTGATTGTCGGAAATCCTACTGGAACCTTGATGTCGCACGTGATGTCTTGTTTTCCATGGGCTGGAACGTTGATGGCTGCGGCCGTGCCAAACGCCATGATATCGGCGTCGTTTGCCCGTAGTTTGTCTGTTGTGCAGAGTTCAAA
>JBGAOI010001019.1:0-2884 GCA_044221885.1 Polyangium sp. (in: bacteria)
TGGGACGCTCGAAACAAACGGCAGCGCATTTTACGTTTGTCGAAGAATGCGACGTCACGGCGCTCAAAGAATTGCGCGCGCGTCTCAAGCCGTCTGCGGACAAAGCTGGCGTCAAACTCAGTTTCTTGCCGTTTTTCGTGAAAGCTGTGGTGGCGGCGCTGAAAAAGCATCCGTCGCTCAATGGCGCTTTTGACGAAAGCACGCAAGAAATCGTCACACGCAAGTATTACGACATTGGTATTGCTTCGGCGACGGAAGCGGGCCTCATGGTGCCCGTGGTACGTCGCGCCGATCGCAAGAGCATTCTCGAGATTGCGCGGGACATTCAGCGTTTGGCGGATGATACCAAAGCGGGCAAGGTCAAAGCAGAGGACTTGGGCGGATCGACGTTTACGATTACGTCGCTCGGAGCGCAAGGCGGCCTCTTCGCGACGCCGATTTTGAATTTCCCCGAAGTGGCGATTTTGGGAATTCATCAAATGAAGCAAAAGCCCGTGGTGCGGGATGGACAAATCGTCATTGGCGACGTGATGCTAATGAGTTTGTCATTCGATCATCGCATCATTGATGGTCATATCGGCGCGGCCTTCGCGTACGAAATCATCGGGTTCCTCGAAAATCCCGATCGCTTGTTCCTCGAAATGACCTGAGGTTTCAGGTTCCCACCTGGTTTTTCCGCACAAACTTCTCTAGAAAGCGCCGGGCTTCCGACTCGGTCGCAAACCCACGCACGTCAAAATCGAATGATTTCGGAGAAACGATCTTTCCAGCCCGAACGATCGTCTGAATGAGTGTGCGGGAGGCGAAGTTCCCTCCAAAGTAGGCGACGGCGGAAAAACGAAACGGAGCCACTGGCCGAGCAAACACGGTTCGTGCACCCGAATCGAAATCGGCGAGGCCATCCAAGTCCACGATCGCCGGGAAAACGCCAATCGCGTCGCTGAGTTCAATAACGATTTCTGAGATCTGGCGCGCGTCGTCCATCGAGACTCGGCCGGCAAAGAGGACGCGAACGATCCCGTTTTCAAGGACCACTGCATGCTGGCCAACTTCAGCACGAAAGGAAGATGTGTGCGTATTGTCCACCAAACCACGATACACGTTTCCGGGGTGATTGCGGGAAAATGCCGCGAATGAATTGCAGTGGAGTTTGAGCCAACCTCATTGTATGAATGCAGAATGCTGCTCGACGTTCGCGTTTTTGCTGTCATGGGTTTGGCGATTTTTGTCACCGGATGCGGCTCAACCTCAGCCGACACCCAGTCGACGACGCCCAGGGGTGCGACATCGGCGTCGGCCAGCGCGGGAGGTTCGACGGCTGCGCCCGTGCTGACGCCGCCTGGGCCGGCGGAAGAAGACTTTTCGGCCTGGGTGGGAACGTATCCCTTTGAAGAATCGGCGCCTGGGTTTGGCTGGACGTACCAGATCAAAATCGAAAAAATGCCCGAAGGATATCGCGCGCATTTGACGATCGACGGCAATCAAGTGGCGACGCGCGTTTTGTGCAAACTACGCAATGCCGGACCAAACAAGGTCGACTTGTTGTATTTACGCGACGAACCTGAAAACATGAGTGCTCCGCGAACGGCAAACGAACATTTGTTGAGTCTCGAGCGGGCGGCGAACGGCAAAGCGGAATATCGTTGGGCGGCGCTCAAGCCAAACCTCGAGCCGCCGAAAGAAGGACCCGCGGAGATTGGCGATGCAAACGCGTATGTCAAGAAATACCCTGCGGACTTTTTGGCGGTTAAAGCAGTAAAAGCGCGTCTGGAAAAACTCTTGGGAGCGACGGAGCACAAGCGATTCGATGAATTCATCGCGACACAAGATCCAATCAAAAAGAACGGTGACTTTTTGGAGATGGAAGGGTTTTTCCCGCATTCCGGCGGAGCACAAAAGGCCATGGTGCTCTACGACATCAAGGCGGACAAACTGCACGTGATGTTACGTGACGAAGAAAAATCGGGGACGCTTGATGCCTACAGCGAAAAGTGGACGGGTTTGCCCAAATCGGTGGACGACAAAATCAAGGAATGGTCGGTTGGAACAGCCAAGGTGACGAGGCACAAGTAGGGTTTTGTTGCCTTGCAGCGTGTGGATTGATCGGCTCCCAACGCTCGGACGACGGACTGTCGAAACGAAACTCGGGCCCCAAAAACGACCAACAAAACGTCCTCGACACTCTCCCCATTGACGCCGACCATCTCTTTCGCCTAAGAGAAGCCGTCGAAAAAACGTCCAGGTCGCCTGCCCTTCAGGCAACGCTCCGAGGAGACTCGTCACCGATGCGCCTTCGTCTCGTCTTGTCCGCCACTTTGATTTCCGCAGGTTTGCTCGCCGGGGCCACCGGTTGTGGCGAGCGCGAAGCGACACCCCTGCCCTTCCAGCAAAAGAAGGCCGGCGCCGCAGCCAAGAATGCTCCCGCACTCGCTGACCTCGATATGGCCGATGCAAAGAAAACCTTCGGCGTCTTGCCCGCCAAGTTCGAGGCCGAGACAAACCCCATCACCGACGCGAAAGTCGCCCTCGGTCGTATGCTTTTCTTCGATGCCCGTTTGTCGAAGAACCAGGACATTTCCTGCAATTCTTGCCATGCGCTCGACAAGTTCGGCATGGATGGAACCAAAGTGTCCAAAGGACACAAAGGGCAACTCGGCGGACGCAACGCGCCCACGGTGTACAACGCAGGTGCACTCGCGACGCAGTTCTGGGATGGCCGTGCAGCGACGCTCGAAGACCAAGCCAAAGGCCCGATCCTGAATCCGATCGAGATGGCGATGAAGGACGAACAGTCTGTCGTCGACTTGCTCGCTTCGATGGAAGGATACGAAAAAGCCTTTGAAGCAGCCTTCCCCGATGCCGACAAGAAAGAACGCATCACGTA
>JBGAOI010000101.1:0-16819 GCA_044221885.1 Polyangium sp. (in: bacteria)
AATGCCGAGTTGCTTGACGAGCGCCATGACGGCTTCCACCACGTCGCTCTTGAACAGAGCGTCGAGATCCGTGACAAACGCACTGACGCGGGTGATCAGTTCTCCAGGGCCGCTCATGGAACCTCCGACGGGGTGGTCTGTTGGGCCGAGGCGAACGGATCGAATTGGTCGATCGCTTGGCTCAGGGCTTCGGCGCTTTTTGCGACTCGTTGCGCGCGCATGAGGAAGTCGCTGCCTTGGGAGAGGCCCTTGACGATTGGA
This sequence comes from Polyangium sp. (in: bacteria), assembly GCA_044221885.1. Taxonomy (GTDB): domain Bacteria; phylum Myxococcota_A; class Polyangia; order Polyangiales; family Polyangiaceae; genus Polyangium. The sequence goes on from JBGAOI010000101.1 coordinate 262, forward strand.
AGCGCGTTGCCAAGGTCGATGCCCGTGGACTGTTTGAGCAGGTCGACGCCGCCTTCGGCCAGTTTCTGGACGAAGTCGCCGAGACTGTTGGCATTCGACAGGTTCTCGAGGAGCTTGATGACCGATTGCGGGTTGATCTTGGCGAGAGCGGTGAGGACCGTACTGAAACCCGAGCCCGACATCTGCCCATTGGCATTGCTCTTTGTGACAGCGACCAGCAGTTCTTGGTCCGACATGTGCTCGAGCAGCGCCGGATTCTTTCCAACGGCTTCGACCAAGGTACCGGGATTTTGCACGACGCTGGCCGCGGCGGCCCCAGCCTTGGCTCGGGCTTGTGCGTCGTTCGCTGCCGAATTTTGAACCGCAGATGCTCCCGCACCCGCCTGGGTCGGCGGTTCGGTGTATTCACGCACCCGCATGAAAAAGCTGTAGCGGTCTTTGAAGCCGGCAAGCTGACGGATCTTGAGGTCGGCGATGACGACTTCGGTCAGCTCGGTTCCGGCCACGGCATCCGCGGCGAAGGAGAGCGGTTTCGCTTTGCTCTGCGCGTCGCGCAATTCTTCGAGTGCGGCTTGCGTGTCGTCTCCAAGGAGAAGCCCCTCCAGCACCACTTTCACCGGTTCGCGTCCGAGGTCCTGGACCACGCTACCGGATTGTCCGGGACCCCGTTTTTGCACGATGCTACGTGCGTCTTCGGTGTAGATATTGGTCAGGCCGACCAATTCGATCTTGCCAATACGGGTGGCCATCAAAACACCATCCGGGTAACAAAGCCTTCGGTGAGATCCAATGCGTGGCGCACCGTGCGCACGCGTAACGTCTTGCCATTGAGTAATTTGAATGCAGCGTGATCCTTCGGCAGATCGGCGATGGCCACGAGATCGCCAGGTTTGACGGCCGGTGCGCCCAAGACGGTGGCATTACCGCGCAACAAGTGTGCGGCCAACCACGTCGCACGCGCTTTGGCCTGCTCGGCCGCGTCGCCGCCGGTACGCACGGCGCCATCGTGAATGGTCAGCGGTCGTGCCCCCGGACTGCCCGGTTTGACTGCGCCCGTGGCCTCGTCAAACGAGGCCTTGCCCGACACGGCGGTGAGATCCTTGACGAGCCAATGCGCCTTGTCTTCGCCACGTTTGCTGGCTGCGCCTTCGCCCCACACGACAACACCGTTGTTGGGCGGCCTGCTCCTGTTGACCGAGAGATCCAGCAGGTTTTTGCCGAAGTGGAAGGTGTGATCGGCTCCACCTGTCTTTGGCGGGGCGAAATGAACCTTGCCATCGCCGTCGGTGTAGACATCGAAGCCGCAGGTTTCCGCGAGCTGCTGCAAATGTCGCAATGCACGGGGTCCGCTGTGAAGAACGTAACTGTTGAATTTCGGGCCGTTCGCGACGTTTCCCGCGGTCACGGCTGCTGCGCGAAGCAATTCCTTCGCAATGGCCCCCGCATGGGTCTTCTCCCAGGTTCCGCGAAGTTCGACGCGGGCCAGTTTGGAGAGGCCGTCGTTGCCGACGACATGCACCGTTGCCGTGGAGATGGTGACAGCGTCGACTTCACCCGTGAAGACTGTCTTCACACCCGCACCGCCGTCGAGCTTGACGGTAATGGTATCGCCCACGGCAACACCGGTCGGCGTTGCAAGTTCGAGCGAGCAGCGGCCGCCTGCGCTGTCCATCGATAATTCACACACGAGCGACAACAAATGCGTGTCGCCTTTGCCTGGTTTGCTCGATGCGCTGGCCGATCCGATGGCCACGTCGAAGTCGTACGCGTTCATGCTCAGACCTCCAATCCGTGGCGACGGGCCGCGTCGCGAAGGACGTCGACCAACAGGTCTTCAAACACGTGGCGAGCAATGCGCCCGGTGGACGTGGGTCGAGTGCCCGCATGGTCCGTGTCGGTGGCGGGCGAGGCGGTTGCGTTTGGCGTCGTCGCGACCGTCGTGTCTGCCGAGGAAGCCGGCGGAGCCGTTGCCTGGCTGCGTTGGTCAGCGCCAGATGATGGGGCAGAGCGCGAAGTGGTTGGGAGATCGTTCGCGTGTGTGGCGGGAACGCTGCGCGTGGTCGTGGCGGGGGCGAGCGGGATGTCCAACGTAGGCAACGTCGCGTTGGCTGGCGGCGCGAAACGGAGTTGCTTGCGGTCTGCGGGCGAAGGGGTAGCCGCCGGTTGCGGTGACATCGCGGGTTCGACTACTTGCGCTGCGGAAAGGACACGAATCCTTGGACGACGAGGTTGCGATGCTGCATTCGCGGGCGGAGCATCGTTGGATTTCGGGGACGAATTCTGTTGAGCTCGCTCTGCGGTTCCTGGCACGGCGTGCGGATCGGTCGACGGGCGGGCTGAATGCTGCGCGTCGATTTTGGGTGAAGGCTCGTTTGGCACGGCAAACACGAGCTGCTTGCGTTTGGGGTTGTTGTGTGCCTGCCGGGGTTCGTCTGGGATACGGCGCGTATCGAGGCCCACTGGAGACAATGCCTGCGGTGCACGCTCGAAGGTTGCCAGCAAGGAATGCGGACCGGCTGAGGAGCGGGCTAGGGCTGGCGTGTCGAAGTTGGACGACGGCTCGTTTGGTACGACAAACGAAGGCTGCTTGCGGCCGGGCGGCAGAGACGTACTCGGCGCATCGTTGGGGACATGAGGCGCAACTGCCGCTGTGGACGGTGTCTGCGGTACGATGCGAATCTTCGGTCGACGGGGAGCCGTGGGCTCCTCCCGCTTGCTTGTCGAGCGTTGCGTGACGACCGTCGGAGCCACCGGATCCGTCGAGGTAACAGAACCAAACGTCGTTTGTGGAGACGAACCGACCTTGGATCGTGTCTCGGTCAATTTTGGGAGCGAGTCTTCGCGCTCACCCGTAGACATGGTCGCCGCGTGGTTTTGCGTTACCGACGCGGTCGTCTCGTGTGTCGTCGGCATCGAGGCGGACGGCGTATCGACCTCGTCGGAGGCTGTCGTCAGCGTGACGCCAAACGCGCGTCCTACCTGCACCATCACGCGCTCGGCGGGATGCATGATGAACGACGAGAGCTGAGCGCTCGAGAATGACGTAGCCATCAGCCATCCTCCAAGCGAATGACCACGGCATCTGGGTAGTCGGCGAGTGAAGGCGCGCGGCGCCGTGGTTTGGAAGCGCTGTTCCCTTCGGTTATCGCCATCAATTTGAGCAACCGATCGATCTCTGTAGCTGGCGCGGCCCACACCTGGGATGGCGTCCAGCCGAGCGCTTTGCACAGACGGAGCGTCAGTTGGGCGAGCGCTTGGCTCTCACCATCGCCGGCATCGAGGAGAGCGTCCTCGGGGCGCCCACCTTCCGAGTTGATTGCGACCAGCGCGTCAACGAGCGCTGCGGCCAATCCGTCCATTTGATCATACGACAACGCGGGTGGATCCGCCTCGACCACCGACGCTGCGGCGAGCGCGTGGAGGTATCTCTCCAAGCTGAACACCTGCGAGCCGTCGTCATGCGTGGTGATGCTTGCCGACACAGCGCGACTGCGCTCGACAAAGGTCCAAGGTCGAACCCGGATGCGCGCGTGATGCGCCTCGAGCCATTCGCCGTTGAACCGTGGTCGCCGTTGACCGTCGATGGGTGCACCTGCTGCCCACCACAACGCGACGGGTGTCCATCGTTCGGACGCCACATCGGTCATGCCCGACGCTGCGAGTACCTCGGCGGCAAAGCCTGCGGTGTCGAAACGCAGCTTGTCCCCTTCGGTGATGGCGTGTCGGTCCAACGCGGCGACGTGTTGCGCGAATCGCCATGGCTCGAACCGTACCGTTTCGCCCCCGCCTTGTGGACACACGACGGCACCAGAGCCTTCAAACCGGACGGCAAAGCTCTGCCCATCCAACTCGACGATCTCGGGTGCCGTCTGCATGGCTTACTCCTCGCGAACCCGGGTTGCGGTGAAGGAGTAGGTGGTGATCGGACTGCCACTGGCGTCCATGGAGAACGCCTTGCCGTCGACGAAGCAATCATCGAAGGAAATGGTCCGTTTGGTGGTGTCGTTGCCTTCGGTGGCTTTGAGATTGGCCACGACTTGGAACTTCGCCCGCTTGTCGAGCAGAGCATCGAGTCCAGCGTGGTTGGATCGCACGGCCATTTCGCCGACGACCGTGCGTAAGCCGAAAATGACATCCACTCGTTCGTCTGATCCGACGGCCCGAATGTCTTCACGCTCGGTGACGACGCGGAAAACCAGAGATTGCAGGCCCTCGACGGCTTTGCCGTCGACGAGGACGCTACTGCGGTTGGCGGAGAATACGCTCGGCATTTCAGTCGCTCCTCATCAAACCTGAACGGTGATTGTGGCGTAGATGTAATCGATGGCGCGCACCGGCCGGACGGCCATGTTTACGCGCACGATGCCTTTGGCGAAGTCGTCTTGCGACGAATACACGTCGACCTTGAAGGCGGGATCCTTGCCGTCGGTCGACGGCACGATGGCTCCGTCCTTGAGCATCTGCATCAGTTGTTCGGTCAGCTTCTGCTTGAGTGCGCTGCGGCCATCGGCATTGTTGAGCAATCCAATGAAAAGATCGCCGATCAATTTCATCGTGCGCACCGCATAATCCGCCACACGCCGCACGCTGATCTGATCCCCGTCCGTCGTCAGACCGCGCAACGCAATGACCCCGCGACCACGCTGCGCCACGATCGGAACGATGTTGGCGGTCAGCAGCGTCTTTTGATCCTCGGTCACGATGGGAGAAAGCACACCCAAGCCAGACACCGATTTGAAGGTTGGGGACTCCCAATAATCGAGATTGCCCACCATGCCGGCCATTGCGCCGACAACGCCATAAGGCGCAACGAGGACAAACCGATCTGACATCAGGTTTGTTACGAAAGCCTTCTGGTCCGCCAGTGTACTGTTTGGCGGGACCTGACCAAAGCCAATGCGACCTTTGCAATCACCACTCAATAGGTTGCAGTGACTGATGACATCGGAGTAAATCTTGGTGACGGCGGCGGTGTCCGAGAAGTTCTGAACCGCAGCGAGCACCATGTCCACATCCGGCTCCTCCTTGAGTTTGTCCAGTGCGGCTGAATAATCCGCCTGGGTCGCGTCGGCGCCGCCCGCAAGCGAATATGTGCCAGCCTTCGGCCAGGTCGTAGCCGTCACGTTCGACGCGCGAAGGATCGTTGAAGGCAACCCCTCCGAATTGACCTTTTCCGGTGTGAGATTGCGTAGAACCTCAATCGGCTTGGCATCTGTAGCGGCGGGATCGCCAAGATACACGGATATGTCGAATGCGTTCGTGCGGACGTCAATCTTCGCGCGGATTGCGTTTCCCCATGCTCCCGCTGACCGGGCCTCGAGGGTAAAGCCCGCCGTTCCTTTGGGATCGACGTCATTGGCTGTGAGGGCAATCGATGCCCGCTTGCCCTTGCCTTCGGGGAGCGAAACCACCACGAGTTCCGAGACGCCATTGTCGAGCGCTTGTTTTGCCTCAGGCATGCTGTAGGCGCTTGCTGCGCCGAACTGGTCGACAAACCGACTCCAGCTCGAGGCACGCAACGTGGTCGTCGAAGGCTTTTCGACGAGACCAATGATACCCAGCACGCCGGATGGGGAGAGCTGCTGGGGAAGCACCTCCTTGACGACAGTTACCGCAACGCCAGGAATGACCAGTGTAGGCATGTTCTTTCCTTATTCAGATGAGGTCCGGGCTTGTTTGTTATGCGGCGAGTTCCGGCAGCAGCAGCGGGTTGGTTTTGAGCGTGGTGATCGTCGCCGCTTCCAAACTGGCGGTGCCGCCGCCCAGGTTTGTCACGACCGCGCCGATCAGCGCGATGATGGCCCTGATGTGATCGGTGCCCGCCGTGACGAGACCCACAACGGCGCGCATGAAGCGCTCGGCCTTTTCGGCTGCCGTTCGCGCCGTATCCGGTAACAGGTCCATCGTCGCCTGCGTCACGTCGATCGCGGCCTTCAAGACACCCTTCACCTCGCTCATGACCTGCCCGTCGAGGAATTGAGATACAACCGACGAGACCTGCCCGATGACATCCTTGAGCTTCGTCTGGATGGTCGTTTTGAGCATCTCTGGGATCTTGTCGGTGAGTGCCTTGAATCCGGCTGTACTGACCGTTTTGTAGAGGACGTAGAGGGCTTTCTCGATCTTGTTCACGATATCGAGAACATTGTCGAACGTTTCATCCAATGCCATAGGACCTACCTCGCAGTTCTTGGAGTGCTCCGGGCAAACAACTTGCCTGCTACTCGCCATGTCGATGGCTGTACGGGCGTCGAAAGCACGGGCTGTGCCACGTTGAAAAATGCGCAGATCCCACGGTTTCGAGGTGTCCCTGGGGGATGGATTCAAACGCGTTTGAATGGCGACGTGCCCGGACGCGAGAATTTGCGGCAGATCGCGTTTTCAAACGCGTTTGAACGATCAAGTCCGTTTGATTGGTGCGGGAGGCAAGGCGGAAGTCCGACGCGAGCAGAAGTGTCTCGCGACCATGGAATTGCGTTCTGCACAATGGTGCGACTGCGCCAAACTCGTTTTGACGCTACGGCCCGATGGTGCTGGTCACCGGGACACCGTTCACCCAATACACGCCGGTTTCGCCGGAGGGCAAGACGTTGTAGGTGCTCGAGCCTGAATACTCCAAAAACTGCACGTCGTTGACTTTGGCGCCATCGTAATCGTTGCCTATTTGAAGATCCTGCATGCGCTTTTGGCCCAAGAGCGGATGTTCTGGCGACGCAACGATGACGCGTCCATCGTCGAGCACGACGCGCGATAGGTGATGTCCTTTTTGCACGCTGGGATTCGACACCAATTCGACAATACCGACAACTCGCGCACCATCACGGTTTCGCGTCCATATCGACATTCCGACGCGTACGTCACGAATGGGGATTTCGCCAGACGGCGTGGCAATCAATGCTTCAGGCGGCAAGCATTTGGAGTAACACGTGCGAAAACGAACGCGCATGCATCGGCCATTGTTGTTGACCAGCGCCGTGCCATCAGCGAATGACATCAATGTGCGCACATCCCCAGGATCGGGGCCGCCACCATTGTGACAGATGGACTCCACGGGCCACGTTGCGACTTCTTGGGCACTCGGCATTGGATTGCAAGAACGGGCCAGTGGCGGCGGAGGAGGCGGCGGAGGTGGTGGTGAGGTGAGTGGCGGCGGCGAACTCTGGGCGAAACCTCGACAAGCGATATACGTCATTCCGCATTGCCCGTTTGCTGCGCGAACGCATTCGAATGAGCCGACCGTTTGATCGGGGCAACTCCATTGCGAATAAAGCGGCTGGCCACAAGCGGACGGATCACAAGCTGTTTGTCCGGGCGCTGGGCAGATCATCCGTGTCCATCCGCAAATACCATTCGCGAAACGCACGCACGGTCCGCGTCCACCAAGGTGTTGGCCGTCTGGGCATTGCTGCGTGGGAAATCCCGGCGCGGGGCCGCATTCGGCATTGGAACAAACAGGAGGACCGCTGGGAAGATTGGCTGTCGGATTGCCGTTGCTCGATATGTTTTGGCTTCCGACGGTCTGTCCGGGCACAGCGCCGCCATTGGATGGATCTGTCGGCACGGAACGTATGACCGTAGGTGACGGGCCGCAGCTCGAGACGAGGACAGACACAGCAACAAGTGCGGCTTTGTGCATGGTATTCGCACGACACCATGGATCGCGAGGGTTGTCAATCCTTGGAACGTACAATTTGCGCCACTTCGGCCGAATGGAACCGCGGGCCATTGAAGCAATTGTGCGCGACGATTTTCACGCATGGGTTGGCCCGTACGTTATGACGAACGGACCAACATTGTGGTGATCGTTTGGACGAACCAATGTCGACTTTGCCGAACGTATTACAAAGCGTCCGCACGACAAAAGTTTGTCTTGACTTTGTGGTCTGTCGCGGCCATCTCGTCGCGTTGTGGACGAGACCAACAGCACCGACGTTTTACCTGCGACGCCGTGGCATCCTTTGTTTGCCCTGGTGATCAAGTGGTTCGCCCCTAAAAACCGCGAGACGTTCTCGGAAGTACCTCTGAGCCGTTTGCCCTTGCGCTTGGACATTCTCGTTGTCGAGCGTGAAGATGCGACGGTGCCGAGTTCGCCCCTGAGCGACATCGAGTTGCCGGCAGCGCCGATTTTTGGTGCGCACAAGTTCCGCAGCATCTTTGATTACCTCAGAAAACACACGCTCATCGAATACAAGGGTGTCACGGATGATCTGGAACCGGCCGATGTGTTCACGTTGATGGCGTATGCCAGTTTGTACATGCGCGAACGATCGGTGTTCGAGCCAAACGAGATATGCTTGATGGTGGTCGCGGATCGGATTTCCAAACCATTCATTGAGCAAGTCGAGTGTATGGGCGGGGAACTGAAAGCCGTGGGAAACGGGCTGTACCAAGGGCATTTGGGTGGTTTGCCCTTGCACGCAGTGGAGCTGCGTGAAGCGTACAAGTCGGGTCCGTCCGAGCGGCTGATGTATGCATTTACGCGGGCGTTTTTGGAGGACCATGGCCCGATCAAACTTCTGGACAACGACGAATTGGCCGTGTATCGTTTGTTTGTAGAACACGTGCAGCAGTTGAGAGGAAACCGAGCGAGCATGCAAATGAAAGACCTCGACCTGGCCGTGAAGAGTTACGAAGACGCGCTGAATGACCTCATCGCGATGGCTACGCCGGAGCAGTGCTTGGCGCGGCTCACGCCCGAGCAGTGCTTGGCGCGGCTCACGCCCGAGCAGCGATTGGCGGGCTTGGCGCCCGAGCAGTGCATGGCGCAGTTCACGCCCGAGCAGCGTGTGGCGGGCTTGGCGCCCGAGCAGGTTTTACTGGCGTTACCTGACGATGTTCTCCGCGCCCTTTCGCCGGAGTACGTCCGTACGCTTTCCGATGCCACTCGAGCCGCGATTCGCGCTCGCATCGGGGGGTAGCCCGTTGAAAGACCTCGACCTTGCCGTGAAGAGTTACGAAGACGCACTGAATGACCTCATCGCGCTGGCTACGCCGGAGCAGTGCTTGGCGCGGCTCACCCCAGAGCAGTGCTTGACGCGGCTCACGCCCGAGCAGCGATTGGCGGGCTTGGCGCCCGAGCAGTGCATGGCGCAGTTCACGCCCGAGCAGCGTGTGGCGGGCCTGGGGCCCGAGCAGGTTTTGCTGGCGTTGCCAGACGATATTCTCCGTGGCCTTTCGCCAGAGTGCCTTCGTACGCTTTCCGAGGCCACTCGAGCCGCGATTCGCGCTCGCATCGGGGCGTAGCCGCTCCTGTCAAGGCCCAGCTCCTTGCCCCACGTTCGTCGCGTCGTTATGCATCCAAGTTCGTGACGTGCACGTCTACGGCGCGACACGTGCCCGTAAGACCGGCAAATCCGCACGCAAATCCTTTACCGCATTTTGCCATGCTCCAACCCCCGGACCATTCGGGTCTTCGGCCACCAACGGAGCGAGCTGCTTTTCCATTGCCTCAATTTTCGCCTCGAGAAACCCTGGTCCACCCGCGCCCGCGAGCAGTTCCGCAGTTGCCGCGCGGTAATCGTCCCAAAGAAGCGTGGCCATGCGATTGAGCAAGGGATCACACGACGGCGCCCGTCCGGGAATGTCCAAGAAAACCGGGATCATGCCACACGTCCCGCCACTTTCGTTCCAATCAGGCATTCCGTATTTTTCGCGAATCGGGTTGGGCGATTGGAACGTGTTGTCCATATCCCACGGCAACAACCACATACGATCGGCGTTCGATTGTTCGTACCAAAAATAATTGTGGTTGTAACAAAGGTCCGGGCCTTTCGGGCAATACCAACCGACAATGCCGTCCCAATGATCGATCAATCGATCCACCGCCAAATACCGAATGAACGTCGGAAAATCCGTCCATTGCTCGAGCGTCGGCCGAAACGTCGTATTGTCGGCAGCCGCGAGCGCCTTTGCAAAACGCACCATGCGGTCCACGTTGGGCGTGGTCTCGTTCGTTTCGAGCGCCCCAATGTACGTTTGTGGATCGAGGCTCGTGGGCCAGATCGATTTGTACAGGTTTCCGTTGCCACCGTCTTTTGCGACAAACCTATCCTCGGTAAAACGCCCATCAATCTCTTCGACCAGCGCGAACACGCCCATCAGGTTTCCGTTGATGACCAGCCGCGCATGCGTCGCGCGTGGCGCGGGGACGCCGAATTCGCGAAACAAGCTGTAACCCAGCCGGTCTTTCATATGCGAGTCGTCGTAATGCATCGAGTGAAAATTGATCCGCTTGAGTCCAAAAAAGCGTTGTTCCGGGACGTACTCGCTAAACTTGAGCTTCATCGATATCTTCGGGCACTTCGGATTCCCCGCCGAATCAAAGCAGAGTTTCAGTGTGCCAAACCCACCTTTGTAGCGAACTCCGATATTTGCCCAGGTTTGTCCACGGTAACGAAGCGTCGCCGGCACGTACGTTTCGTCAAGCGCGTGCTTGTTCAAATAATCCCAGTCCGCAGGTGTTATGGTCAACTCGTATGTTGCGACTTCGTTCTCGTTAAAGACGTCGTCGTCGGTCCATGCCGGGTCGATCAAAGCAGCGTCAGGACCCGTGCCAGCATCGTCCGTTGTGCCCGCGTCATGTTGTTGGAGCGGCGGAAGCTCGATCCCGCTATTGGTGCAGCTTGTCGCCAGCACGACGAGGAGAGCGAAACGGCGTGGAAGAATGGCGATATTTGACACAGGGGTAACTCCTTATGATTTTCGTCGATGTTTGTCCAATTTCTCAAGGTACTTGTTGCGCAGAATCGCGCCATTGGCGAAACGTCGAACGGGGAGGGGTCGGCGTCTAATTCGCCGCGCAATCCGCTTCGTTCGCGGCATCGGCAAATGTGATTTCATCGAAACCAGCCATGAGGTCCGGTGTCGTTGCCGAATACACGTTCATGCCCACTTGAAGTTTGGCCGGTACGTCCGGGCGATCGTAGGTCTTGGCCAACGTAAATGTTGCAGCACCGATCATGCGTTTGTACATGTAAAACGTGTTTCCGACGCGGCATAAGCGTAGTTCCGCATCCGCCGACGCCCACGCCGGACCTTCATACGAGCTTACGCTTTCGAGCGTCGATTTCGTTTCGACTGAAAGATCGACTTCATCAAAGCCAGCCACGATGAATACATAGTTTTCATTGGCTCCCACCATTTCCCCTTGCGGATTTCGCGCCATCAATCCAGCCAGGTGCACAGGCGTCGTCGGATTCGCGGCTGGATTCGACGCTTTGCGCACGTGAACGCGCGATGTGACTTTGAAATTGCCCGACACGAACTTGTACACCAACGGCCCACGATTGCCATTGAACCAGAGCGCCTGCTGCGTCAAACGTAGGGACAATGCACCGCTTTTGACGTCAATCCCCAAGACTTCCGGGCGATACACCAACCAATCCGACGAAAGTATCGAACCTTCGAATGAATCAGACAAATCCGCAAGCGCCATGCCCCCGCCTCCGGAACCGCCCGTTCCCATGCCTCCAGAGCCGCCATTGCCTGACGAACTGCTTCCTGAACTCGATGAACTCGATGGGCCAGCAGAGCTCGATGACGACGACGATTCGGCGTGCGTCGTTCCTGAAGAAGACGACGACGTGTCGCCACAAGCGGGAATAGCGAGGACGACAGGCACGAACGCGGCAATGAAGCGAAGACTCAGGTGGATCATGTTTGCATTCTATACGATCGGTTCGCGATTTGCGTTCGAAAGATCGTGACGTGCCTACGATCTTGTCCCAAGCTCTTTGCCGCACGTAGGCTATTCCGTTACCATTCTCCCCGTCATCTCCTCCAATCCTCCATAAAAAAGCCACATCTTCGTGCGTTGATCGAGTCCACCATGCCGAACTTTCCTCGCGTGAGTTTTCTTGCTCCCCAGATGGATCTTGCACGACGTGCTTTTGATATTGGTTTCGCCCTTGTGGGTTGCCAGGTCTTTGCGCCATTTTTTCTCGTTGCTTCGGGGCTCATCCAACTCGACGACGGAGGTCCGGTGTTTTTCCGACAGGAACGCATTGGGCGCGGGCGAAAACCCTTCCATATCCTCAAATTCCGCACGATGCATCGCGGGAAGGTGACGCGTGTCGGGGCGTGGCTTCGTGCAACGGGCCTTGATGAGACCGCGCAGTTTCTGAACGTGCTTCGCGGCGACATGAGTATGGTCGGACCGAGGCCGCTCACGCAGGCCGATATCGAGCGTCTCGGTTGGATCCGGGAAGAGCACGATACGCGGTGGGATGTAAACCCGGGTATTACGGGGCTGGCGCAGCTTTTCGGTCCTACCTCGGCGAAAGGATCGTTGCGTCTCGACAAACTATATGCAGCGAAGCGCTCCGCTTGGCTCGATACACAAATCATTGCCGCTTCGTTTGTCGTGAACATCGCCGGCAAACGCCGAACGCGAGGTTGGTTGCGAAAGTTACGCGCGCTGCGGCGGCGCGTCAAGATGACGTATTCGCGAAAGAATCGATGAATTTCCGCTCATGAAGGAGGAGAATTGATGAATACACAGCGACGCATTCACCCTGACGAACCTTTTCGATCGCCTATTGCTCCCCGTTGGATGCCGCGTTCCATGCGTGTTGCGCCATCGCTTGATGCGATTCGGCGAGCAGGACCGATAACGCCGCGGCGCGCGCTTCTCATCAACCCGTTTTACCCGAAAGACCCCAATGCGAGTTTCGGGAAACACGTTCTTACACCGACGCTTGCGCTCACGAGCATTGCGGGCGCGACGCCGCCGAATTGGACCGTCACTTATTGGGACGAAAACCTCCTTCTTGGTCCGCCGCCGTCGGATCCTCTTCCCGAGGTTGTGGGCATAACGGTGCACCTCACGTTTGCCAAACGAGCTTATGAGCTTGCCGACGCGTATCAAGCTCGCGGGTGCAAAGTGATTCTCGGCGGTTTGCACGCGCTTTCTTGCCCCGAAGAAGTCGCGCCGCATGCGGATGCCATGGCCATTGGCGAGGGGGTCGATTTATGGCCGAGGATTCTTTGCGATGTCGAGGCGCGCAATTTGAAACCCGTGTATCGTGCCGACTTCGACAAACCCTACCGTGATGATCCGCCCCCGAAACGTGAGCTTCTACCGCGAGAGAGTTTTCTCACGACGACCAGCGTGAATGCAACGCGCGGTTGCCATAATCGTTGCGAATTCTGCTACCTTGCGACGGACGGGCTGCGCATGCCGTACCGCATGCGCGATCCCGAGCAAATCGCTGCGGAAATCCGAGACGACGGGCAGCCCTACGCGGTTTTTACGGACAATAACCTCGGCTCGAACAAGAAATATCTCCATAAACTTTGTGAGGCTTTACGGCCTCTCGAAAAAATATGGAGTGCTGCCGTGACGCTCGACGTGACGGACGATCCTTCGCTCATTCGCGCAATGGCGCTTTCCGGTTGCACGGGCGTATTCATTGGTTTTGAATCGCTCTCCGATGACAACATCAAGGATTCGCGCAAAAAGATGCCTCGTGCTGCCGATTATGCGCGACGTGTCCGAATGCTCCATGACAACGGTATTCAAGTGAATGGCAGTTTTGTTCTGGGATTCGACCACGATCACAAAGACGCATTCGCGAACCTCGCTGAGTGGATCGAAGACACGCGCCTCGAATGCGCCACGTTTCATATCCTTACGCCTTATCCGGGAACCCCGCTTTTTCAGCAAATGGAGGCGGAGGGGCGATTGCTCCATAAAGACTACAGCTTATACGACACGGCGCATGTGGTGTTTCGACCAAAACACATGTCCCCGGACGAACTTGCCCAAGGGTATGCTTGGCTCTACCAGCGTCTTTTCTCGCACGAATCGATATGGCAACGCCGTCCTTCGGATCCTGAAGCCATTCTACCGTACCTTGGAATGAGCTATCTTTACAAACGCTCCAATCTGATCTGGCATTTGCTCATTCGCGCCCGGCTCACGCATGCGGTTTGGTCGCCGCTTGTCGAGTTGACGCGGCGACGTCATATTACATTTCGCGAACGCCTTGCAAGTCTTCCCATCGAGGGTCCTGCATGCCGCGAAAACGAGGCCGGCGGGAGCTTCTCGGTCGTATCGGCGGGGCTTTGAGCTGTCGGGGATTGAATGCCAGTGCCCGTTCAAATCGCGTGACTTTGGGCGCGATCTCGTCTAAGCTCGGCCTTGGGGGACAATTCGTTTCCTTTGATCCCGAATCTTGGAGTTGACATGGATCTGAAAATAGCTGTCGTTGCGGGTGCGGTTGGAGCGCTTGCTGGTTGTGCCGGAACTGCGGACGGACCGGTCACGAATCCGGCAGGTAACTCGGCTCAGCCCGATTCTACGTCGACGGCAACCGTGGACGAAAACCTGACTCGATTGCGTGCGCTCAAGGTTTTCACGGTTGGTGAGTTGATCGTGAATGTGCCGGCCGAGGCGACCAATTGTTATGGTCCTTGTCCCGGTTCGGAAGGGATCATTGCGAAGGCCAAGGCCGATGCAGCGGATCGTCTGGAAAAACTCGCCGATGTCGCCGAATCTGCCGCAAATACGCCTGTTGCCGAGGCGTGTGCCGATGCAACGATCGACCAGAACATTGCGGCGTTGCAAGCGCTCAAAATCGTTGGTGTGCAGGGGTTGATCAAAGAGGAGCCGAAAGCGAGCTCCAATTGTTACAATTTACCGTGCCCTGAAGACATTGACAATGCCAAGGCCATTACGTGTGAGCGTGCGGGCAAACTTGCGAGCATCGTGAATGCTGCCAAGGGGCTGTGAAAGCTCGATTTCCTGATCTGAAGGGGCGCCGCGCATGGGGGGTTGGAATGGACCTCTCCTGGGGCGCTCCGATTGGGTTTTCCCACGAACCGGGACGTGGCGATCGAGCAACGGAATCCGTCGTGCGTTTTTTATCGGCGCATGCCGAGACATTTCATCATTTGTTTACATCGTTTCAGCCGCGCAGCCGAAATCGCCTCGATCCTCGAGACTATTTTGCGGCGTATGACGACCTCTTCGCCCGCATTCCCGCGTTTCCCGTATGTGCATTTCATCAGACGACGCTGAACCTCGGTGCGCTCGAGTCTTACGATCGTCGTCGAATCATTGATTTCACCAATGCCCTCATCGACCGATACCAGTTCGCGTGGGTGAACGAAGATTTGGGGCTTTGGTCGATTCACGGCAAACCATTGCCGTATCCGCTTCCGCCCTACCTTACCCCCGAAGGGCTCGATGCGGCCATTCGCAACACCGCCGAAGTTCAACAGAATTTGCATGCTCCGCTGTTTGTTGAATTTCCTGGTTTTTCTGATGGAACCAGTTTCTTTATTGGCAAAATGCACGCGTATGATTTTTTTCGGCACGTCGTTGAAGAAACCGGATCACCCGCAACGCTCGATGTGGGGCATCTCTTGTCGTACCAATGGTTGCTCGGAAATCGCGGCGACGCGCTGTATGCGGACTTGGACAAGTTGCCATTGGAGCATTGTTTCGAGATTCATTTGTCGGGATGTGAAATCGTCGAGGACAGTTTTATGGACCTGCACCATGGGGTTTTGCTGGACGAACAATTCGAGCTCCTTGGCCGCTTGATTCCGCGTTGCCCGAACCTTTCTGCGATCACGTACGAGGATCCGAAGTTCGACGCCGATGGGCGGCTCATTGCCGAAAACATTGGCAGTTTCGAACGTCTTCGTTCTCTTGTCGAGGTATGGGCATCGTGATTTCGCTCGACCAAGCGCTTGATCGGTTATTGCATCATCGCTCGTACCTGGATGCATTTCTTGCCGGTCGCGTTGATGAACTCGATGTATCCGCGGACGATTTGCAGGCGCTTTTATGCATTGATCCGGTTCAATTGCGAAAAACTGCGCAACGTGTGCGTGCCGACGTCATTCAGCGAAAACATCGGGGCAGTGGTGGACTTTTGGAATTGTACCCGCGAACTGTGAATGCGTGGCGAGTCGCGCATCCCGAGGATGTTCAACTGGACGAACTGTTGGCGCAATTTTTGGAATCCTCGGCGTTTGAAGCGTATCGGGAAACATCGCTAGCGGGGCCTGGAGTTTGTCTAGAAGAATCATTCTTTCGTTTTTGTGAAGCGCACGGAATTGGCGATAGCGCAACATTGGAGGACGAGTTTCTCACGGCGATGATGAAAGCGCTCGTTTTGAGTCCGCGACCTGACTTCACATTACCTGACGAATTACATTGCGTCGCGCAAGGGTTTTTCGCGGTAAGTCGGCGAGCGCCACCGATGCTTTACGCTGCGGTGCGCGGAAACCTCGTTCTTGGACCGATTACGCCATTTATTGCGGATTTGCTTTTGCTGACCGTCGAGCCGCTCGAGATTGCGCACAAGCATGGCGTTACGAATGCCGTATTGGTGGCGACGTTGGAGCAGTTGACGGCGCTCGGGCTGAAGTGAAGGCGGAGCCGTACTTTCAGACCTCCTGATGTCGCGTGGCGGATTGGTTGTCGATATTTTCGCGATTCAAACTAGAAAACAGGAAGTTATAGATCAAAGTTTAGAAGATCAAAAAAGGATATATTTGAGAGATCAACTGACCCAGTACAATAAATCTCTCGCTAAGACTGCGAAGA
>JBGAOI010001020.1:0-2883 GCA_044221885.1 Polyangium sp. (in: bacteria)
AGCTCCGAAGAAAATGACAGAAGCAAGCACCGTACTCATCGAGATGAAGCGAGGGTACATGGAGCGGTGGCGAACTGCAACAGCTCATTTTACGAATGCAACGAACGTATGCGTGCGACATCATTGCATTGAAGCGTCAGGGCCAATGCGATTCCTTTGAGCCCCGGAAAATCGACAACAAGAGGCGTGATTCATCACGCCCCTTGAAGTCGCGCCAAACCGCATTCTTGCC
Source organism: Polyangium sp. (in: bacteria) (assembly GCA_044221885.1). Taxonomy (GTDB): domain Bacteria; phylum Myxococcota_A; class Polyangia; order Polyangiales; family Polyangiaceae; genus Polyangium. Next base: position 233 of record JBGAOI010001020.1, read on the forward strand.
GGGGCGTGATTCATCGCGCCCCGGCAATTCCTATGTCTCTCAGAGCTGCTTGATCGCAAAATTCTGGTTGGTGTTCGTGCTGCTGCACGTCCAGATCTGCAACTGCGTACCATTCGATGATGAGCCGCCCGCCAGATCCATACACTTACCGCTGCCTTTGCCTACCATTTTGAAATCCCGCGCGTCGCTCGACGAGTTATTGCTCGACATCGACCAAAGCTGATTGTCACCACCATGGCATTCCCAAAGCTGGAGGTACGATCCATCCGTGGTATACGCATTGAGCACATCCAAGCACTTGCCCGACGCTGTATGCTTGATCTGATAATAGCTGCCCACCGGCTCGAGCTCGAACAATTGATTGGTGTTATCCGCAGAGCAGCTCCATTGCTGAAGCTTGGTCCCATTGGAAGTTCCACCGTTCGTCACGTCCATACATTTGCCGTGTCGCGTGATCTCTAGCATCCATTGCGTGTCCGCCGCTGTCGTCACGCTCGTCACGACTGCCGAGGACATCAGGTCATTAAATCCGTACGGCGTGAGGGTGCTGATCGACGCCGTATTTCCAAACGAATACACGTTTTGGAACGTCACCGACGAACCACCATAGCTTGAATGCTGGTAAATCGTCGTGACGACGTTCGCGGGCACTTCCAAGGCCGTAACTTCGTCATTCCAAGCATCGAAATCGTCGTGCCGCTCCATCTTGAACGGGTCCGAAAAACCCGCACTCGCCAAATCGGCATCAATCGCCGCCGAATCACAGAATGACCACGAATTGCCCGCGTAATTCGCATCTTCATGCGCTTCCACACACACATCCGGGAGCTCGGCCAAAACCGGCGTAATGTAGCTGCTCAGCGACGTCGTAAGGATCGGATGATACCCCGACGAATTGCCCTTTGCAGAATTGACGCCGATCACCACGTACGTACTGCCGCTCGTCATGAGCACCGGACCACCCGAATCGCCGCTTTCGATGTTACCACCGCTGCTTTGCGAGGTGGTGATATAACCATAAGGGCTACTGAAAATCGTGCTGGTCACGGGCTCGTCGCCATACGCTTTAGTTTCCGTGCCGCCAAAGCCGAGCAAACGCACGGTTTGGCCGGTAATACTCGATCCTACCGAACTCAAGCTGTAATACGAGCTAAACGTTCCCGCGCCAAACTTCACAAAAGCAAAATCACGCTTGATGAAACTCGTCGACACGCTGGAACCGATATTCTCGTTATCGTAGATGTCCTCGCTCATGATGATGTAACTCGACCGAGCGCCATCGGCACCCGAGTTGTTGCCGTGGGCTACCGTAACCTGAACGTTGCTGGTCACGTCCGTCAAGTATTTCACGCAATGCGCGGCGGTAATGATCAGGTCATCCGCAATGGCCGTGGCCGTACACAAGCCAAAATCGCTCTGAATGCGAATCACCGGCGCAAAATCTGTCGTCGTCGTCCCATTGAGCAGTTCCGAAGCTGCTTCTTGCGTCGCTTCCGATTCCAGATCTACGTTCTCTTCGATATCAATGTCTTGATTGCAGCCGAGAACGATGAGGCTGGATGCGCTGAGAATGGCAAGAGAAACAAGGCTATTGGAGAATTTCATGGTCGTGCTCCCGATGTATCGTTGGGTCGTTGTGTTCGGAAGACATTGCACGACGCGTGCCGACCTGGAAGAAGCCGATTTTATAGGAATTTTGCAGGCGACGTCGGTTCCCACACCCGAATCTGGAGGCCAGCACCACCATCCATGGAGGCCCGAGCCTCCATGGGCCCATGGTTCACCCGACAAAGGCTAAACGAAGTGCCGCGCTTCAGAAGTTGTTCGTTATTTCAGCATCATGGACATGCTGCCAAACACTTGCGCTGTTCCGCGTCGCATGCCGCAAGTGCTTCATCTCCATCGGCGACCGCCGAACATGTACGCGCCGTCGTTGCACAATTGCTCCGACAAACCGAATCTTGCATATGCTCTTTGGCCGATTTCGGGCTATTCGCGTCCGGAGACGCGGACGGAGCCCCCTCCAAGCGCTCTTCGGACGAGCTTTTGCCCCGACGAACGGTCATCGAAGCAACGAGCCCAATGAGGAGAAGCATGAGCAGTAGACCGAAACCGATGCGAATATTTTTCATAACTATCTTCGCCGTTTATCCTTTGTGGTCTGTAAGCGGCAAGCGCGCGTTCCGAGTCACCTTGGTGCGACCATGCCCCATCCAGGGCGTGGGTGATCGTCAGCAAATGGCAGAAGCAGGTGGAGGTACTCGTTGCGCATCATGTTCTTGCTTATCGGGTTCTTGGATGGATGTCACGAAGTTTCGGAATGCAACTGGATCGGCGGAAACAACACGAATGCAACGAGCTGAACAACGTTTCGGTGGTTCCGGCGTTGTGCGTGTCGTGATGAGGCAATGGTGGAGTTGGGCGGCATTGCGGATTTGCGTAATGCTGCCACTTGGTTTGTTGCGCCCGTCGAGGGGAATGTGAGGTGGGAAGAGGTTATGGGTTGCGAGCGCAGCGGAGGCCAGCCCTTATGAACTCGATAAAGACGGCGACTCTGCACAAGCAATTCGCTCGTACACTTGTTCACTTGGTGCATGACTTCACAGGCCATATTCGATGGCAATGCCTGGCGTAAATGTGAGAATCCACGA
>JBGAOI010001021.1:0-2874 GCA_044221885.1 Polyangium sp. (in: bacteria)
TCGCGCGCGGCATTCCGCGTGGAAAATGTCGTACGTACAGCAGGTGCGGGTGAACTGCTGGATTCTCGTTCGCTGGTGCCGCTCGACCATTGCGTTGCAATCGCTGCGGCGTTCGAGGCTGAAGCTGCGCCCGCTGACGCGGCATTGGCAACCATGCCTGGAGGCGGAGGAGCGGCCGCAGAACCGCTGGAAAATGCAACCGCGGCTGCCGCTGCACCGAGACCCACCGACGCCATGGCCGTTGCGGTTGCGGCGATAGGACTTGGACCTGACAAACTCACCGCAGGAAGATTGTCGCCTGTGGCTCGGGCTCCCGAGTTTGCCCACGGACTGTCGAGGGGTGAACCCGCCGCGGCCGGCGGCGGAGACACCATGGGAGGGGGCGCTGCCGGAAGGGGCGGTGGTGGCGCAGGAAGGGGTGGTGGCGGTGCAACTGCGGGCGAGACTTGAGAAGTGGACTTGGTTGTCGGGGCAAACGGCGTGGCGTTGGGGATGTTTGCCGGAGGAGGCGCGACCGCAGGCATTCCTTGGCGCGTGCTGGAAAGCCACTTGGGTGCCGCATCGCCAGGAACGGGCAGTTCCGGCGCGGGACTTGGTGTGTTCTGTGGGACAAACGGCAAGACGGTATTCGCTGGAGCGCGGACCGGAGGCGCTGGTGGTGGTCCGATCGTGGTGCCTTCGGGGGGCGACTTTGACGAGTCCGCAGGACCATCGCCACCGCGTGGGAATGGCAAGGTGCCTGGACGTGACGGCCTGGCTGCAGGACTGGGCATGGAGACAGACTCGCGTCGAGGTTCAGAATCTTGAGCCGGCGCGACCTGACCCAACCCTGCAAAATGCCGCTCGACGTCCGTCCATGTCAGCCGTTGGCTGGGCTCTTCCATCGCGACGACGACGCGACCTGTGGTGGTGGGTCGTTCGAGCACCATTTGACCGCGCCAAACGATGGTGCATTGCTGCCTGTCCGTGTCGATCCAGAGTGTGTCACAACGAACCGCGACTTCTTGGGCGGCATTGCCGCTGCGAACGGCAAACACGCGCGGATGAAGCCCGGGCAAACTCGTGATGAGGCGCGGTTGCTGCGGGTGCAGGTTTTCGAGCACGATGCGCTCGTTATCCCGAAGTTCGTCGAGTTGTTGATCGGGCGGGGCGCAGTTGAAAAAAGACGGATCGATATCTTCGGGCAACGGATGATTGCGGAGGTTGTGCCACGAAAATGTCGCGGCATGTTGCCCGAGACGATCCACGCGGCCCGGCCACGAAGGAGCAATGGGGCCATATCCAATCGAGGGAATCACGTCGTTTCGTGATTGGATATGCAGGCCCGGAGGTTGGAGGTTTGGCAGGGGTGTCAAGCCGTGGGCATCGAAAGGTGCGTCCGGACGAACCCCGACGGGATTGTAGGTATCGGGGCCACCGGCGGCGCGTTCGTAACGCAAGGGGACTTTGCTGACGCGAGCGCCTTCGCGAAAGCTGCCATCGATCGCGAACGCGCGTTCTCCGTGGGCTTCGACGGCTTTGTCGATGGAGCTGACGACGAGACGTGTCGGGATCGAACGGACTTGTTCACCGCGTGGGGCAAAAGCGTGGCCAACGAGCACGACGTCGGCGCGAACTTTGAAGGGGACGAGGTCATTGGGCGAATAGAGACTTCGCGCGGGGTCGTCGTTCCAGTGGTTGTCGTCTTCGTTGGGATCGTCTTGATCCTGCGAGAGACGTGCTTGTGTTGGGTACAGGTCGAACGTCGCTTTGCAGATGATCGTGAGGACCGTGCCGCCGCGTTGCCTTTGCCAAAGCAACGAGGAGACGCGGAAAGGACAGACGGAAACGACGTCCATGAGGCGGACGATAGTAGTCGAGGTGATGGGGGAGGGATATGGGGATGTCAGGAAACGACGCAGAGCGTGCTGAGACGCGCGGGGGGCGGCTCAACGATCGGGTTGAGCGGCAGAAGACTTCGGCGCGGTGGCGTTTTCTTTTTCCGCTTGTTTGGCGGCGAATTTTCGCCGTTGCGGTTGATCAATCATCCAGGGCGGCCATGAAGCAACGACGCGGGCAGATTTGGCCATTTGCTCGCGTAAGTGCTTGTATTTTTCGTCAGAGATCATGCGAATGCTCATTGGCTGCTCCGTTCTCCCGATGCGCGTTTGTCGAGCGCGTGTTCCAATATGTGTTTGCGGTCGATGCGCAATTGGAGTGAAATCAAATCTATGCATCGTGGTCCGCCAATACCCGAGAAAGATTGGAACATGAACGGAAATGTTGCATTCGCATGTTCAAACATTGGTGTATCGCTTTTTGAGGCCCCAACAAATTCATTGCCGTTTAATCTTGCAGCGAACCAAATTCGATAAGGCTCGACGTGAACGCCATCAGCGATGTTAGCGGCAATGATTTTCTCGACGTCGCAGTGGCACAAAAATTTTATGCTCCGTAAAACCTATCTTGCACAAACAACAATGATGGAAAGTTTTTTCTACCACTCGGTCCAATGAATTACTCGAAAAAGGTTCGTCCGAGTATTCAATGCAACGTATGCCAATCGCCTTCGTGCTCGACTTTGGGCACTTCTGCTTCCATCGGAATCGTCGCGCCTGTGCTTTCTCCGCGCCCACGCGTAGGCATTCGCTCCGCTCGCGCGACCACGTTCGGGCTCGGGGCGATTCGCCTCACGCAATGGTTTTTCCAGGCGCTCTTTCCGCTCCTGCCATAACTTCCGCCCATAAATCGCCATTGCAATCACCGCCCAGACCGCCATTGCCCCCAAAAATACCGGCAAGAATCCGTATCGACGTGCCATGCTCGCACGCCACGCTTCTTCCACCAGCGTCTTGGTCTTTCCGTTCGCCGCAGGCTATGCCACATCTAAAGATT
>JBGAOI010001022.1:0-2867 GCA_044221885.1 Polyangium sp. (in: bacteria)
TTGAAATCGCGCTACGCCTGCTCTTTGCCGATCCCCCCTTCCCGGATAGGCGCTTCCAATGGCCATCGCGCGGAACCAAGGCACGCGTTCGAATGCATTGGCCATAGCCAGGACGCCATAAAGAATTCGCACGCGTTCCAGGAATTCGCGCACTTCGACCAGATGCTGATACGCTCGAATTCGCGTTTCGACGGGATCTTCACCGGAAAGTTTGGCGAAGCAAAACATTTCGAAACGCGCGCCGAGGCCATCGAGTTCTTCTTTGATTCGGGGCAACGCTTCGGCAGGAGCCGTTTCTTGAGGCAATGTAAAACCCCAAGGATCTTCACGCGTACGTTCGCCCGTCCATTGAAATACGTCCGCGAATCCCCAAATCGTATCGAATCGAGTCAAAAATACGTAAATGGGAACGTCGACACCCATGTGACTTCCAATTTCGACGAGCACATCGCGAAATGTCTTTGCATAGGCTTGCACTTGCGTTTCGTCCCCGTCCGCAAACATCGTCGCATTCAGAACCAACAGAATGCCATCGAGCGGTTCGCGTGGACGCTGCCGAATCAATTCTTCGCAGAGCTCTTTGAGCATGTTGGGATCGCGACGCGGTCCCATGATGTGCGCTTCAGGCTCGATGAAAACAGCTTCGTCGGCCATCCAATAGGTGCAAAACGGCGTGGATGTCGACGGCGGCAAAGGTCCATCGCCGGACGACCACGTGACCATTTGCGAACGAATCGCGGTGGATCGACCCGAGCCGGGATCACCAACGACCATGTACACAGGGACTTGGTAAGGCGGCTTTTTGTCGGGATGTTTTCGCGCAACGGCAGCGAGCATCCCTTCGATTTCCGCCGTCAAAGGCCCGACCACTTTGGCCATCAGGACCCCCGCAGAAGCGCCGACAAAAGCAGCGCAACACCAAAGAGCAGCATCAAAAGACCGATGCCTCGACCCATCCACAAAGACTTGTACCAAGGCACTTGCAGCGCGATCGGCGTGACAGCTTCTTCACGCACGGGACGCAAGGCGCCTGCGTGCCAATCGCGATCCGAATCGACGCCGAGGATGCGCGCGATGTCGATACGTGTTTGCGTCGCGCCGTACCCGACTGCACCGGGCAAACCAAAACGCCCCAGGAAACCTAGGCCAAGAACGACATAGTACGTGGCCAAAACATTTCGCGGACCTTGCTTGACCCGATCGAGACGCTGGTAAAATTCGACACCCGCGTTTGTCGTGTGCCAACGCGTCGCTTGAAGCGAATACTGGGTCCAAAGCGGTCGTGCTTCGGGAAAACCCATGGCGATTTCGTCGATGAGCGCAGCGATCGCGAACTGACCATCATCCGCGGAAACGACAGGAAGCTCGTCCGTCGACTTCGCGCTCTTCAAGTCGTTCAGCATGTTGTTGGCTTGTTGCAACAAATGCTCGGGAGGTGGACGGTGCGGAGATTGTCGCACCGCACAGATCCAGAGCAGCAGCTCTTCGCCGTAAACACCAATCGAACGTTCCACAGTGGCCGCGGAGCATAGCGGAGTCGTGGGCAAAGGAGAAAGGGATCTCCTCGATGGCTTCAAGCGACTATGCTGCGCGCCGCAATTCAGTTGGAGGAGCAACTCATGTCGGAAATCGAAAGCGTCATTGCGCGTGAGATCCTCGATTCACGAGGCAATCCCACGGTGGAAGTGGAAGTGTTCACGTCGGAAGGCCACGGACGAGCAGCCGTGCCGAGTGGCGCGTCGACGGGCATGTACGAAGCGGTGGAGCTTCGTGACGGGGACAAACGGCGCTACGTGGGCAAAGGCGTGCAGAAGGCCGTGCACAATGTCGAAACGCGCCTCGGTCCATCCATCGTCGGCATGGATGCGCTCGACCAACCCGAAATCGATCGCGTGCTTTGTGAAACGGACGGTTCACCTAACAAGGGCACACTCGGCGCGAATGCGATCCTCGCCGTGTCGATGGCCGTAGCTCGAGCCGCCGCAGACACGGTGGACCTTCCGCTCTGGCGCTACCTTGGAGGAGCCTCGGCACGAGTGCTTCCCACGCCCCTGATGAACATCCTCAACGGCGGCGTGCACGCCGACAACGGTTTGGAAATCCAAGAGTTCATGATCGTTCCGTACGGCGGCGCTTCGTACGCGGACGCGTTGCGCATGGGCGTCGAAGTGTTCCACACGCTCAAGTCGATCTTGAAAAAGGCCGGTCATGTGACGGCCGTTGGTGATGAAGGTGGTTTTGCGCCGCGCCTTCCGACAAACGAATCGGCTCTCACGGAAGTGATGCGCGCGATCGAAGCCGCTGGATATCGCCCAGGTGAAGACATCGGTTTGGCGCTCGATTGTGCGATGAGCGAGTTTTTCGATGCGGAACAAGGCGTGTACACGTTCGACAAAGGACCGAAGAGCCCGGACGAACTCGTGGCGATCTACGAAGACTACGCGAAGCGTTTTCCGATTGTGTCGATCGAGGATGGATGCGCGGAGAACGATGAAAAAGGCTGGAAACTCATCTCGGAACGACTGGGCAAGAAAGTGCAGCTCGTGGGTGACGATCTCTTCGTGACCAACCCGGAGCGACTTGCGCGCGGGATGTCGCAAGGCATTGCGAACGCGATCTTGATCAAGCTGAATCAGATCGGCACGGTGACGGAGACGCTCGATTGCATACGTACGGCCAGTGAAGGTGGGTACCGCTCGATCATTTCGCATCGTTCGGGAGAGACGGAAGACACGTTCATCGCGGACTTGGCTGTCGGGACAAACGCGGGACAAATCAAGACGGGTTCGGCGTCGCGTTCGGATCGAATTGCGAAGTACAACCAACTGTTGCGAATCGCGTTCGAGCTTGGAGCGGGTCATGTGTTT
>JBGAOI010001023.1:0-2867 GCA_044221885.1 Polyangium sp. (in: bacteria)
CTCAGCAAATCGCTCCTCTCGAACGTCTGCGTTCGTTCTGTTTTCATCCCTCGCCAGTGCTGTTTTTCTCTGCGGATGCGACGTCGGTTCGCCCGAGTTTCAGGCCATCGACGCACCTCCGCTACATCTCGTCGACGCCACGTTCTACGGAGCGGATACGAACGGCGCGACGACAACGATCACGCTGACCCCTCAAAATCCAGCCACTGCCGCAACCGATCTGGTGCAAACGACATCCAGCATTCGGTTGCGTTTCGATCGTTTTCTCCTGCCAGGTGAAGTCATTCGCCAATCGCTCTGCTTGCAAGCGCTCTCGGACGAAGTGACGACGCTGGAGCAATGCACGCAGGGAGTGTTTCTCGAGCCCAGTTACGATCCTGTGCGACGAAGCGTGACGTATCGGTTGCCCCCGATGGCAACACTCGTCGCAGACACGAGGTATTGGCTCACGCTGCTCACGCCGATTGCCGATTCGAACTTTGGTTTTCGAGCATTCGATGGCGCGGCACTCGAGAAGAAGCTCGTTTTGCAGTTCTCGACGACAAAGACAAACCCACCGGGTGGACCACTCGATCCGGTACTCGACGATGGCGCGAAGCGGGTGATCTCGGAAGAGTTGTTCTGCTCCGCGAGTGCATGTGTTGCGTCATGCGGGATGGACGACCTCTGCAAGGGCAAGTGCGCCGTCAGCAAGAGTTTGGTGGTGGGGTGTGGAGGTTGTCACAGCGCGATCGAAAATGGTGGCAGTGCGATGGGGCTCGACTTGAGCGCTCCGAATCGCATTCCTGCGATCATTGGTCGCGTCGCAAATCAAACGCAGACGGGAGGCAACGCCGACCAAGCCGATCTCAAATCGCGTCGCTTTGGTCGAGCTATGCCGCAAATCGAGCCGGGTGATCCGGGCAATAGCTACCTGCTCTACAAGATGCTCATCAGCCCGATCTATGCGCGTTCGACTGCCGCAGCTGGCATGGCGCCTGGTGAACTCGATCGATTGCGCGCGTCCGTGGTCGTGGGTCTCCCCATGCCGCCGTACGATCTCTACGCAGTTCCGGAAGCTGCAGTCGATGGCATCAGCGCGTGGATCACGACAGGTGCAGCAACGCCCGCGTGTCCGTGAACGGGCACGACGACGCACCGTGATACGCTCACGGCATGGCTTGGTGTCGTGACGTATTGACCTCGATTTCTTCAGCATTTTTGCTGCTTCTGACCACTCACGTGTGTGGGTGCGGGGGCGAAGAGCCTGTAGGTCCAGCAGGTCCGTCGAATACGGAAGTTCTTACGCCCAACGCGCCACCTTTGCCCGGACAAACAGAATGTCGCGTCGTGACGACCACGAACATTCCCGTCGCTGGGGCAGTGCACGTTGCAACATGTACGCCGGTCACATACGCGACAAACCCACCCAGTGGAGGTGATCACTGGGGACAATGGGCGGCGTTCAAGAAGTACACGTTGACGGTACCGCGCGAGATGTACGTCCACGATCTGGAACATGGGGCCATCGTCTTGGCGTACCGATGCGATGGTGAGTGTCCGGAAGTCGTCGCAGCGCTGGAAAAAATCTTCGACGAAGCCATGGGAGATCCGTTGTGTTTGTCCGCAGGTGGCGCGGCGAAAGCGCGTCTCGTACTCACGCCTGATCCAAAACTGGAGACGCCCATCGCCGCTTCAGCATGGGGTGCGACGTATACAGCGACGTGCATCGACACCGATTCGTTGGCGAAGTTCGTTTCTGCAAACTACGGCAAAGGGCCCGAAGCCACCTGCTTCGCCGGCCAAGATCTAGACATCGTCGGAGTCCCCATGTGTACCGGGTCGTGACGGCGCGATGTCACCTCCGTTGACAGTCCCTCGCGGCATGTTCATCTCGTTCATTGATGGATAGCAGCACGTCGCCATCTCAGCGGACTCACACGTCGTTCGAACGGCTCGCCCGTGCAGGACAAGGTGGCGCGGCTGAGGTTTGGAAAGCTCGAACATCCACAGGCTCAATCGTTGCTCTCAAGCTCGCACGCGATGACGCCGCCCGAGAAGCTTTTGCTCGCGAAGCAACGCACGCGCTGCTCGCGCTCTCACCACGTATTCCAGCGCTCGTCGATGTCGGCGTCTTGAATGACGGGACAAACACGGCGTTTGTCGCTTTGGAATGGGTGGAAGGGCGAAACTTGCGCGCGTGGATGAACGAAGCGCGCGAGGATCGGCCAAGATCAGCCCTACTCATCCTTCACGATGTGGCCGAAGCGCTCGAGGACCTACACAGCGTTGGGCTCGCTCACGGCGATCTCAAACCGGAGAACATCATCGTGGATGAATCAGGTCGTGCGCACCTGATTGATCTTGGACTCTCAGGTTCGGCATTTGAAACAACGATCGTTGGTGCAACACCTCGCTACCTCGCAACCAGCGACGGTGACTTGGGCGACGCTCGCGCACGCGACCTACTTGCACTTGGCATCCTTACTGCGGAGATCCTGGATGCATCCGTGGCCAAGGCCGATGCAATTCTGGAGGCAGCTCGCCGTGTTCACCTTCCCCGCCCCTTCGACGCGCTCTGCTCCGCTTTGCTTACGAAAAATCCTAGTGCTCGTCCGACAGCACGTTGGGTAGCAGAGACGACGCTCGCATTCATTGGTGCACAAACAATCGACCTTGTCGCAGAACGAAAGGCGCGCGATGTCCGGCGCATTCGCGCTACTTACCTTGCGGTTCGTCGCGACGATTTGGCCGCCGATGTTTCTGCACCGTCTGGAACGACTCGATGGCTAACGGACGCGCTTGTTCACCTTCAGCATGTCCGTGGGATGTTGCGAAAGACGGACACAGCCGAACGAGACGACGGTCGAAAGTCACGCGAAGTTGGG
>JBGAOI010001024.1:0-2864 GCA_044221885.1 Polyangium sp. (in: bacteria)
ATCCGCAGCGGTCACCGCGCCCTTACGCTGTTCGAACATTTCGAGCATTCGGTGGGCAAACAAAGACACGAGAAATGGGACGCCAGATGTCTGCTCGAAAATGCGATCCGCAGCAGTTTCGAGCACCGGTTGTCCAAGTTGTTCGGCCAACGATTCACAAAGTTGTCCCACATGTTCACGTGTAAACAGCGGAAGCGAGATCACTTCCGCTTCGAGGGACATGGAGCTCGTGGGGACGGCTGTGCTCGTGGGACTTTGTGTTGGCGAGTCGAGTTCGCGGGGATCGCGCAACGATGCAATGCCAATCGCCCACGGAAAACCTCGCGGGCGTCGGGGTTTGCCCGCGCGAATTTGGCGAATGACCGACATCCGCACATCGCGCGCCAAAGTGTCGAGCCCATCAATCAACAAGACGATCGGTCGAGGACACTCCTGGGCAAACGCAGAAAGGGCAGCTCCAATTCGGTTGCCTGGCGGAGCATTGGGCCAGCGCGGCACCGATATTTCCGATGGCAAATACGCGGCCAAGTCATAACGCCACGAATCGAGCATCGCGAGTTCAGCCGCGTCCACGGCTGGAAATGCCGCTCCGGGTTCGAGCGACACAACCGCTGCAACGTGCGCTTTGTCACGATTGATTTCGGCGGCCAGGTCGAGCAACAGTGTGGTTTTGCCCATCTGCCGCGGTGCATGAAGCACAAAATAACTGCCCTGCTCCACGATATTCCAAAGCGCGGGAACACGTGAACGAGCAGAAATCGTGGAGTGGCGAGCCGAATCGTTCGGACCAGCCGTATTGAATCGGCGGGGCATGGCGGCAGGATCCCAAGGCAACGTGATGGCGTCAAGCAAAGCACTGATTTCCGATTCACCAAGGAGAATTTCGCGCCATCAACGCAATGTTTTTCGACGCATCGCAGCAAACATCAACGTTGAGCCAGGTGGTCGCCGCGAGATGGCCCGTTCTGGGCTTCGGATTGGAAGAACGAACCATTGACAGGGTGGAATTGCCGGAACTGTCAGAAGGCCGTCGGACTCAAGGCGCGTCTGAACGAACGATTTCGATGGCTTTGACACCGGCGCCGGACACTTGGACCAACACTTTTCCACGTTTGTTCGAGCCGTCGGCGACATCGATGCGTTGACGATTTCCTTCAGGTGAGACGGCGAGCTTTGGCAGCTTCAAGAGCGTTTCCAACGATCGTGCCAAGGATTGGGCGTCTCCCGCAATAGGCGATTTGAAGGTCACCTCGAGAGACTGGACAAACTCGCGGGGGGGAGCGTCACGTAAAACCACGGCTGCCGTCGTGATATTACGAATTGGTAAAGGCGAGCCAAACTCGACGCGTCGATTCACGGGTTTGTTGTAAAGGCCAAGCGTTCCTGCAAAATCTACAGCTTCTGGAGCCGTTGAATGCAGCGTCAACGCAATGAGACGCGCGACATCGGACACCGAATGGAAGCCTTCCGGAAGAATTTCAATCATCGGCGTGCGACGAAAAATGATTTCATGCACTTGCCGCGCTTGGGGTGGATCAGAAAACTTTCGGTGCGCAAAACTGAAATACGCTCGATATGCGGAGCCATCGACATCGAAGACGTCACTTCCCGCTTCGAATGAATCGTGGGGTCCTGGCATTGTTCGGGATTTTCCGTAACGCTTTTCGAGGGCCAGCATATCGACCGTAACGGTATTCTCCAATTCGACAATCACGCCAATGAGTTCGCCATCATGTGTTTCGAGGGTGACTTGCCGAACGGACGGATCCCGAGGTGCAAGGTGCATATCGAGATATCCAGGCACAGCGCCGTCGTTGCACAAAACAGGCACGCCAAGCAATTCAACGGCTTCGGCAATGCCCATATCAGCCCGAAGAAACCCCTCCATGTCGACCTGCAAACCCGCAAGGTTGCCCTTGGCCGCAAGCAACTTCGAATCGCCTTTGGGTTTGTCCACAATGGGACACGAGACTGGGTAGGGGACAAAAAGGTCGACTTTGAGCCCTTTGGAGCGAGCAGCTTGGGTCGCAGCTACACTATCCAAGCGCTGAGGTTTTTGAGCGGGTGCAGATTTTCCAACAGGTGGATTCACTGGCAATGAAACCCTTTCCGAAGCCGCTGGCGCGGCGCTTGTTGTCGGTGCCGATGGCCCTTCTTTGGATATGGCGACCGTTTCCGGCTCGCTCCGACGCATGCAGCCCGCGAGCAGGACGGCGACTATGCAACCAAAGCGCGTGCGCATCATCCATCCACCCTTGGCCATGGGCAAACCCTACCACGCCCAGAAGTCCGCCCGCAACCTCAAAAAGTAGATACGCACCATTTCTCTTCTTTCCCTTCCCCACTTCATGTATCCTCGCAACTTCCGCGCCCCATCATCTTCTCACATACTCTCACATTTTCACATCATCGCAATCGGCCGAACCCATGAAAGCTGCCCGAATTCATCGCTACGGCGACGCCTCTGTTTTGCAACTCGATGACGTTCCGCGCCCGGAAATACGCCCCCACGACGTGCGTATCCGCGTCTGCGCGACGTCGGTCAATCCCGTGGATTGGAAAATTCGCAGTGGCGGACAACGGAATATCATTCCTTTGAAATTTCCTTGGATTCTCGGTCTCGATGTATCCGGTGTCGTCACGGAAATCGGTCGGAGAGTGAAACGTTTTCGAGTTGGCGATGAAGTATGGTCATCCCCGACGCACCGTAGACCAGGTACGTACGCCGAAGAAGTCTGCATTGATGAATCCGAAGTTTCCAAAAAGCCGAAATCGCTCAATCACGACGAAGCGGCTTCCCTTCCGCTTGTTGCCCTCACGGCCTACCAAGCGCTTGCGGAAACGGGACTTCTTACGACTGGACA
>JBGAOI010001025.1:0-2615 GCA_044221885.1 Polyangium sp. (in: bacteria)
CCCAACGGATCCCACCGTCAAAGTGGAAGTACAGCTTGGATATCCTGAAATGCGCACAGCTGACGAATGGGCGTGTCCGTTCCGCATCGTAGGACTCGACGCCGAAATATTCGAATATGGAATTGGTGTGGACTCCCTTCAGGCGCTCATGACGGCACTTGATGGAATAGCCGTACGCGTTCGACAATCGGGACGAGCGCTCTCGTGGATTGGTATGCCCGGTGAAACTGGAATTCGTCGACAAATACCGATGATGATGGGCGCTGAATTCGCGAATGAGATCGAAGCGCACATTGACGCGAAAATCGAGGCGTTCAACAAAGCAAGAGAGACTGCCGCGGAGTAGCGTATTTGTTGCCACAGGAAATCGTCGGCAATGAACCTTGCGACGCTTCGCACTCGATCGACCCATCACGCCACGGCCACCCCGCATCGCTCCCACGTAACCTCTCGCACGCCCGTGCAGCCCTCCGTACGCGTGTCCTGTTACACAAAAATGCCGCGCTCCGACCCTCTCAAAATAGGCAGAAAGCTTAACATTTACGAGCACTTGACCACGATCCGCAACAACAGTGTCTTGGAATCACTTTCCCCTTCCAAAACTAAAACGTAAAGATATTGCCGACTGCCGTCTTCGATAAGATTGACAAACTCGCCTCGTCGCGTCTTGTCGAATATTGGGAGCAAGATCCGTGTGCGCCGCCAGAGTCGGTGGATGAAGATGCATGGGCGAGAATTGAGTCAATGGTGATTTCGGCCCAGAAACCACATATCCGTTGGGAGGCATAGGTGAAAGCGTGGCTCTTCAAGACCTCGACGCAGATGGTTTTCCGGGGCTCATCGTCGACCCTGCATACGTTTGGTATTTCAAAGCCCCCTGCCAACGGAATTGATCGGACCGGCGATCAATTCCACGGTTTCCCAGCAAAAAGCTGAGCGAAGGACACGTACACGGCACGGTGACAGTGATTCAGCGATTCGACTCGGCATTGCGGCTGAATGTCCATTTTCACACGTTGGTGCTCGATGGTGGGTATGTGAAAACCAACAATGGCGAAGGGTTGGTCGATCGTCTATTGCGTCTTGTTACCTCAGGCCCTCGCCCATCACCATCCATCTAGGGACGTAATCGCTCTCGACTTCGATGGGGAATTGCTTGGCATCTGAGGCCATGGCGCAGGCGCTCAGGATGGGCAGGGAGATCCAACCAACTGTGTCAAAGGCATTTTCCTTGCTGCCCCAAAACTTTTTGTGGCTTTTGAGCGCTTTCTCCAGCGCTCGCGAAAACTCCGCTGCATCTCCCATGACAAAATTCTGCAACATGAGCAGCTCTGGGTAGCGAATGAGCTCGACAAAAGACTGCCGCACATCGTTGTCTTGCGGTTTGTCGGCCTCATTCATCACGGCGAGCAACAAGTCTCCCGTTTCCTTGCCCCCCGTAAAAAAGTGCGTCAAAAATCGATAGTAGGCCAAGTCAAAGTCGCTGGCGCCGTTGTTGGAGTCTTTGAACACTCTTTCGGGTACGCGGGCCAGAAACCGCAGGCCATCCATGTCACGGCCGATCATGCAGGCATCGTAGGCATCTTTCCAGTGATCGACAGACATGTAGTCGGTCTTGGCCTCTGGGGTAAATGCGACGTTGGTACCATCGAAGTTGGCGACGAATGCCTCATTGCCAGCCCCAACCCGAAAATTGGAGAGGGCGAGGGTCTTGTAGATCGAAAAATTGCGCAAGACCTCCTTCGGAGGCCGCCGATCGACGACCGCCGTCGAGAAACCATTGAAGAACTGGGAGAGCAGGGCACCGACATTTTGCACTGGCCTCGCAGCCAAATACTTCAGATTTTTTTTGATCGATTTCTTGTAGTCGGCAAGATCATCGGTCAGCTCGCCCACCTCGTACTTGAGATGTGTGGAAACGCGTTTCATACCTACTTGTCGGGCTGGATCTCTACGTGCGGCGCCGAGTTGACGCGCGCTTGCGAATTGGTTTGACCGGTGCAACCGTCGTCTCTACCGCTGCGGGTAATTCAACAGATACCTTGCAAGTCCTCCGGGTCTTCGGTGCCTTCGCGGCTGATGTGTCGACATTGTCGGCGAACACCGTCGGACGGTTCGTCTTGACGGCACAACGCAGGCGAAGTTCCGTCTTGGTTTCGTTTGCCGAGGTACTTCGCGTCGCGCGCCGAGGCAAACTCGGGCCGTCGGGCATCGACGATTGACGCGGCCTTCGCACTCGGTTTGTCGAGGGCTGCGGCGTTTCGGGGGCGGTGCTCGTGGTTCGTCGCGGCATTACGTCGGAACATTACACACTGGCCACAGGGCGAGCTAGGATGCGAGTGGCCGAACGGATACCGTATATACGTGACTATGTCAAGTCGATCCGGTGGTACTGTCATCGCCATCGGATCGGCGTTTCTGCGAGCACGAGCACTCTACGACGGCGCAAGAAGGAAAGTGCCCTAGGTTGGCAAATGACGGCGACTTTGGCACCACCGTCGCCTTGTGCATGTGATAACCTATCGATTGGACTTGGATTCCCAGACCGGAATCCGCTTGTCGATGACGACTCGTGTCTTTTGGAGGTTCGCACGTGAGACGATTTCATGACCTGG
>JBGAOI010001025.1:2625-2860 GCA_044221885.1 Polyangium sp. (in: bacteria)
TTAGCCGCCGCTGGGACGATCGCGGCCGTCGGTTGCAACAGTTCTGCATTACTCGGACCCGGAGAGGCTTCTGGCGGCGGCGGTGGCGCATCGACGAGCTCCAGCTCGTCGTCGTCGGGCATGGGAGGGAGTGGCGGTATCGCTTATGGCGCGAGCAGCAGTAGCAGCAGCGGGGAAGTCGTTTGTGGACAAAGCATTCCCGATAACGACCAAGACGGCTACACCGAAGAGCAAG
>JBGAOI010001026.1:0-2860 GCA_044221885.1 Polyangium sp. (in: bacteria)
CGCTTGCAGCTTGCCATGGAACTGCTTCGGATCCAAAGGGAATGATTGATGAATAAATGAGACTAATGGCCAGGGTTTTAACCCCGCGCGTGCGTACGTGACGAACCGCGTCTCGAGTTCTGAGACGGTCTCTTCAACCCCGCGCGTGGTGGCGGGACGAACGATGACCGCTTCCGTTACGAATGGCGTTTACGCAACCAACCTCCTCAAAAAGCGTACACAATCAACCAACGACCGCGATGCTTGTGTTACGCTCGCCCCATGCGCCCTGCTTCTGCCGCTCTGATCGCTCAATTGACCGAGCTGCATTTTCATCAAATTTACAAATCGCCAGAGGCATGGATCCAAGCCATCGAGGCGGTGGGAAACCAACCAAGAAGCGCCGTCGCTTGCTGTTTGGCTCCGTTGGCGCTCGTGGATGAGCTGTCTGTTGCCCACGCTGCCGTGAAAACATTAAATCGTGTGTTGGCCGCATTGGACGACGATGAGCTGGTGCACGTGGCCGGTTCGAGTCGCAGCTTTGTGATCGTTTGGGCTGGCGAGTATTCTTATTGGCAAAAGCAATGGGATGCGATGAATAGCAGCGACGTACGCCGTTTTGCTTCGTTCAAAGAAGAGGCATGGGGCGTGTTTTGCCTTGCAAGCGCTCATTCGAATGGGTACGTGCGTCAAGCCAGCGTGGAGCAATTGGCGAGTTTTCATGGTCGCGTGCCGTTTGCATTTTTGCTCGTGCGGCTCAACGATTGGGTCGTTGCCATTCGTGGGTTGGCTCAAGCTAGCGTGTATGGCCGATTGAAGCGAATTTATCAAGGTGATGAAGTTTGTCGTAGTGAACTACTTGACAACATCATGCTCACCGCACGAATTGCCCAATGGCGACGCGCAGATCATGGCCCGATTCTTCAGGCCATCGATGCCACGCTAGCGACGAATTCTCGCGCGTCGCTGCTTGAACGAGCTGCCAAATCACCAGGATTGGCGCGGACGTTACGCTTGATGAAAATTGCGCTTGAAAATGAAGCGCACGCTCCTGAATCGTTTCTGTTCCAAGCAATGCAATCGCCTCGCCCGCATGTGCGCACGTGGGCCGCGCGTGAAGCAACGAAACGTTTGTCCACGGAGGCTCTCCGGCGTATTGTCGAAAAAATGAAGCATGATGCCATGGCGTCGATTCGTCACGAAGCCGTATTTATACTGGGCACCAAACTGTTGCCGTTTGCGCCAGAGGAATTGATTCCTTTCTTGAGCGATCCAAGCTCCAATGTGCGATTTCTCGCGGCGTATCTGCTGGAGAAAAATGGAATGGATGTACGCCGGCATTACTCGAGCGTGCTGTCGAATGCGCAGGCCGAGCAGCTTGCGCCGATTCTTGCTGGCATTGGTGAGCGCGGAAAACCTGGCGATGAAATAGCCGTAGCGCCTTATTTGCACCACGCCGATCCTCATGTGCGTCGGGCGGCGGTGTTCACGACGGGAAAATTGAGAAAGGACAACGATTTGTCATGGATTGTCCAGGCATTGGGGGATTCTCACAAACTCGTCGTGCGCGAAGCAGCGCGGCAAATGGACGCGCGGATTCATATCGCAGACGCTCACGTTATTGAGAAGTGGTTTCAATCGGAGCGACGGCTGTCCATGCGCCGTGATGCATTACGTATTGGCGCAAAAATGGAACGTTGGAACGCGCTCGTGTTTTTGCTCGAAGCTGCCCGCTCGGACGACGAAGTGATTCTGCGGGACGTCGAGCGTGAACTTCGGCGCTGGTTGGAACAGTTCGTGAATTGGTATGCTGCGCCAAACCAACGTACCCGTGAGCGATTGGTGCAGGTGTTTGCGGAGGTTCGTACGAAGTTGGAGCGAAGTTTGGCGGACCGTATCGCAGGCAGGATCTCGTTTCGCGACGGGAAGTAGTTGCTCTGGGCAAACGTCACTTCATGCGCGGTACGAAACGCGAAACTGACACATACGCATTCGGCCATTTCATCAAATAACCCTGCTCGGCTGCCGCGTGTCGCGTCCAATACGGATCGTAAAGGTGCGTTCGGGCCAGTGCACACAAGTCTGCGCGTCCGGCCGCAATGATGCTGTTGACGTCGCCGTAACTTTGAATGTTGCCGACCGTGATCGTCGGAACGTTTGCTTCGATGCGCACGAGTTCGCTAAATGGCGTTTGGTACAAACGTCCATAAACGGGTTTGCTCGACGGATCCGTTTGGCCCGTTGAAACATCGACGATGTCCACACCGTGTTCGCGGAACATGATCGACATGGCAATGATGTCTTCGAGCGTAATGCCATCAGGCGTCCAATCGGACGCGGAAATGCGAACGCTGATGGGTTTGTCTTTGGGCCATACGGTGCGAATGGCATCGAAGACTTCGAGCGGATAACGCATGCGCGCGGCGATCGTTCCGCCATATTCGTCTTTGCGCTTGTTGAGCAGTGGCGACAAAAACGAGGCGAGCAAATACCCGTGGGCGCAATGCAATTCGATCATGTCGAATCCCGCTTCGTCGGCCATTTTTGTCGCGCGCACGTAATCGGCCTTGACGCGGTCCATATCGCTGCGATCCATTTCGCGTGGAACGGGGCTGCGCGGGAAATACGGAATCGCTGACGCCGAAACCAAGGGCCATCCACCTTCATCGAGAGGTTCGTCAATACCTTCCCAAAGTTTTTTCGTGGAACCTTTGCGGCCGGCGTGTCCCAATTGAACGCCGATTTTCGACGCGGACGATTGATGGATGAAATCCGTGACGCGTCGCCAACCGGCCACGTGGCTTTCTCGATAAAGCCCGGCGCATCCGGGCGTAATGCGCCCTTCCGCGGAAACGTTGGTCATTTCGGCAATGATGAGTCC
>JBGAOI010001027.1:0-2856 GCA_044221885.1 Polyangium sp. (in: bacteria)
GATTCATCCGCACCCACTCGAGCTCCTGTTCGAGCGTCTTCTTGCGTGAAGAATCTTCCTTCTTTTCCAGCTCGAGACGCTTCTTCTTCTGCTCGAGCCAACCTGTGTAGTTGCCTTCGTAGGGGAACCCGTTGCCCCGATCGAGCTCGAGGATCCAACCCGCAACGTTGTCGAGGAAGTACCGATCGTGCGTCACCGCAACGACCGTGCCGGTGTACTCGGCGAGGAACCTTTCGAGCCACGCGACGCTTTCTGCGTCGAGATGGTTCGTGGGTTCGTCCAGGAGCAACAGATCTGGTTTCTCCAACAAAAGACGGCAAAGCGCAACACGACGTCGTTCACCACCGGAGAGTTTGTCCACTTCCGCTTCGGCCGGGGGCAAACGCAACGCGTCCATGGCTCGTTCGAGCATGCGGTCGAGTTCCCAAGCTCCGCTTGCTTCAATTTTGTCCTGAAGAACCGCGTATTCTTCCAGCAGTTCCTCCATGTTGTCGGGCGATTCGCCGAGCAAAACGCCGATTTCTTCAAAACGCGTGAGCAGCTTGCGCGTGTCTTTGACAGCCGCTTCGACGTTCTCGAGCACGGTTTTTCCTGCATCGAGGCGCGGCTCTTGTTGCAAGAAACCTACGCGGGTTCCATCAGCCGGTTTGGCTTCACCGAGGATGTCCTTGTCGACGCCCGCCATGATGCGCAGAAGCGTGCTTTTGCCCGCGCCGTTGTGTCCGAGTACGCCGATTTTTGCGCCCGGATAAAATGAAAGCCACAGGCCCTTGAGGACCTCCTTGTTCGGAGGGTGGACCTTGCGGACATCTTGCATGGTGAAAATGAACTGATGCGCCACGGTGATCTTTCGTTTCCGTATGAGGTCAAAGGTTCAATCGGGGTTTGAGGCGAAGGGCGCCAAAGGCGACCCGAAGTCCCAAATGCTCAGCATGAGTTGGAAGCGGCGAGATATGTCACAGCGTTTGGCGAGTGCCGCTTTCGCGCGCGCTCATTTACCTCGTTTTATGATCTGCCAAGCACCTTTTTCACTTGGCCGAGATCTTGTTTTCCAAGTTCGCCGGTCACGACGAGCACGACCACGTAGACGAGAGCCATCGCCACACCCTGGATGAGCACCGCCGGCTTGCTGATCCACGGCACTTGCATGCCAACGAAAACCGTCACCGCAACGCCGATGAGCACGCGCACGAACGACAACGGCGACACGAACCCGCCCGCTTCACCTCGAAGAATGAACGCACCAATCACCGCACACGACGTCGACATCGCCGTACGCAACAGCATGTCCTGACCAAACGGCGCGTTTGGCGCGACCAGCGTGCAACCTCCGCCCACGAGCACCACGGCGACAGCCGTGAGCATCGCGGACACGCGTTCACGTCCGAGGCTCGTCAGGGCCGTCGAGCTGATGCCGAGAAGTGCAAACGAACCCATGCCCAGCGCCAAGATGCGCAACACCGGTCCGCCTTGTTCCCAGATCGCATTTGATTTGTATGCAAAACGAAGCACGTGCGGCGCCAGCGACGCAATCGTTCCCGAGATGAGTCCCGTGAGCACGAGCGCGATGCGCACACCTGCGCGCGTGTACGCGGTCACGTTGGCCTGGTTTTTCTCGGAACGGGCTCGCGCGAGCATCGGAAAGAGCACGAAACTCACCGACATCAAGAGCTGGTAGGGAAGAAACGAAAAAAGCTGCACGCCACGGTACGTCCCGGTGAGTTCGTCCGCGGCGGTTTCGCCCAACCCGAGTCGTGTTGATGCTTCGCCGGAAAACCGACTGAGCAAGAAGAAGTCCGCTTGCGTCAACAGGTTCAGCGAAACTTGTCCCAACGCGAGAGGACCTAGGAATTCCAGGTATTCGCGCGTGGTTGGTCCTGACGACCCAAGCTTGCCAATGCCCGCTCGCGTGAGCGCGATGGGAACGATGAGCAATGCAGCCGAGACGAACCCGATCGTCGCGCCAAACGTTCCGCTGCCTCCGAGGCGCAGAAGCATGAACGCTCCGGCCGCCATGCCCAGGGTGCGCATGAAGCCGTACGTGATGTCGAGGCCCGCTTGATCTAGGAACTTTTTCCGTCCGTTGAGCGATCCAACAAGAGGCGCGTACACGCCGTACAGCAACACAACGGTCGCGACAAACCGCAACGGCGTGGTGATGTGTGGCGCTCCAACCGCCGACGCGATGCTTCCCGCGGCGAGGGCAAACCCAAGCGAAGCGACGACCGCGATGACGACATGTACGCGCAACGTGCGCGCAAAGGCGGACGCACTCTGATCTTCCGGCACGGTCGAAACAGCGCGTGAAACACCTTGAATGGCCGCACCGACGACGACGTTGTTGAGCACGCCGACGATGGCGAGCACGCGTGAAATCTGTCCGTAGCCAGCTTGTCCGAGCAGTCGTTCCAGGATGAGCTGCTGGGCAAATCCGAAGATGATGAACGAAACCTTGGCGACCGCGATGGCCAGCCCTCCACGACCGGCGGACTTGGCGGTCGAGTCTCCAGGGGTTTTTCCTGGGCCGGGCGTGGCGGATGTCGAAGCCTTCGGTGTCGCTGCGTCTTGCACCGCCGCTTTTTTGCAGAGCGGACGGCCCAACGCAAAAAAGTTCTTGACCTAGGACTCGAGATGACTATTCTCGCGCTCCGCTTCCGACGCCATTCCAGCTTAGCTCAGTCGGTAGAGCAGGCGGCTGTTAACCGCCGGGTCGCTGGTTCGAGTCCTGCAGTCGGAGCAATGGTTACGCACACTTGGGACGCAGTTGGGCCACAAGGTGGGCCACAAGCGGCCCCGAACGGGATGGACGGGAACGGCTCCCCGACCGTCGCGAGGCGGAAGGATGCGCCCTCCTTC
>JBGAOI010001028.1:0-2856 GCA_044221885.1 Polyangium sp. (in: bacteria)
GGTATTACCGACGGTACGCCCTCGTTCACGTATTCGTCGTGGATCGATATGGTTGGTACGTTCGGGTTCGACAACAACGTCGGCAGTATTCATCGAACGACATTCTTTCGTCTGGCCACAACGACGTATTTCACGACGTCGACGACATCGTGGGACATGCGCGTGCATCTCGTGTCTGATAACAAGCCGGGCTTCGATGCGTTCAATATCCCAAAACCCAGCAATGACGTTTCCGGTGAGCCGTCCATAGGCGAACCCTATGTCACCGCAGATTCCGCCTATTTCACGGTGCAATGGCCGGCAAATACCCCGAACAATCGATGCCAAGTGTGGAAAACGAACGCCACCACGCAGAGCACTGAGTTGTTACGCGACATTCCCGCCGTTCAAGGTCCATGTTACGGCACTTGGGCCCTCGCCGGCGAACAATACATGTTTGTCGGGTCGAAACTCATGCGCGTACCGCAGGATTCTTCTCCGCTCGTACTCATCAAGGACCTGGGTGTCTCAGCGCCTCTGCGCTGGATGGTCGAAGCGGGCGGGAAGTTGTTTTTCCAAACTCGCACCACAATTGGTAACGAAACGCAAGTCGATTTGTGGGTGACGGATGGAACGGATGCGGGTACGAAGCGCATCAAAACCTTGGAAACATCGATTCTGGAATTCGATATCTTCAGCCCCGTGCCTTTCGGAAACAAACTTTATTTCGCACATCGCAAGTCGTTATGGTCGAGCGACGGCACGGAGGCCGGAACGTCGATTGTCGCCACGATGAACGTCAGCAGTGTCATTGGCAACGGCGCGATTGGCACGCTTACGCCTGCGCAAGGAAAACTGTTTTTCTTGGCCTCCACCGATGCGGCCGGACGTGAACCGTGGGTGTCCGATGGTACGGCCGCTGGAACGAAAATGCTCGGAGACATTCGTGTGGGGCCTCTGGGAAGCGCAACGGCCTCCACGAATCCCACGTATTTTCATACGTGGAATGGGCAGCTCTTCTTTACCGCCGATGACGGAGGCACTCAAGCAGGTTTGTGGAAAACGGATGGTACGTCCGTTGGAACGGACGTGGTAGCGGTTCGTCCCATGCAAACCATTCTGGGATTTCTCGGGAACAACCTCGTCTTTTTCGACGGACACTACCTGTATTCGATGGACATGTTGTGACGGGTTTCGAGGACAGCAATCAATGATGAAACCATTCGCGTTCGTGACGTTTTTCTTGGCAATTTTGGGGCTTGGCGGCTGCGGACAAACTCCCCCAGGTCCATCGTCCACATCGAATGGTACGGGTGGTTCCGCTGGGAATGGTGGAGGACCTTGGCGCAGCAGCCTGTATCCCGATGACTGGGGACCGGGCGTTGTTGATGCAGAAGGACGGGGATTGCAGGATTTTTCTTACGCTGGATTTCGTTATGGCGAACCTCCGACGCCCGACGTGACGACCGTGATCGATGTGGTCGGTGCGGATCCTTTTGGAACCAACGATTCCACGTCTGCGATTCAAGCGGCCATTGATGCAGCCGTGTTGCAAGGAGGCGCCATTGTGCATATTCCCGCCGGCCTTTATCGCGTCGATGGCTTGTTGCAGGTGTCTGCGTCTCATATCGTGTTGCGAGGTGATGGCCCTCAGCAAACACGCCTATTTTTTTCCAAAACGGCAGGCATGACGGGTAATGCTCACCTTTCGTTTTCCGCACCAATCACCACGGACGTCGAAACCCCGGTGCTCGTCGATACCGATATCGGAGCGACTTCGATTTCTGTGCAGGATGCATCTGGATTTTCGCCGGGAGATGACGTCGCCCTTGGATTCATTATCACGCCGGAGTTCATCGCCGAACACAACATGACTGGAACGTGGATCGCATTTAACGATCAGTGGGAAGCGTTTTTCCGGCGCACCATCTTGTCCGTCGATACCACGTCGTCTCCTCCTCGAATAGAGATTGACGTTCCACTACGGTATCCGGTCAAACTGCGCGACAAACCAATGGTTCGTCGTGAAAAAGGGACATTGACGGCCGTCGGCGTGGAATCGCTGGGGCTGGCGAATGCGGCTGCCTGGGATGAAGCCTGGAGTGTCGACCGCACGCACGTCCTGGCGTTTACACACGTCACGGACGCATACGTACGTGACGTGCAATCGTTTGCATCGCCGCTTGCCCCAACCTCGGGATCCGGGACAGGGGCCCATTTGTTGTCTGGAGGTATCTTGATTGCCGAATCCAAACGCGTCACCGTGGAGCATACTGAAATGGGGTTGGCTCAAAATCGCGGCGGTGGAGGCAATGGGTATTTGTTCGAGATCATGCAGAGCAATGAAGTCTTGATCGCGGATTCCAAAGGCACTGCGGGACGTCACAACTTTATTCAAAACTGGGGGTTTGG
Organism: Polyangium sp. (in: bacteria); assembly: GCA_044221885.1. Lineage (GTDB taxonomy): Bacteria > Myxococcota_A > Polyangia > Polyangiales > Polyangiaceae > Polyangium. The sequence continues at coordinate 2,392 of JBGAOI010001028.1, forward strand.
CACGACAGGCTGCGTGTGGTTGCGTGTTGAGAGTCGAGACGGTCGCGCATTCGTTTCGAAAGATTCCAGCTTGGCCACGACGGGGCACAGTGAATTTCATCATTCGCTCGCGACCGCAAACCTCGTGGATGCTTCCTTGTTCGACGACGGGTTTTCGACGATCAACCGCCAAGGCGAAAGTACCGGCGCCGGAATCACGGGGACGATGAACGTGATTTGGAATGTGCGCGGCACAGGGACCGTGCGTTCGATGCAATATGGCTGGGGCTATGTGATTGGTACGTCCGGGCCATTTGTTGTTACAGAATCGCCATTGCCTTTGGGCCAAGGGACAGAGCCTATCGATTTTGTCGAAGGTCTCGAATTGGGACTGCAATTGGACCCGCCTTCGTTGTACGACGATCAGCGGCGACGACGGATTACGGGGCAACGCCTGGGAGGGCAATCGTTTTGACGGGATGGTCG
>JBGAOI010001029.1:0-2855 GCA_044221885.1 Polyangium sp. (in: bacteria)
GAGTACATTCCTAGCGTTTGGCGTGACCAACGAAACGTCGCGCAAAGCTTGGTTTGGCGTAGCAACGATTTGTTCCAGCAAGACGCTTAGCTGGTCAAGCAGTTCCGTGGCGCGTGCGGACGTGAAAATGGCTCGACGATAAAGCAGGGTCAGCGCGAGTTTGTCGCCGTCGGGCCACGCATAAACTTCCAACGCACAGTTGGCCGCAATCTCGGGACGATCGAAGGGCTCTGCCGTGGTTTCGCGGGGCGCAATGTTCCGATTGAAGGGCACATTCACCACATTGAGCATGACGTCGAACAGAGGATGGCGGTTCAGATCGCGTTCGGGTTGTATGGCGGCGACGAGCTGGTCGAACGGCAAGTGCCGATGCGACTCTGCGGAAAGTACGATGTCGCGCACGCGGGCGAGCAATTCGTGAAATGACAGTTGGCCGGTAAGTTGCGTGCGCAGGGCGAGTGTGTCCAGGAACAAGCCGATGAGACGTTCCGCTTCGACACGATCGCGATGCGTAATGGGGACGCCGACAACGATGTCTTCTTGGTTCGTCCATCGGAACAACAGCGTGTTCAGCGCAGCCAGCAAAAGCATGAACAACGTCACGCGGTTCCGTTGGAAAAACGTGTGCAAGTCCCGCGTCAATTCGAGCGACAGGTGCAACGTGTGCAAGGCACCGGCGCGGTCTGTCGAGGAAAACGAACCATCAAGGGGCAGGTGTAATGGAGCGACAGGTTCAGCGAATTGCGCCTTCCAATACGCCATATCGCGTGCTTCGAATTCTTGCGCCTGCAAATCGCGCCAAGCGGCATAATCGCTGTACTGAATGGGCAATTCCGGTAGCGAGGGCGTCATTCCTGCTTTTGCGGCGTCGTAATACGCCACGAGTTCTTCCATAAAAATGCCGAGCGACCAGCCGTCACCAAGGAGATGGTGCAGTCCCATGATCCACACGTGGTCCTGGTTGTCCAACCGAACGAGTTGCGCACGAAACAAAGGGCCGCGAGCGAGGTCGAATGGCTCGAGCGCTATCTCGCGAACCAACATTGTCGTTTGGGTATGCCGTTGCTCCGAGGGCATGGCCGAAATGTCAACGACAGGCAATTCGACGGGTCGTGACGGCGACACCTGTTGACGAGGGACGCCGTCTACCATGACAAACGTCGAACGCAACGATTCATGACGCTGTACGACGGCTTGAAATGCACGCTCCAACAACGAGGCGTCCAGTGGACCACGCCAACGAACCGCGTCAACGAGGATATACTCAGACGAACCCGGTTGAAGTTGTTCCAAGAAAAACAGACGCTTTTGCGCCGAGGAAAGAACCAAGCTTTGAGTCGTGGAGCGATCCAGCCGCGGAATGGGCGAAATGGGCGCGACGTCGTTCCTTAATGCGTCTACACGTGAGGCCAAGTCGGCAAGGATGGGCGCCTCGAACATGGTGCGCAAGGGCAGTTCAACACCAAGGGCGGCGCGGATACGCGAAATGACACGCGTGGCCAAGAGGGAATGGCCACCCAGGGCAAAAAAATCATCGTGCGCGCCGACATGTTCGACGCCAAGAAGTTCGCTCCAGAGTTCCGCGAGCAAGGTTTCCAGTTGTGTGCGTGGGGGCGTATGATTCGCAGCGATAATGGCTTCCGGAGGAGGCAATGCACGCCTGTCGACTTTGCCGCTCGAGGTGAGGGGCAATCGATCCAGGAAGACAAACGCTGCGGGCAACATGTAGGCAGGGAGTTTGTCGCGAAGGTAATCCGCGATCGTTGAGGTGGACAGTTCCTTTGGCGATTCCGGCACGATGTACGCGACGAGGTGTTGGGACTGTTGGGCTGTCGCGACAGGAATCACGACCGCTTCGCGAATGCGCGGATGGCGCCGCAAGTGGGCGGCAATTTCTCCGGGTTCAATACGAAATCCGCGAATTTTGACCTGTTCGTCGAATCGTCCGAGGCATTGCAATGTCCCGTCGTCGAGCCACCGACACAGATCTCCAGAACGATACAAACGGGCGCCCGGGATTGTGCTGAAAGGATCTGGGACAAATCGTTCGGCTGTGCGTGCTGCTTTGCCCAGGTATCCTCGGGTCACGCCTTCGCCGCCAATACAAAGTTCCCCAGGGACGCCGATGGGGCACCATTGCATGATTTCGTCGACCACATACAGATGTGCGGGCCCCAGGGGGCGACCAATGACTTTCGTGTCACTTTCGGCGGAGCACGAGGCGACCGACGCACAAATCGTGATTTCCGTTGGTCCATACGCATTCCATAGGTTTTGTCCGACAGACCAACGTTCGAATACATCGCGTGTGGGAAAGTCCGCAGCCGAAATGACGACGCGCAGATCGGGGCCTTGCACGTTCGGCATTGCGGATAATACGGCAGGAGGCAGCATTGCGACGGTGATTCGATGCCGGGACATCCAACGACTCAATTCCACTGGATCGTGCATGGTTTTTCTCGGAACGATCCAGACGCTCGCGCCCGAAGCCAAGGACATCAAGATCTCCCATACCGAAGCATCGAAACTCATGGAGGCAAATTGCAAGATTCGATCACCTGGAAGCACGCCACAACGCTGGATTGTGGAATTGGCCAGGGCCGAAAGTCCACGATGCGGCACGAGTACGCCTTTGGGTTGTCCTGTCGAACCCGACGTGTAGATGACATAGGCCAAGTTGTCGGGCGCCACGTGCACTTCGAGATGGTTCGTCGTAAATGTTAGCTCGTGCTGGTGATCGTCGAGAAAAACGAGTTTCCGATTGTATTCGCGCATCTGTGCATGCAACGACGATTGCGTCAACACGATCGATACGCGAGCATCGTTCAACATGAACGCCACGCGTTCCGGCGGAT
>JBGAOI010000102.1:0-16503 GCA_044221885.1 Polyangium sp. (in: bacteria)
CACCTACCCCAACGATTGCAAAGACCGACACGCAATAAACTAGGAGAATGAGCCGCCCTCGATTCAAGAGCGCGTCCTCAATGGGTGGCGGCTCAACCCAGCCCACAGTATGTCCCAGAAAAACCAAGCCATAACCACACATCGCGAGCAAGGCGAGGCCAAGCACACCTCGCGCCCCAAAAGCCGAAAAGGCTCCGCTGGGCAGGGTGAGGAAAAGCGTAATGAACGGCGATGCAAGACCACCCGTCGCGAAGTTGAGTTTCAGCGCGCAGAAAAAAGCGACCAGCGCCGCCGCGGATGAGACGTAGTGTCGCGGAGCCTTCAGCTTGAGCGCAAACGCGCAGACAAACGGGCTGCCATTCGCAAATGCGAGCGCGAGCGCTTCAGACAGCGCAGGCCACCCGCGCGCAAGCGCGAGGTAGGCGATCGTTCCGAGCACTTGCAATACGCCGAGCAGCAAGAGAGCGCGCAGCGTCGCCGTGTTTACACGATCGTCCTCCGAGGCCATGGAGTGACAGATAAGAAGAGAAAAACCAAAAAGGCAAACAAGCGGCACGTTTTCACCGCTCGAACGCTTCGTGTACTTCAGGCGATGGCGTCGAGATCGGGCGGACCAAGGGTAACGTCTCCGCGATAACCCACTGTGACGAGTTCGAGCAGGTTGCCAAACGGGTCGAAGAAATAGATCGAGGCGTGTCCTGGTGGACCGAGCCGCCGTGGTCCGTCGAGACGAACACCTGCTGAACGCAGCCGGTCGATCCAAAGATCGAGCGCGTCGTTGTCGACCGCGAATGCCAAATGCGGATGTGGCGCAGGCCGCGGTTTCACGCGACCTCGTTGCAAGAACAAGTGAATTTCCGGGGTATCGACGAAGCGCACGGCAAGATGCAACGGGCTGTTATCGCTGTCGGCTTCCGCAACACGTTCAGGCCGAATGCGCAAAAACGCCTCGCGGTCCATGCGGCGAACAACGCTCGCGCCCAGCGTCGCAACGTAGAACCGTTCGGCCTCGTCGAGATCATGCACGGGAAGCGTCAAGTGGTGGATCGACTCAATGCGGTGGGAAATGTCCATGAGCCCTCCATGCCGCTTGGCTGCAATCAACACCAGTGATATTTTCTGTCCTCTGATATGAACGAAACACATATCGAGGCGATCGATCTCAACCTCCTCGTCGTGCTTGTCGCGGTGCTCGAAGAAGAGAGCGCAACACGCGCTGCACGGCGATTGCACGTCACACAGTCGGCGGTGAGCAATGCGCTCGCGCGGGCCCGAGAGCTCTTCAATGATCCGCTTTTTATTCGCAATGGGCATGGATTGATTCCCACACCGCGAGTGAAAGCGCTGGCGCCTGCGCTTCGAGACTGGGTTGCTCAAGCTCGGCGCATTGTCGCACGCGAACCTTCGTTCCATCCTGAAACCACCGAGCGAACCTTCTGCATTGCGTGTGCGGACTCGATCGCAATTGCCTTGCTTTCGCCACTCTTGGCGCTCATGCGTAAACGGGCTCCACAGGCTCGTTTGCGAATGTGTACGCTTGATCGTCTGATCGCACATGACGGACTCACGCGAGGAACCGTTGACCTCCTCGTCGGCATTCCTCCGAAATTCGCCGATACGCACGAGCACGAACACGTGTACCGAGACCCGCTCGCTTGCGTCGTGCGCAAGGATCATCCGACGGTGAAAACGTCGCTTTCGCTTGCAGAATACGCGGCCCTTCCGCACGTCGAGCTGGCGTTGTTCGACGCGATCGATACGCGGGTCGATCGACAACTCGCGCAACACGGTTTGACGCGGGTCGTTCAAGTGGCACTGCCTCACTTCGCGTCCATTCCGATCGCTGTGGCGGATAGCGATGCTGTTGCGACATTGTCGCGGAGGCTCTGCCATGAATTCGCTCGACGTTATCCGCTGCGCGTATTTGCCGCACCGATCGACCTCGAGCCGCTTGACGTCGTGCAGGTTTGGGACAAACGGAGACGTGACGATCCAGCACTGCGTTTCTTGCGTCAGATGGTGCTCGATGCGGCCCGAGAGGCTCCGCCATCTCGCGCGTTGCGACGCAAAACATAACCCATAACGACAAACTCGCGCGTATCCGATTCGACGACGATTCGCGAAAACGACGCCCGTTGCACGCCAAGCGCGCTCGAGGCGAATGCGCATTGGAGGCCATTTTTCTCCAAGAGAAAACAACGCCAGTCCAGAACGGCTCTGGTGGGAAACTCCTCTATGGTTGCGAACGTGCCGCTCTGTGCCGTTGCTGCGCGTCATGTCGCAGCACGCAACGCATCTTCCCGAATTTTGCGTCGTAAATGAAGCCTGGCCCAAGCATTGCTGTTCACGCGAGCATGCACCGTCATGACCGCCGCGCCATTAACCTCGTCCCCAGCTTCCTCACCGCCAGCCTTCTTGTGCTCGCCACACTGGCGGGCTGCGATGGAACCACCGTCGACCCCAGCTCTTCCAGCAGCTCGAGCAGCTCGAGCAGTTCGAGTGGTTCGGGTGGTTCAGGTGGTTCAGGTGGGCCCTGCTCGACGACCGATCCCTGCACCGACGGCATTTGTATTTATGCTGCGGGCACGTGTGACCCGAGTTCGATTGGCGTATGCCAGAACTTCTTCCAATGCGACGGCCCAGCCACGGGGCCCATTTGCGATTGCAACGGAAAAACCATTGAAGGCGAATATCCAGGCTGTGGAATGGAGGGCCCCTACGACAATGCTGCGGCCTGTCAGACCGGTACGTTTGCATGTGGCCCGATGCTCATGTGCAAACGCAACAGCGATATCTGCGTGGTGACCAATCCAGGGGCTGGTGGTCCTTCCACGTACGAATGCCGAGCGCTCACCAGCGTCGAGAACTACTGCCTTGGCGGAATCCCGGCTTGCAATTGTGTCAACGTCAATGCGATCGGGGCCGGTGCGACCTGCCAAGAAGACGCGGACTTCCAAGATACGGTCACGCTCAACCTGCCCTGAGCGCAGCATTGTAGACGCTACGTTGTCATTGGTTTTACCCACGAATTTCGCATCACCGTTCCGTGATGCCGTGATCCTCAGCGCTTGGTCGTGTGGTTTTTCCTGGCCTACGGGCACGCGATAACATCGCCGCTCGAATGTACAGGCGATGGGAATCGCGCAAAATGCATCTGCGTTTGGCTCGTCGAAACAAATGGCCGATGTCGGTGCAGCCCATTCTTTTGGCGCTTGATCTCCCCACGACAATCGATGTAGCCTCCTCCTGCTGCATTCTGAGCAACCTTGGTCGATGACACGAAAACAAATCAAACACGACGAATCACAATACTTGGGCTACATTTCGGCGCTCGTGACGCTGCTCTTCCTTGGCTGCGCAGGCAGCGCCGGCGAGCCCAACTCGAGGCCGATCCCCAGTGCAACGGCGACGCCGACCACGAAGCCCACAATGTCGAGCAGTTCAGCTCCGGCAGCATCCGCGGTAGAATATGCCCGCCAAAGCGTTCCTCGTACGGGGCACGACCATCGAGCCGCTTCCGAAGTTCTTCGCAGGATTACGCTCGCCGGCGCCAGAATGGCCCGCCGAGGAGTTTCAAGTCGATTCGATGTCGGGTGACCTCGAACACCTCGAATTCGATATTGTCGCGCCATCTTCGGGCTACCAAGACCACGTCCGCGGAACGCCTGGTCACTTCAAGAATGTGTCGGGTAAAAAGAGCGGTGCAACGCCCACACAGCCAGCGTGGATCAATCCAGATACCATTTCGGTCCCGTTCCGGACCCAACGTGGGGCGTTCATCTACGAGGCAATGCGGAACGAAACCGATACTGCAAAGCAAGGTTTTCAAGTTCGATTCGACGGACCGGCCAAAGGCGAGAAGTTACCCGTCCCGGCGGCAGGCGAAAATGGCTGCCGTTATGCGGTGGCTGGTCACGCGCTATTTACGCAAAATAACGATGGAACGCTGCTTGGCCTTGGAACACGGTGCACCAGCGGCGACCAGCAGATCGTGACAGCAAAATTAAACGGTGTCGCGCCGCCATTTCAGTATCTCGGCGTGCGGCTGGGTCAAGGCGCGCTCGTGGTCGAACGCTGGCAAAATGGAAAAAGCCTAGCTGTGGAGGCACTCCCGGGTGCTGAACAGGTGGCCGAATTTGCCCCATTCGACTTCTTGCGGGTGCCTCGAGGAAGCGACCACCTCTTTTTGCAATCGTCGGTGCAAGCCGAAAAAGGCAATCGCTTTTACGTTGCCGAGCATGATGGCAAAGCGTGGCATGACGTCTCGCCGCCGGGTGCGAACGAGTTTTCGAGCACTTTCGTCAGCACCGCGGACGAGTTTTACGTGCTGCACCAGACCAAGAGTTTTCGGCGCAAAGCGGACGGCTGGGAGGTGATCCAAATGCAGGCTCGAGGCGAGTGCGGCAAGGACGCCATTTACACGAAACTCGAAATGCCGCGCGGCGATTTGCTGCTTGGCGGCGTAGGTTGTTTGTGGCTGCTCCCGAAGGGCGGCGTATTGGCGCAAATTGTCCAGCTCGAGGAGGGAGTTTATCTTGACGATCTCTTCGTTTATGGGAGCGAAGTGTATGGGTCGATCAGCAAGCGGTCGGAGCGGAGTTTCGTGCGTATACGCATTGAGTAGCAAAAGCGGAGTGGACGTTCTCAATTGAAGGCGCCTGCGGGGATTGAAGAGACCGTCTCACAACTCCGCTCGTCCCGTCCTTCACGTGACCCCGCCCACGGTTAAAACCGTGGGCTATTCAATGTTGAATTAAAGGTTCGCGTTGATTTCTTGAAGAGGCCGATGTAAGGGCGCTTCGCGAAGAGGTTGTAATGGGGGGCTACGCTCCCTCATCGCTCAGGTAAGCGCCAACGACAGCCCGCACGGTGCCGCAGATGGTGGCGCAGGCGGCTTGCGTTAATACGTAACGGACATCAGGAACGCGTCTTCGTAACCGGCTGACTTGAGCGGCGGTAACGGAGCGAGGTTCATGGAACTGTTATTCATCCCGCACACGATAGCTACATTCTTGTCGCCATCTTTGGCCAACGTTGCTCCACCCATGTCCAAGTAATTACCACCCACGGAATCGACATCGTGAAACTGTCGTGCCCAAGAAGGAACACCGGAAGGGCTGAATTTCGCCATAAAAATATCCACCTCCTTGCCGGCTGATGAATCGATGATGATGCCACCATTTTTGGTGAAATCGATCGCTCCGACAAACGTTCCAAACACGACAGGTTGATCGTTGGCGTCGACAAGAACGGTCGTACCCTGTTGTCTGCCCGAGAGTCCATAACCTTTGGCCCAACCCATTTTGCCATCGCTCGTCAACTTAGCCACGAGAACGTCGGCGGAGTTTTGGTAGGACTTTAACTCGACACCATCGATATCGATCGTGCCTTGGAATGAGCCGGTCAGAACCACGTCGTTTGCCGAAGCAAACGCCACGCTACGCACACGCTGCACGCTGTTCGTATCGCCAAACGTGACGTGCCATAACGTATTTCCATTCGCGTCGAGCTTCGTGACAAACCCATCGTCCACACCACTCGCGCTCACTTTTGTCGCGCCAAACGTTGCAACTTCGCTGAATGCGCCGCCAACGAGGATGGATCCATCTGTACGTGAAGCCGCGACCGTAATGACAGGGTCGCGCCAGTCGCCAAGCTGTGGACCATCATCGCGATTTCCGGCTATTCCAAATCGACGTGCCCAAATGATCTTCCCGTCAGGATCATACTTGGCGACGAAAAGATCGTCTTTGTTGGGATTCGCCGTGTCCACAGGCGATGGAACGTTGTCAACGCCTGCGATTGTCGTGCCAAACTTATACGGACCACCTTCGGTTACACCGACGACGATGATGTTGCCTTCACCGTCGACAGCCACATCCGAAATGAGCTGATGGTGGACCTCGCCAAACGTCTGTAACCAAAGGGGATTGCCCGCGGAATCGAACTTGGCGAAATAAGCGTCGTAATTGGAAGCGGCAGGCGATGGTGCGAGACCATCGACGGTCATCACTCCGTTGAAACCGCCAGCAACAACCGTGTTCCCGTTGGCGTCGCTTTCGACAACGCTGCGAATGACTCCACCCGTGCACTTGATGTGACTCGCCCACTTTGCGAAACCATCGCTGACGGTAAAATTGACCAAGAGGACATCGGCTGCACCCGTTGCGGTAAACGTACCAACGGGATCGATGCCAATGGTCGATTGGTTGAACCATACCGTCGCAACGACGGAATCAGGCGTTGGCCCAAGCGCAACATCAAACGCGCGCTCATCATTCATTGCACTGCCAATCCCCCTCGCCCAGCCACTACCCGGATTTCCACCCGCTCCAGGTTCGATTTCATGGTAAGCATCGACGTCTGGAATGAGAATTTGACCGCACGCGCCAATGAACAACAATATGCCGCCCCATATCAAGCCCGGGTATCGCATCACCAAACCCCACGAACGCTAAGAATGCCACCGTTCCAGTCGGCGCCAAGAACGTACGCCGATGTTTTCGAGGAAGTCGAACGATCCTGCTTTGCGGCCCGAACCATCAAAATAATCCCCGCCACCGATAACGCGCCCCCAACAGCCAAAGTTGCCGTACTGGCATTGCCCCAAGCACGCGTTGATTCCACCGCTTCGCGGCCCGCTCGTGTGCACGCGAATCCATTGGCAACGGGCGAACAACTGGCATCGACGATTCCCTTGTCATGCATTGCGAAGCTGCCCAAAATCGCTCCCGCGACCAATCCCGCACCGCCAAGGCTCAACGATGCAATACCAATGGCCCTTTGTGGACTCGAAGCGTTCGGCGGAGATGATGGGCCTTCCGCTTCATTCGGTGCCGTTTTTTCTGGCGAATTGGTATCCTTGTTCGGATTGGAGGCGTCGGGCTTTGCATCAGCAATCGTCAAATCAACAACGACAGATCTTCCGGTGGTAAGCGTGACCGTTTGTGTTTTCTCCGTTTTTCCAGCTCGTTCGACGATCACTTGATGGTCTCCTGGATCCATCGGCCATTCCGCGTTCAGCCGCTTTGTTACGTCATTGCCATTCACGGTGATTCTTGTATCCGTTGGAATATTTCCTTGCCAAACTAATTTAAGTCTGGGCACTTGTTGCTCGATTTCCTTGCTGCGTTCCAAAGCCAGCCGTGCTCGTTCAGCGTGACCTTGCCGTTGATTCTCAGGAATTGCGGCGATCGCGTCAATGTAGGTGCGGTAAAGCTCGAGCGCTGTCGCGAGTCTGCCTTGGCGATCCCGACAATGGGCCAATGCGCCAAGATGTGCTTCCGTAGGTTCGAGGCCATAACTTTGTTGAAACAAAGAACACGCTTCAACAAGTTCATTTGCATTCAAGTGTTCGACAGCGCGCTTGAAAAGAGCCGAAGCCGACGGCGCAGTTTGTCCCATCGCCTCGGGCGTCACCAAGAGCGACGCCACCATCGCCATCATCGGAAACAATCTTCGAATCGTTTGCATACTACCTCGACAAACCACATTCGGCCCACACCTACGCTCGCGTGCTTTAATGTTCGACGGTCCATGGATTGGTGGGAGCCGTTTTTGTGGGCGTAGCGCCAGGGGTTTTCTTGGGCTCGGGTTTTGACGTCACTTTTGGGGCGACTTTTTCAGTACGTTGTGGAGCATCAGCAGTTTTCGACGTGTCCTGCGTCCCCACAACGGGCTGGACCGCCGATACTGTCGGTTCCATTGGACGACTCGTGACCAGCGGAGCAGAAGACACGGCTTTGGAGGCTTCCGGCGATTCTTTCGGAATGCTGGCATTGTCGGCCTCGCTGTTTGACGTCATGAGACGACTGACAACCCAAATGCCCAAACCAATCACCAAGGTCGCAGCCATAGCGACAAATACGAGCGACCTCGAACGATTGGCTATCGAACCGTCTTCTTTGCCGGACGGAGTCATGGCCAAGGGTGTTGCGACCTGAGATGCAGCAAGGCCCAAGGGTGACGGAGATGCCTTCGAAACTCCGCTATCTTGATCGTTGGGGTATGGCCTGCTAGGCATCGCCATACGTTGTGGCTGGTCATCCACATCCGGCGAGGGGACTCCAAGCGCTTTGGCCAATTCAATGGCCGCTTCACCGGCCGAGGCAAATCGGGCGGCGGGTTCACGCGCGGTAGCCTTGAAGAACCAGTCATCGAATGCTGTCGGCAATTCCACACCAAACAGCTCGGATGCTCGAGCCACGGCTGATTCGCGGGGTCCTTGCGCCACATGAATTGCAAATGCAATTGCCTCTTGGGCCATTTTGGCTTCGCGGTGCCAGTAGGGTTTTCCAACGAGCAGCGTAAATGCAATCATGCCCAAGGCAAAAATATCCGTAGCAATCGACACGGCGCCATCAATTGAAAACTGCTCTGGCGCCATGTAAAGCGGCGTACCGAGGGACTTTGTCGCATTGGCTTGCGTTGATGCATCCGATACGATCTTGGCGATCCCAAAATCGAGCACCTTGATTCGTGCCGGACCGCGTTCACGCTCGCATAGAAACAAGTTGTCCGGCTTGAGATCGCGATGGACGATGCGTGCACGATGCGTTTTGTCGAGCGCCAAGCTCGTTTCGTAGAGGTAACGCACAACGTCGGCTTTTGGCAATGCTCCTACGCGCTTGATGAGCTTTCCGAGCTCTTCGCCGCGAAGCAATTCCATGACGAGAAACGGCATTCCTGTTGCTTCGTCAATACCTGCGTCGGACACATCGACAATGTGCTCGCTTTCGACATTGGCCGCGACGCGAGCTTCTATGCGAAATCGTGCGCGTAGTTCTTCACTCTGTACGTAGTGCGCATGCATCACCTTCAACGCGCGTCGCCGATTCGTTTCGGTGTGCACGACCTCGTACACGGAGCCCATTCCGCCTGCTGCTATGTGCCGTTCGATTCGGTATCTGCCCGCAAACACTGTTCCGATCGACAAACCTGAACCGACACTTGCACTCATGGGCGAACGAGCTCCTGAACCAACACGTGACCTTATCCAAACGGAAACGTCGTCGCAAGGATATGCTGCACCAACTTCTCTGGTTGAGGATCCATCCCCATGGGCGCTGAATCGACAGGATCTCTGTTTCCTCTATCGCATGTTTGACCGGACGGAAACTCGGACCTACGAGATACCTTGAATCTCATGGCACCGTAAGCCAAATATGAAGCAGGCGAATGTTTCCGGGAGACTTGCCATTCGCATACATCCACTTCCGCTGATGATGTGATTCCGGTGGTGTCTGCGTTACGCATAACTTTGAAATTGCCAACGAATCGTCACCGATTTTCAAGAATTCCTGCAACTTTGGAAGAAGCTTTTCATCAAATGAATAATCCCGTTCTGCGTATGCGAGCATGACGCCGGAACGCATAGCCCAACCGTAGTCGCCATGAATGAATCGCCCCATGCCGTCCCGCCCATAATAAGGGGACATTCCCTTCTTGGCATTAACCGGCTTGCATTCGATATGTAACGCGTAATCCGAACGTAATCCGGGCTTACAACGTGTGAGTTGAAATGATAAATCAGGCATTTTGTCCGGGTGTTCACCATTGAAGTTCACGACCTTGGCTTCGCGCCCAATCGAAAAAATTTCGTTGTTGAACCCGGCAACTTCCTCGTTATCGAGCAATCCTCGAAGTTTGGCCTCGAGCAGCACAGTCGTTTGGTCTTCATCCGTATCTCGCATTGCGGCTTCATGTTCGGCACATAGTCGATTCCATGCCTCATGCAACGCATCGATCACGATCCGTTCGATTGATTGTGGAATTTCCGGATATGGCAAGCCATCGCCGGAGACGGCACATAGTTTGGCGAAAACAGCACCCGTTGTCATGATGTGTGCTCGAGTTTCGCTCCATATTCATGTAGGAGCCGTGCCGCGGTCATTCGAGCGCGACTCAATGTCCAATAACGGCGTTGTGCGAGCCGCGCAATCCATATCCGCTCCTGATTGTCCAAAACAATGCATTCGCTCGAAGCAAGTTTGTCGGCTGTGTCGAGCACGAGCTGCATACCAGCGAGCTCGACGCTGGTTGGTCGCGGCTCACCAAGCACGAGCACTCTATATGGATCCCCTGCTTTTGATGGGACGAGGTAAACTGGAGTTCTTATAAACGGGGACAGTCGTTCCGAGAGACGGGCTGCAAATGCTTCGACCATCTCCTTTTCCGGAACTCCACCGGCATGATTTCGATTCTCTTGATGTGGCAGATTCATTCGAAGTGTGTCGGCAATCAATTCTGCGGCACGTATACCCAGCCCATACAAGCCGATCGTCCAAGCGTCCAACGAAGATCGGGAAAGCCTTCTGTCCGATAGTTGGGTAAACAAATCGTTCATTTCGTCAATTTGCTTCGGTGTCAACTGTTCGAATGGAAATACAGGAAAGTTATTGATATCCTCCAAATACCAAACTTCCCTTTCCACGCCAAATTTTCCGCTTGTTACGAGGTGAAACCATTCAAATAGGCTACTATGAAAAATTAAACACAAGTATCGAACGAGCTCTGCTCCTTTGGGATGCTTTGCCGCGCTGAATCCATAAAATGATTCCGTAAAGACAAGGTTCTTCGCGCAAATGTGCGCACGATCCACCGAAATCACGTCGGCGACCCGACTCGATACCTTGATCGCTTCACGCAACAGCAGCAATGGTCCTTGGTAAATGCCTGGATCACGCAGGCGATGCACCTTTTGCTCCGAAAAACGCGCAAGTCGATCTGCTATTATCTCGACCGCAATTTGATCGTTGGTTCCCAAAAATGGGTATCCCAACAACGCCGTAGCATCTTGTCCCTTGTGACCGCTCTGCAGCTTCTGAAATCCATCGCCTTTTTTGAGTTTGAGAACACTTTCCCAATAATCCTCGAACCTTGGATGAACTCGCAGGCGTTCGAGCACGTCCAGATCGAGAGCCGTCCCACGAAATAGCGCCTTGAGAAGATACGGTGATTCTTTGAGCCGTTCCGTCGATAGTGGCTGCGCCCCGTCCGGATCGATACGCAAACGACCACTTTCATTCAACGCCTTCTCGAAATATGGACTTGCCATGTAAAAAACACTGTTTGGCGTAGAAACTTCGTTATCAGCAAATAGCAGACAAAACGGATCGCTCACCTTGGGCCAAACAGGCGTCAACCGAATATCGGATCCATTGAGAATGCCCCATACAGTTACGGCATCGAACAAATCATTCCGCGCGGCTACACCCTTTGGCGTCGTTTTGAAGAGAAGGCGCGCGTGTAATGCAAACGCGAGAACACCACCAGCACGAGCCCATTGCATAGCTCGCCATACAAACGGCAGGTCTGGGACCTTGTCCGGGATAACGAACGCCGCTGCGCGCGCCTTTCCAAGTCGTTCTACAACCAATGGTCGAATCAAGTTTTCAGCGTCGCGAATAACTCGATCGCCCGACTTGCCTTTCAGCGATGTCCATGGGGGATTGCCAATCACTACGTCGTAACGCTGCTCATGCCCGTCAGGAATCCCCGAACCGAGACTTCCCGGCAGCGCACCGTCTTGGTCCGGAATGGACACACCAAGCGAAAACAGCACACGATTGCGCAATGGGCGTTCGAAACGCAATTCATCCAATCGGTACGGGGGCTCATCAAGTTCAATTGCTGTCAAGTATAGACTCAATGATGTGAGGCTCAGCGCCGCATCCTGAATATCAAACCCGGCAAGTTGATCGAATAGGATACGGCGCAGGTCGCGAGATGACAATCGTTTACCATTCTGCCGACGACGTGCGGCAACGATCTCGCGATACGCAGCGACAAGAAATACTCCACCCCCAACAGCCGGGTCCAAAACTCGCACACTCCCGGGAGACTTGCCGCTACGCGCTTCAAGATGCGCAAATGCTTCCCGTACCATGTATTCCGCAATGCGGCGCGGAGTATAATAAACACTGTCTCGAACGCGTCCCTCCGGATCCCAACGCTCCGCTTGGTGCTCATATACCTGGCTCAAAACACCAACCGGAATATGTGCAAAATCCAGTTCATTCCATTCCAACGGAGCATGCAAGCCGTTTATGACCGGATTCAAGTCGAAATGCGTCTGTTTTCCACGGCGGACAATGGAACGCAAAAGTTCGCACGCTGTCGAGGAAAGCTTTGCGTAAGCGCTTGAAGATACAGGCAAGAAATCACCATTGAACGTTGTATCAATCCAATGATTGGTTTTCCGACATCGGTCAACCGACGAAAATACCCCGTCCCATGCTTTGACAAGTTCGTCCGAACATACCACCGAAGGGCCGCGGTTTTTGCCACCAACAACACCTCGATCGACAAGAAACCGCACAAACAAAGCGCGCCCCGTCAATGCAATCGCATCGGGGCGAGATATTTCATGCTGAACGATACCGTCAATCGCCCGCGTCAACAATTGATACAGCAATTCATGAATCGCCTGTGTTTTTGCATGCTCACCGCGAGCGGGTTCTTGATGCAGCCGACGAAACGTCGTTGGTGCTCGCTCCTCATCCGCAAGCACAGTATCAAGCAATGCGGCATTTGCGGACAGACGATCCAAAGCAATGCCATACACTTCCAGGCGGCCATCACTCACAACAACGAGAAACGGCGAATCATCTCGCTGAGCAAGTCGCAATCGCATCTCGGCAATTCGTTGTGAATCAATTTGTCCTGCCCCACCGCGCAGAACGTATGCAACCGTTGAAGATTCAACCCGAACTACACCGTCCGGGCGATCTGCTCTCCGACGGATCAAATCCAGATATTCGATTTCCAGACCAGGATCCAGCTTCGCATCAAACGAAATGACCGCATCAATCGGCGTACCGAACGGCGTGAGCAACGTGAAGAGCTCGGATTGGGTCATACGCTGGAACCAATGAACGAGAAGGCAGTAACCACAATCCCCGACAGCAGTCAAGCCACTTTTGGACTTGCACAACAAGGACTCCTCGGAATCAATGTCCACGCAGCAAGTCGATATCGAATACAATTCATGATGAATTCGATTCGAACGTGTAAATCAAAACCCGTCCAGTCACTCCAATTCGATTGAAATGAATGTCCAATGATGCGGGATGCCATTCATTTCCCCGCCAAACCATTTTCTTCCCTCTCCCTTCACCACCACCCGCGCTCCACCCTCGCCCACCACGCTTCCCGCGAAACCTTTGTTGCACCCTGCACCCGAACGGCCGACACTTCCCCCGTGCTCCGTTTGCCCATTGTCGCGACACACGAACGTTCCCTCGAAACGTGCGTCTACTGCCCCAAGCTCTGCCGCGCCGCTTGCCCCGTCTCCAACGCTGAAGCCAGCGAAACGCTCACGCCCTGGGGCAAGATGAGCATGACCTACTTCGCCGGCCGCGGAGACATCCCCGTCAACGCCGAACACACCTCCACCGCCTGGGCCTGCACCAGTTGCTACGCGTGCCGCGAAAAGTGCGATCACCACAATGAACCAGGCTCGGTCCTCGTCGATGCCCGCGCCGACTTCTTCGCCCATGGCGCTGCGCCCCCCGAAGCCGTCGCCTCGGCCGCGAGGGCCTCGGTGCGCGACTCCGAATCCGCCAAAGCCCTCGATGAAATCGAAGCCGGCTCTAGCCGAGACAAACCTGTCGCCGGTGTCCTCATCGGTTGTGGCTACACGCGCCTCGAAAAAAACGTCGCCAAAGATGCCCTCGACGTCGCCGCAAAACTCGCCCGCGGACCCGTACGCGCCATCCGAAGCTGCTGCGGTTTGTCCTCGCTCTACGCCGGCGATCGCGACGGTTTTCAAGCGGCCGCCACCCGCTTCGCCGCCGAAGCCGCATCGTTTCCACGCCTTATCGTTGTCGATCCCGGCTGCGCCCGCACGGTCATCCACGAGTACCCAAAGTTTGGCGTGACGCTCCCCAAACCCGCCGAACTGCTGCTCGATCTCGCTTACGACGCGCGCAATCGTTTGGCCTCGCTCTCCGACCTCGCCTCCAAACCCGTTCGTTGGCATGCACCATGTCAACTCGGCCGGGGCCTCGGTCGTCATGACGAACCGCGCATTATCCTCGAGAAAATCCTGGGAAAATCACCCGCTCGATTCTTACGAAGCGGAAAGGATTCCGAATGCAGCGGCGGTGGTGGCCTCTTGCCGGTCACGCGACCTACGACATCCGCAGCCATCGCGGACGCGCGAATCGCCGAGCATCACGCGCGTGGTGGCGGGCTGCTCGTGACTGCGTGTGCCTCGAGTCTCCATCGTTTCCGAACACGTGGAGAACAAGCCGAAGACCTCGTGTCGCTCTTGGCCCGAGCGATCACGGGCTGAACGACGATGTCGACAACGCCGAAGAAACGCAGGCGAACCGTCGCGGGCAGGTTGCTCGCGAGTTACGTGCTCGTCCTCGTCGCGTCGACCATCACCGTCGCGTGGAGCGTCTTTGCGTTGCGCGATGCCGGGCGAGACGCGGCGTTACTGCGCAACGCGTACTTCCCGCTCGTGCGCCAGATCGACGATGCGCTCGCGGATCAAAATTCGCTCAACTTGCAGCTCAACCACATCACGGCCGCGAAAAACCCTGGCGACGTCCGCGAGTGGATCGAAACCGCACGACGCACACGTCCCCTCACCTTCGCAAACATTCGCAAAACCGCAGAGCGCGAGTTCAACAGCAGCGATGACTCGATCCTGGCGTTTCGCGCTGAAGTCGTTCGTGAATCATCGGCGATCGAGAAGTTTCTCACCTCGGACCCCGAGCTTTTCGGCAAGCTGTTTCAAGCGCTCGCGACGGGTGATCACGATGGCGCCGAAAAGGCACGCGACGACGTCATCAAACGCGAGACCGATGGCGCCCATCGTCTGCGAGCCATTCGAGCCCGCGTCGAAGAACGCATGGATGCGCTCACGTCTGCGGCCAAGCGTCGTGAGTCACGCGCGATGCAACTGCTGCTCGCTTTGTTTGGGCTCACATTGTTTGTCGGCATAGCGATTTCCATCTACGCCCGCCGCGTCCTCGCACCGCTCACGCGTGTGACCGAACGCGCCGAAGTCGTCGCGCGAGGTGACCTGACGCCGCGAGAAATTGTCGCGACGAACGACGAAATTGGCGAGCTGGCCACGACCTTCGAAGGCATGGTCGCTGCGATTCTTCGCGCTCGAAGTGAACTCGTGAACGCCGAGCGACTCGCTGCCATTGGCAAGATGGCCGCGCACGTCACGCACGAGATTCGAAATCCTTTGAGCTCCATCGGTTTGAACTTGGAGCTTCTCGAAGAAGAAGTCGCGATGCGTGACGACAAAGAAGCTTCGCAACTCGTCGGCGCCATTCGTGGCGAAGTCGAGCGTTTGTCCAAAATTTCCGAGCAGTACCTGAGCATCGCGCGTCGGCCCAAGCCGAACTTGGAACGCGAACGGCTCGAAGACTTGGTGCAAGAACTCCTCACGTTTGTCCATCTAGAACTCGAACGCGGCAATGTGACGCATCAAGTGAACGTCGATGCGGATTTGCCCGATGCGCTCGTCGACGAATCCTTGTTCCGTCAAGCGCTGTTGAACCTCGTGCGCAACGCCCGCGAGGCGATGTCCAAAGGTGGCGAGCTCGTGATCAACCTCCGCACCGCGAGTGATGGTGGGATAAATCTTTCGATCGAGGACGCGGGGTCGGGTGTACCGGAAGAACTGCGGGCTTCGATTTTCGATCCGTTTTTCACGACAAAGCAACGCGGAACGGGTTTGGGATTGGCCGTGACACGAGACATCATCGAAGCGCATCGCGGGACGATTCGGTGTGAAGGACGCGAAGGGGGCGGAACGCGTTTTGCGATTCACTTGCCGAAGGCGGAGGATGTACCGAAGGCCGACGTGGGTGCGGTGGTGGAGGATTGAGAATGTTCAGCACACCAACGGCTCAACTGGCCGCCACGGGTTGAAAAGGCCGTTGCATGATTCGGAGGGGTTTGTTCCGATGAAGCGCTTGAGGTCGCAATGGGCGAGCTGCGAAGGAGACGAAGTGGTTTCCGGATCCGTCGTCTCAATCCGTCGCTTTGCGGCGGTGCAAGTGGCATGAGAAGGAGTTGCTTGTGGCAGTTGCGTCGGGGCGAGTGGGACGAGTAACGAGTGCATGTGGGGTAGCACCGGTTTCAGGGGGCAACGTTACGGTTGAGTGTGGTGCGGGAGTGGTTGAGCGGGTGGCATTGACGCAAGAATGGTGCGTCCGGGCGTAACGATAACGAAGTGGTGGTCGTCTGGGCTTGCCAAGCCAAACCAAATGTCAACGAAGACTCTCGAATGCGGTTGCAAGGTTGCCATGTAAAACCATCGGAAAACGTTCCCGAGGAGACGGTGTTACATCGGGTTGTCTCGACGTACTGGAACACGTTTCGGAAAAACGTATTGAATGCGGGTCCGTTGAATTGCACGCATTCGAATTGAAAACGCTCGCGGTTAATTGGACGTTCGCTCCGCGCGCTAACAAGCGCGCTTCGCGAAGAACCGAGTTCTCGATGGTGGGCTACGCTCGCTGACCGCCGGCTGGC
>JBGAOI010001030.1:0-2854 GCA_044221885.1 Polyangium sp. (in: bacteria)
AGAAGGGTTTTGCTTGCCAATCCCGAACGAAGTTTTCCCAGCATTCGAGCGGCGTGGGCCCGCGCATTCCAGGATCGACTCTGGCGCAAATTTTTTTCCCATGTATCGCGGAGGCCAAGATGTTCGCAAACGTCGGCACACGCCACTTCTTCATTCAAGGCTTCTTCGAGAGCCGCTTCAATGGTCGGGCGATCGAATTGGCGCGACAGGGTCACCGCGAGATTCGCAGTCGATTCTCCACGCAAATGAGCAATCACGGTACGGGCTCGAGCAAGTTTGTCGAGGGCACGTCTGGCCCGTCGCCGGCGAATGATTTCCCGAAGAATGACGAATGCTCCGGGAATCAAAGCAGAGGTCACGATGGCCAGAACAACATACAGAACGAAGATAATGACACTCACGAGGCACCTCGAGGAACGGGGCCGACGGGCGCGAATCCTTTTCGTCCAAATTTGTCCCAGCCTTTGTTGCCCTTCAAGAAATCATAAAGACCTCGCAATTGCCAAAAGACCAAATATTGCCGATATCCGAGATTAGAGGCCAGGCCAACGAGAACGAGCGTGAGCAAATCTTTTGCCCGCGGGTAGGCAATGATTGCCGCGGACTCGTGCGGCCCTCGAAGGTTCGACGCGGAAAAAGTGCAGAGCAAGATTGAAAGCGTGGACAAGCAGAAATTCATGGCCATTGCAAGCGCCAGGAAAGCAAACAAAGCAGCGGGCGACAAGGCGCCAAACAGAGAGGTCACCAGCAGCAATAAATATCCGAGGCATTCGATGGGGGGACGAAAAAGGATGGCGCGATGATAAACGATGACTTCCCAAAGTCCGCGATACCAACGCGCGCGTTGTTTGCCCAGGTCGCGATAATTTTCGGGAGCTTCGGTCCAGGCAATAACAAACGGAAGACAAACGATACGCCCTGGGATTCGCTTATCGAGTAGCCAGCGGTGAAGTCGAACGACGATTTCCATGTCTTCGCAAACGGTGTGCGCACCTTCCGAGCAATATTCGAGGCATAATTTCGATCGCACGTGACGGGTCAAAAATCCCCCGACCTCGAACAGCGCAGTCCGGCGAATCAAGGCAAAAACCCCCGACAAGATCAATACGGCGTTGCTTTCGGAAAGAGCGGTACGGCCTTTCCCAAACGAACGCATGTATTCCACAATTTGCAACTTACCGATGAGGTTCGTGGGTAAACGTAATTCTTCGACACTCCCGTTTTTCACGACGGAACCATTCGAGAGACCGACCTGGACGCCCACAGCTATGATCTCAGCAGGATTCTCGAGAACTTTGCGGACAGCGAGGAGCAAAGCATCAGGCACGAGCAAACTATCCGCGTCCATACTGGTCACGAAGATTCCTTCCGCGACATTGGCTGCGGCATTGAGCGCATCGGCTTTTCCGCCATTTTCTTTGTCGATCAAAACCATGCGCTGAACGGATGGAGGCAATTGACTACGACATTCCCACATGCCGCGAATTTGGGCTGTCGGTATGGTCCCCGTCGCATCGCCAATCACCGGGACAAACGGAAACGCGCTAAGAAGTATGTCGACGGTGTGATCTTTCGAGCCGTCATTGCAGATGACGATTTCATAGGCGGGATACCGGAGACGCAATTGCGAATGCAAGCTTTCGACAATGGTGACTTCTTCGTTGTAAGCAGGTACGAGCAAAGAAACGAGGGGCAAAAAGACGTCGTGCTCGGAAGACAACGCGGGACGAACGATTTCCGTCAACAATTCACGACGAATTCGGCGATAACTGGTCACGACGAACATCATGTTCAGCACGAAAAACACCGTGACATACCCGACAATGATCGCATCCAGAATCCAGAGCGCGTACACGACTGGCACGGTCGCCATTCTACCAAGGGATCTGGAACTTGGCATACACGACGCAGCAATAGCGTGAGAACGGTCACGATTGTCCGGGGCCAAAAAAGTTCGTCAGGGACATTTTCTTACTTGAAAGTGGGCGGTAGCGCGTGTTAGGAGTTCAGGCGTTCAGTTCGTTCAGGGAAAACCCGCCATGCGAAGAGTTCAAGCTGAGATTGCCGCCGCACGTGAGCCTGATTTCATTGTTGTGAAGGGGGCTCGTGAGCACAACTTGCGAATCGATCATTTGGAGATACCCAAGCGGAAGCTTGTGGTTTTTACGGGGCCGAGCGGTTCGGGTAAGTCGAGTTTGGCGTTTGATACGTTGTATGCCGAGGGGCAACGGCGGTATGTAGAGACGCTTTCGGCGTATGCGCGGCAATTTCTCGGGCAATTGGATCGACCGGCGGTCGAGCATGTTTCAGGGTTATCGCCGACGATCGCGATTGAACAGAAGAGTGCCTCGACGAACCCGCGATCGACGGTAGGAACGATTACGGAGGTATACGATTATTTGCGCGTATTGTATGCGCGAGCGGGCGAGCAGCATTGTACGACGTGCGGCAAACCCGTTGCGTCGCAATCCGTGGATGAAATCGTGGAGACATTGCTCGAGCTTCCTGCGGGAACGCGGGCGACGCTTTTGGCGCCGGTTGTGGTGCATCGAAAAGGTGAACACAAGGACGTTTTTGATGATCTCACATCGCGAGGGTTTACCCGGGTCGTGGTGGATGGGAAGCAGGAAAAACTCGAATCGCCGCCTCGTTTGGACAAGAAATTGTGGCACGATATTTCGCTCGTTGCGGATCGAATTGCGATTCGCGCGGATGATCGTCCGCGTATTGCGGAAAGTGTCGAATTGACATTGCGTGAAGGCAAAGGCGAAATGGTGGTGGAGGTCGAGGGGCAGTCACCGCGAACGTTCAGCCAGGCGCGTTCTTGTTGCGGAAAAAGTTATCCCGAGCTTTC
>JBGAOI010001031.1:0-2853 GCA_044221885.1 Polyangium sp. (in: bacteria)
ACGGTGACTCGACGAGCGCATTGTATTCACGTCCGCCGACGCGAATGGCTCCATCGGCCCAAAAGAGACTTTCGTCTACGGCTTGAACGCCGGGTTCTCCACCCGTTTCGAGTTTGTCCAGGGTCACAAGCGTGCGGGAACGTTCGAGCGGTTGGCCGGCGCGAAAGCTTAATGAATACCCTTGCGACCACCATTCATCTTCGTCTTTCGGATACGCATACGCATGGCATTGCCCACACACCGCCGCCGATAATTCGGGGGTCAATTGGGATGGATTGACAATGGTCGGGTCATGTTTGCCATTCGTTCGTTCCACATATCGCGTAATGGGGTCGCGGTGTTTGCGGACGTGTTCTTCGCCGGGGCCATGACAAGCTTCGCACGCAATACCTAAATCGACGACGCGGGTCACGAAAATATCGCGTTCGAGGTCATGGCCGGGTTTACCGCCAACGGCGTGACAAGCAATGCAATTGGAATTCCAGCGCATCGGATTGGGAAGGGCATCGGGTGGCTGGAGGAATGCATCACGGCGTGGAATCCAGCGTTGTTCGCGAATGAGCCAAATAAAGGGAAACAATCGTAAATCGCCTGGGCGGCGACCACTGACCCAATACCCTTGCTCATGGTGCGATCCCGTGGTCAATACGACGCGCCTTTCGACATCGGGCGCTGATTCAGCATTTTGCCCGCGCATGGCGGCATCTGTGACAATATCGGGATCGGTCAGCGTTGCCCATACCTCTTCGCCGCGACGTTGAAATCGATACGTGTGGCCATCCAAGAGCAATGGGCGCCCATCCATCGGCGCAACGATATGGTCGGGCGTTGCCGCTTGCGTCATGCTGCGGTGATACGATCGATGCCAACTGGCATGTTCGGCCGGATGGCAACTTCGACATGCCGCGGAAGACACCCATTCTCCCGCAATACGTTGTGGACGCGCGGGATCGACGGACGCCGTTGGCGCGGACGAACGAAATGCAAAGCCGGCACAGGCTCCGGCAACGGGCACGGCAAAAGCGAGGCGACGCAAACGTTTGTCTTCACGCACGGCGCGCCAAAGGACGGCACTCGCAGAAATCGCGAGCAATCCCAGGAGTACGGCTTCGAGCGCGTCGACCACGGGGTGGAGTGTACCGCAAGGCGCGAGCGGGGAAAAGAACATTGCATCTTCTCACAACGTGTGCCGTTGTCGCGCGCATGAAGCGGTTTTTCAACACGACGGGCGCCTCGATATAAAAAAGTTGATCGACGAATTCATTGCATTTTGGTCCGAACATGGTGATATCATGTCGAATCGAATGCTGTACAACGAAGATGCCGCGCAACTGGTTTTCATGGCCATTTGCAACGCGTCGTCAATGGCAGCGGGTTTATCGATCGCGAATACGGTGTCGGTCGAGGGCGCGTCGACCTGCTCGTGCGGTTTCCCTACAAAGATCCCGAGGGAAAACGCGTCATCCAGCGCGAAGCCATCGAACTCGAGGTTTGGCGCGAAAAGCAAAAGGACCCGCTCAAAGGGGGCTTGAAACAAATCGATGCTTCTCTCGACAAACTCAAGCTCGGCACGGGGATTCTTGTCATTTTCGATCGACGCAAGAATGCCAAGTCCGTGCACAAGCGCGTTAAGCTGAAGCAGGAGAAAACGCCCGGGAAGAAGACGAAAACGTTGCTCCGGGCGTGAGGTTCGAGTATAGCGGGCTCAGGCCGACGCAAGACATAGAGGGCGTCTGCCAGGCAGGTTATATTCGTCAAACTGAAGTCTGATACGAAAGAATTCAGGCTCGACGCACTTCCTTTCCCATCCCAAACGTGATACACCAGGTTCGCCCATTTGGAACGAGTCATGCCCCCCATCATCCAAGAAAAACTCAGCATTCGCCGTGCACGACGTGAAGACGTGCCCACCATTGTGCACTTGCTCTTTAACGATCCTCTCGGAAAAACGCGCGAAGTGTGGCAGGATCCATTGCCTAGCGGCTATTACGAAGCGTTCGAGGCCATTGCGGTCGATCCAAACCAATACCTGGCCGTCATGGACTACGACGAACGCGTCATTGGTACACTTCAGCTTACGTTCATTCCAGGCTTGACGCTTGGAGGAGGATGGCGAGCACAAGTGGAAGCGGTTCGCGTCGACGAAGCATTTCGTGGTCAAGGATTGGGCGAATATTTCTTTCAATGGTGCATCGAACGAGCCAAAGAACGCCATTGTGTGTTGATCCAACTCACGACGGACAAAAAGCGCGCCGATGCGCATCGTTTTTACGAGCGATTGGGGTTTGTCGCGAGCCATGAAGGGATGAAGCTGCGTCTGTAACCAGAGGATCGCCACTTCATCACCGGGATGCCGCCACACATGCCAGTGACTCGCGAATCGCGCAGGCAGATGCCGACGGTCGAGGTTGGCAAAGATGTCTGCGTCGAGACCTCGCGCACGAAAAAAACTTGCCCGGGCGCAGTCGTTTGGGTAAGGTGCGCCTCGCGGCAGACATTTTGCCCGCAAGACCGGATCCACGCATGCTGTTTCGAGTTCAAAACCTTGGTCCTCTTCGCGAAGCGGAAGTCGATTTGTCCAAGGACATTATCGTCTTGGCGGGGCCGAACAATTCGGGAAAAACCTATTTGGCGTGGAGCGTGTACGGATTGCATCGGATGAGTCTGCCTCCCGACGTGGACGTGAGCCGTTGGGTAAAGCAACTCATCGAATCGCCCGATCATTCGATTGACATTGCCGAGTTTCTTGCGGTGGAGGGTGATAAACTTGTTGCGAGCATCCTCAAGAAATACCAAGAGAAACTGCATCTTTGTTTTGCGGCGGAAGAGAGTCGATTTACTGGTGCGTGTATT
>JBGAOI010001032.1:0-229 GCA_044221885.1 Polyangium sp. (in: bacteria)
CTTCCCAACCGTAGTCGAGCGTCGGCATTGGGATCGTTTGGCGAAACTCGACTTGGTCATCACCGTTGTAGTGAAATCTGCCAACCCGAACCTCCGCCATTCCTGGCGAACGTGGAACCAGCGCGCTCGTGCGATGACAACGTGGGTCATCACAACGGATTGAGCTGGAGTGGCGTTACGCGGGGTGCGCCGGACGACTAAAATGAAGTCGAGATCAGCGGGCGTGTCG
>JBGAOI010001032.1:239-2853 GCA_044221885.1 Polyangium sp. (in: bacteria)
TTGACGCCGGTGTCGCGACAAACTTGACGTCCGAAGGATCAATTGCGCGGCTCGACTGCTGATTCATGGTTTTGGCACGTACGCGAGAAACAGGTTTGAGTTGCCAACGCATTGACCACACACGTCGCCCAATCCTAAGCGGCAAGCAACGTTGCGGTGTGGACTCAGCATGCTTGTGATGTTGATGGGTGCCAGGTCTGACGGAGCGGTGCATGCATTGTCAAACCGTTGCATGAACGATTTTGTCGTTCCCGGCCAAATCTCGCCGGTCGAGGTCACTTCGCTGCATTCCAACATCAAGGCGTCATCCACGATGATCTTGCCAACACCATCAGGCGTGGATGAAATCACCACATCGTACCCAGATGGCACAGCATCTGCGGTAAATGATAGGTCAGTAAACACCAGATAGGGATCAATCCCGCATTCAATGTATTCACTAACGAGAAGGCCACCGGAAGACAGGTGATCCGCATCCGCCGCAACAATTCCCGCTCCAGCGTAGAGGAACGGGGTCTGGTTGTTTTCGTGGCCGCCAGTGACAACACCCCTGGTGGCTTTGTCGAGAATGGCCTTGGCGGTGCCTTTGGGTTTGGAACGACGGTGGGTTTGAAGGTAATTCGCAACAACGCCAGCAACGTGCGGAGCGGCCATGGATGTACCGGATATGCTTCGGAAATCAGCATTCGATGTATTCCACGCGGAGCGAATCTGCACACCCGGTGCATAGATGTCCACGCAGTCGCCCCAATTGGAAAAGTCCGCCGCACCGTCTTCCGAATTGGTGGCAGCAACGGTGATGGCGCTTTCTACCCGCGCTGGCGATTGATTGCATGCATCTTTGCGGTCATTGCCAGCGCTCACGACGACGGAGATTCCTGCATCGATTGCTCGAAGAACCACAGTATCCAAGCTACGGCTGCCGCCTTTGACCCCAAGGCTCATGTTCGCAACAGCTGGTCGTTTCACGCGCTCATGATGCTTGATTGCTCGACGAACGCCTGCAGCAATCCGACTGACGGGTGCAGAGCCGTCACTTCCAAACACGCGAATTGACTGAATTCGCGCTCGTTTGGCGACACCAGATGTCTGCCCAGCCAATATTCCGGCAACATGCGTGCCATGAGGCCCGTACCCGTCCTCGAAAAACCCGCCGGCCTCCCCATGATATGAATGGAGATACCGAACACGTCCATCGAATTCTTCGTGCGTTTTCAATACTCCGGAATCGATAACGTAGGCGTCCACGTCACGTCCATCCCGCACGTAGTGGTACGATCCATCCGTTGGACGCTCCCTCTCATCGATACGATCCAGCCCCCAAGGAGCGTCGGATTGTACTGCCGCGGTTTTCGCAATACAATCTCGTTCAATGAACGCAATGGCTGGGTTTCGCCGCAGTTGCTGCAACGTTTCCGGAGGAATGATGGCCGAAAAGGCCGGAATCTGCGGCATGAGCACATTCTCAATCACACCACCTTGCTCCAAGATGAACTTCATTTCAGGTGTAAGCGGAAGAGTTTCCGGATCATCAACGGCTTCTTCCTCTTCGGTCAGATCCAATTCGGTCCAATCGACTGTGTCGGGGTATTGGTCGGCATTATCCAGGTCGCTTTCGCGCAATTCGGCGTAATGCACAATGTAACTATCTTCGACGAATTCGCCGCAACTTGCCTCCAACGGCACAAGGTTATCGTTTTCCGTGCCAATCTGTTCGTCGTTCGGATTGCCGCCGCACCCCACGATAAACGCAGGCAGAAACCACGCGCCTAGTATGAATGACAAATGCACTTTTCTCATGACTCTTCTCGTTGTGTTTGGGTTGAGACCAGAACCAACGCATCCCTGACTACCGCAAATACGAGCGATGGTTGCCAGGCCAGAGACCACGTCCATTCAAGGTCGACGCGCGATTATGGTGCAGCAACCGTGCCAGCCATGTGCTGCGAGTAAAACCACATAAGTGCATCCGACTCAAACATGGATCCGTCGACCGCCGTTGCATCAGCACACCAACGAGTAGATTGGACATGCTCAAGCGCGCGAAGTGCAATTGGGTACCATCCTGACGGTGCTGAACGATCGGGAAAAAGTCGCACTGTTTACAATTCCGTGGCGAAAATCGTTACGTTCGGACGAACCCGAAGAGGTAAAGCCCGCGACGCCGTGAAGGTGCGGGGTCGATCGACTCCCAATTCGGATTGACTGCACATGCACGGAAGCGTTTGTCGTTCCGCACAAACGCTTCGGGTTGAAGCCGCTCACAACGCACGTTTCGAGCACAACGCGGTCCAAGGGCGTTGTCGTTATGGTTTCCGCGGCCAAACCTGCCAAAGGAAACGAGCGGAACGTCAGCTCAAACGTGACGTTAGCGCTTATGCCACCTCGTCCCCGTACCGCTTCACCAAGTTCTCGACAATGGGTTTGGGAAGGAAATCCGGACGCGCGATGATCAACACCGCATTTTTCCTTGCCGCCTGCGCGATCTTTTTAATGAGCTGCGTCGCCGACTTGACAGCTTTCGGCAAAAACATGAATGTTGTCGCCGTGAACTGCAAAAAAAACGAATTCGGCCCTCGCGGGTTCTTGCCGTTGGGAAGTCCGTAACGTTGCC
>JBGAOI010001033.1:0-2853 GCA_044221885.1 Polyangium sp. (in: bacteria)
CTCCAGCGCCGCCTTGTTCCGATCCGCCTTGACCCATGCCTCCTTGGCCAGAGCCCGCTGTGCCGCTCGAACCCGAGCCGCTCGAAGAAGTACTTGTCGAATTGTTTGATGCCCCCGAACTCGTCGAGATGGTGACGCTACCATCGTCACCGCTAGCGGAGAAAGATACCGCTGATGTAATGGCTAAAGAAAAGCCCAAGATCTTCGATTGCCGCATGATTGTGTCCTTCCACCATTCATTCCCATGTAATGGGGTCTCGTATGTAGAAGGAATCGACGCGCCCGTCAACGTTGATTTTCATTGACGTCGTTGGTGGGTATCGAAATGGATTTCTTGGCGTCGGAGCGATTCCGTCGAGCAGAAACGTCCGGATTGCTTGGGACAGGAGGGCTCAGGCGACTTCTTTTTCGCTTTCCGTTTCGACGTGTCCGCGTTCGGTCACCACATCAAAAAACAGATCTTGCTTTGTTCGATTGCGCGGAAACAGGGCCCGTACTCGATTGGCGATTTCTGCGTACATATCCAAAAAGTCTTCTTTCGCCAAATCACGTGCGGAACGTGTATCGCTCAAAGCTTGTAATGCATTGGCTCGGGCCGTGAGTGCCAATTCATAACGCTCGCGCAATAGCGAAATCTTGTCTTTTTCATTTTGTGCATCATTCCAACGAGAAATCAATCCTGCATAACGCCCCTCGAGTGCGCGCATTTCTTTGATTTGCGTCGAACCCAATAACTTGACGATGGCATTCGTCCCGTCGGGAAACAAATGCGTCACATAAGGACCTCGTGCTTCGCCATCGGCCAATTCGGCGAAACGGTGAGCCTGCTTGACGCCTTCATCGGCCGCGTAATTGGCAAACATCACGCCGACACGCGCGGGCAACATATTGGTTTCCGCAGCTTGGTAGTTTTCTTCGGCTTGTTCGAGTTTGTCGCGAGCCAACGACAACTTGGTCGCAAATTCCGCGAGATCCGTGGGGCTCGAGAATTGGCTCATCATCTGGCACGAATACGTAGCCAAGGTAAGACACTTGGCTACGGGCGTTTTTGTTGTGGGAATTTCCATGGAACACCTCCCGTCTTCAATGGAAGACGCATGGTCATGCTCGTCGGCGTTTTGCCGAGAACACGTTTTTCGCAGCGTTTCCCCGAGCACCGAAACCTCGGCGGATCAAGTGCTTCGCGGCGAAGCGTGTCCCTGACAATCGGAATCGACGTGCGCTCTGGTGCAGAACCCGCGGAGGAAATTCAGAGGAGTGCGAAAAATTTTTTCGAGAAGCTCGACCGACTTTCCGGACCACGGCTTGCTGCGGATCAGAAGGCGTCCCAACGGTTGCGCGACGTGTGCCGATGTGAAGAAAATGGCTCGCCGAAATCTTGCTTCGGTCTGTGGTGTCGACGAAAGTGCGAGGGCAGGGTTGTGGGCGACGTCTTTGCGTCGAGGAAAATGTAGTGCCGAAGATGTTGGGGGGAGAGGCACGAATTATTTGTTCAATCGATTGTATTTCTCGAGCACCTGTTGGAGTCGATCGTGGGGCAAGGCCATGACCGAGCGGTCGTTGACGCCCGTCATTGTTTCTGCGGCGACCATGGCATTGATGATCGCTTCTTCCGTGGCTTGTACGGTCGCTTCGAAGAGCGGATCCATGACATCGTTCGGAATCATTTTCAGTTCGATGGTGCCCGTGGGTCTAGCTGCTCCTGGGTTTCCTGTGGAAAAGGCAATAAAGATATCGCCAGAAGCATGCCCGGCTACGCTTCCTGTGCGCGCAACGCCCATGGTCGCTCGTCGCGCCAAACGTTTCATTTGATGCGGCAAAAGCGGAGCGTCCGTGGCAACAACGACAATGATCGACCCGGTATCTCCGCGCGCAGTACGCTCGGTAATTTCACGCCCCACGGGCACTCCGGCGACCACGAGTTGATCCCGCCGACCACAATTGCATTGTACGAGTACGCCAACCGTGAATCCACCTTGCGATACATCGAGCTTTCGTGAAGCCGTTCCTGTACCGCCTTTGAATTCGTAACAGACCATGCCCGTTCCGCCACCCACGTTACCTTCGGCAATGGCGTTGGATCGCGTTTGATCGAGTGCCTGGTACGTATGCTCGCGCCGGACGTGGAAGCCGTTGATATCGTTCAAATATCCGTCCCACGTTTCAGCAACGACGGGTAATGACCACCAAAATCCCGTTGGATCCGCGGCCCCCCGATCGACACGCCAAGCAATCACGGAATCCCGTACGATGCCCACGCTATGTGTGTTGGTGATCATGACGGGGCCTTCGAGAAAACCTGATTCATCAATCCATGTTGTTCCCGTCATTTCGCCGTTGCCATTTTGGGAAAACCATCCCGCAAATACAGGATCCCGCAGGGATGTTTTTCCGCGCGGCAAAATGGCTGTCACACCTGTCCGTATGGGACCCTTTCCGACATCGAGCTTCCCGCTGCCAGCGATCAACGTGCTATAGCCGACTTCCACGCCAGGGACATCGGTCACCGCGTTGAATGGGCCAGGTTTGCCGACAAACGGTACTCCCAAGTCTCTCGCGCGCGGCTTGATCTGCGCTGACGCGGACGAAGGCGTACAACCAAGCACCACTGTCAAGCAAAACCATACCATGAAGCCTAGCCGCATGAATCCCTCGTGCTTCATCGAATCGTTGGTATCAGCAAAACGCATCCCAGGTGTGCATGAAAAGCGAACGAGTGCCCTATGATGCATATCCGACCCGCAGCTCCGATGTTTCGCGATCGTGTACCTCGCCGACGTTTATCATGGGCGCGAACTTTCTACAATCCACCAATTTCGCCTACGACGAGACGAACAAAAACGTCGTCCCGCT
>JBGAOI010001034.1:0-2845 GCA_044221885.1 Polyangium sp. (in: bacteria)
TTGATTTCAAGAAAGGTAATCGTTATGGATCGCCGTAAGTTCGTACAATTCGGAGTGACCGCCAGCGGAGCATTGCTCGCGGCCAAAACGCTCGGCCAGCAAGCTCGACCTGGAACTGCGCCGCCCCGCGTTTCGTTGAAAAGTGCTGTTTTTCCCGGTGGCCAAGTTGCCGTTACGACGCCAAACGGTACGACGCTGCCGCTCGTCGAGAAAAATGGAATTAAAGTCGGACACCTCGTCGCGATGCCCGTGAAAAACACATTCGCCCCGGGGCTCGAAGCCGATTGCTGGGGCTACAATGGTCGAACGCCTGGTCCTACGATCGAAGTCGTCGAAGGCGATCGCGTACGGTTTTACATAACGAACAAGCTCCCCGAGCCCACGACGATGCATTGGCATGGAGTCATTCTGCCCAATGGAATGGATGGCGTTTCGGGACTCAATCAACCTCCCATCAAACCCGGAGAAACATTTCTCTACGAATTCACGTTCAGCTTTCCGGGTACGTTCATGTATCACCCGCATTTCGACGAGATGACCCAAATGGCGCTCGGAATGATGGGTATGATCGTCGTTCATCCAAAGCGACCCAAAGGACCGCCAGTCGATCGCGATTTCGTGCTCATGACGCACGAGTGGAAAATCAACCCGGGTGCACGCCGTCCCGACCCGAATGCAATGGCCGACTTCAACGTGCTGACGTTCAATTCGAAGGCATTTCCGGGAACCGAACCTCTGTTGGTTGGCCGAGGCAAGCGCGTGCGTATTCGTTTTGGTAATCTATCGGCGATGGATCACCACCCGATTCATTTTCACGGTTTGACGTTCGACATCACGGCGACCGATGGTGGCGAGATTCCGGTATCGGCTCGTCATCCGGACACGACGGTGCTCGTTCCGGTGGGAAGTACGCGGGTGATTGAGTTTGTCGCCGAGGAGCCTGGCGATTGGGCAATGCATTGCCACATGACGCATCACGTGATGAACCAAATGGGGCACGGAATGGGGGTCGTCGTTGGCGCCAATGCGGGCAAAATCGACAGTAGGGTCCAAAGCCTGGTGCCCGGATACATGACAATGGGACAAACCGGAATGGGCGATATGGCCGAAATGGGCATGCCCGCGCCGAAGAATTCGATTCCGATGATGGGAGGGCCAGGGCCATTCGCCTCGGTGGACATGGGTGGCATGTTTACGATCTTGAAGGTCCGGGACAACCCCGAGTCAGCGGATCCCAAAGGTTGGTACCAGCACCCCAAGGGGACAGTTGCGGATCGTGCGGACGAAACGCTGATGAAAGCGGATGGAATCGATCCGGACGCGAAATTCGGCTGAACCTTCAAACCAACAAAGAGGCTGTTAATGAACGCTAAGAGCATCTACGAGGTCCTTGCAGTTCTCAGCACCGGGGCCATCGCAGTCGGTTGTAACAATTCCCCGGCACCCACAGGCGCTCCCGAGATCACTCCCGTGGCGGAGATTCCTGCCGCAAGCGCGCCGAACGTGGCGAAAGCTCCTCCGATTGCGCCTGCACCACCCCCGACGGGCACAGCCGAGACCGTTGGAGGCATTGCGACCGCGGCAGCCCCGACGATCGCGGTTGCGCCTGCGACTGCGGTCCCCACACGTCTTGCCGCGGCTCCCAAGGCGCCCACTGCCACGGAAACTGCTATACCTGCACCTTTGCCCGTCGCAACCGCGACGCCGGTCGAACCTGCCAAACCTGCGCCTTCGCCTGCGGCAACGCCGACCGCGAAGCACAAGCACGGAGCGGACGGTAGCTGCGGACAAGGTGCTTGCGGGGGTTAGGGGGGTTAGGGGACCGGCTCATCATGGGAGAAAGCCTTCATCGCATGAAGAAGAAGAAAAAGAGATTCATTCTCGTAGCGGTCTGCTTTCTGCTCGGCCTTCTGTCCTCCTGTACGAAGCACGAGTCTGCCCGGCCCGTCGAAGACCGGCTGCTCGAAGAGTTTGTCGGAGCTTACCCAGCGATTGCAAACCCTACGGGCGTCATCCGCAGTTTCGACATCACCGCCGCGGAGGCCGAGATTCCGCTCATTGACGGCAAACCCCTTCGCGTGTGGGCCTACAATGGTCAGGTGCCAGGCCCCGAACTGCGTGTTCGTCTCGGAGAGACGGTGCGTGTCAAGTTTACCAATCGGTTGCCTTTACCTTCGACCATTCATTGGCATGGCGTGCGTGTGCCCAATGATATGGACGGCGTCCCGACGCAAAGCCGCCCGGCGATCAAACCGGGCGAATCGTTCGTGTACGAATTCACTCCGAAGGACGCGGGAACGTTCTGGTTTCACCCGCACATTCGCAGCAGCGAGCAAGTGGAACGCGGTCTTTTTGGCGTGCTCATCGTCGAGGATCCTGCGCCACCTGCGTATGGCCGGGACATTGTTTGGGTCATCGACGATTGGCTCATCGGTGACGATGGACAACTCGTCCCCAAATTCAATACTCGTCACGACCTCGCGCACGACGGTCGTTGGGGCAACCGAGTGACCATCAACGGTCGGGAGAACGAAACGCTGGTGCTTCGCCCCGGTGAACGGATTCGGCTGCGAATCGCGAACGTAGCCAACGGGCGCGTGTTTGCCCCGAACTTCGGTAACCTTGCGGCAAAGATCATTGCCGTGGATGGTTTGTACGTGCGGACGCCGTTCGATGCGAGCGGTTTCGAAGTTGCACCGGGCAATCGAATCGACGTGGATTTGACCGCGCCTTCCGTGAGTTATGCGGCCGTCGCGATCGAAGACCGCTTCTTACGGAACCGCCCGCGACACCTGGCAGATGTGCGCATTGAGGGGGCGCCCATCGACACGCCGCGCTTCGATCT
>JBGAOI010001035.1:0-2845 GCA_044221885.1 Polyangium sp. (in: bacteria)
GAGGGCCCGGATGTCCGCAATTCCCCGGACTCGCTCGCAAGTCCGACGCGCGCGCAATTCACCACGCTGGTGCCCGCTTCGTCATCACGGCGCCTTGTCGATTTTCGCGTCGTATACCTTCGGATCTCCTTGACGTAATTCGATGAATCGATCCGCGACGACGTTTTCGAATCGCTCGACTGTGCGTGTTCCATTGGGCCACGTCACCTCCACGGCGTGCACAATGGCGCATTCGCCAAGCCCAAAAAACACGAGCGTATCATTCTGCATGCCCATGTGGCCATAACCGCCACCGAGCTCTCGAACAATTTTCGTGCCATTGGCGTCGATGGTCACGCGCGCGCCAATCCCCGTGCGATTCGTCGATATGCCGTCTCCTACGAGTTTGACGCCGATCCAATGACCGTATTGGTTCGCATCGTTTTCGTAGAAATGCACTTCGTTCGAGGACCAAATTTTACCGCAATCGCGGGCGGTTCCGCTGCCTACGACAACATCGAGATCGCCGTCGCGATCGAAATCGGCCACCGTAATGCCGCTCGTGCACGGATGGTGAAGACCTTGAGCTTCGCCGATTTCTTGAAACGTGCCATCTTCTTTTTGATGAAAATACAAGCTGTATTGGTCGGGGTAATCCGTCGCTCCAACCAAAATGTCTTCGCGGCCATCGTGATCGTAATCGGCCGTTGCTGCAAAAATCCCACCTTCATTCCAATCGGTCGTGGGATGTTCCCACACAAGACCCGTGGCTGTTTGTCCGGGCCTCTCAAAAGCGATGCTCGTTCCGTCGGACACATTTTTCAGCATTTCGGATCGGTCCGAGCTTTGTCCGGCCCACCAATGCGCAATTTCTGCGTTGTACAAGTCGAGTTTCCCATCGCCCGTGATGTCCGAACACGCTGTGGAAAACGTATTTCCTCCAAGCCGCGGGGGCAAGATGTCTCCTGTAGGATTCCAATTGGCATCGGCGGCGGGTTTGGGACAAACAATCAATGGGGCGGCAACACCTGCGCAATTGGGTTCCATTGCATGGAGCGTGCAATAGCAGGCAAACATCTGATTGTCGGTGTACGTCTGGTTGTCGTCGTAGGCATATTTCGACGCGACGCCAACATCGGTGTAATGCCCCGGCATGTCGCTCGTGTAAAGGACGTTTGGACCTCGACCATAAGCGCTGACGAGCAATTCCGGATTGCCGTCATTGTTGACATCGCAACTCGTAACGCCATACGCTGCGCGCCGATTGGCTTGGGCGACCACGCCCGAGCTTTGCGAGATGTCGGTAAACGTGCCATCACCATTGCCAAGCATCAGCGATTGAGGGCTCACGTTGACCGTATAGAAAAAGCCGAGAAAAACGTCGATCAAGCCATTGCGATCGATATCGACGAACGTTGCGCCCGTGGTTGGTTTGGCATTGGTTGGGCTTATCGCGGATTTGGGTGCAGCGGTGAAATGCCCCGTGCCGTCGTTCAGCATGAGGGTCGTCCGGTCGAGATCTGCAGCGGTTGGAGGCGTAGCGACTTTGTCGTACGCGGTGTACACGATACTCAAGGCATCGAGATCGCCGTCATTGTCGACGTCGCCAAAAATGGCGGATTGGGCCGACCTGTATTCCGTCGTCGAATCGGG
The DNA here is from genome assembly GCA_044221885.1 of Polyangium sp. (in: bacteria). Lineage (GTDB taxonomy): Bacteria > Myxococcota_A > Polyangia > Polyangiales > Polyangiaceae > Polyangium. The sequence goes on from JBGAOI010001035.1 coordinate 1,633, forward strand.
GGCTTTGGCATAACCGCTTTCCGTTGTGCGATCGACGAACGTGCGTCCGCCGTTTGGAGACGGTTCGTTCATCAAAACGTACACGAGACGTGGGGATTGACCAATCACTTCGCGGTTGTTCGAGCCAATCGCATGCACCATCAGGTCGGGAAAACCGTCGCCATTGATGTCGGCGCTCGACAAGCGATTGCCGGTAACCTTGGCCGTGGACAAACCCCACGCGTCCGAACGTTGGACAAACTTTGCGGAACCCGTCGTAGCATGTACGTCGCACGCGACCGCGACGGGTTCTTTGGGCCCTGGCGGCTGGGTTTTGCTTTCATCGCCGCAACCGGCAACAAGCACGAGGGCAAGGGAAATGGCCAGGGGAGGCAAGCGTTTTCCAAGCATCTGGCGAGCGTATCAGAACTTTGTTGCGCCAAGCAAGGTGCTCAGCTCGCGTCTGAAACGTTCATTTTGGAGGCACCGACCATCAACGAGGTGCCAGCTACTTTTTCGGGACGAGCTAGGAGCGATCAGCCTTCTGCTTTGAATCCAAACGCCTTGTCGTGCACGTACACGAGCTTGCAGGGCTCGATGTACTTGGCGTCGTGAATGCGGTTTGCTGCGACGTACCCCGTGTCACCTTGGCGTAAAATGACGGGTTCGCCATCACGCACGAGGCCGCTTTCGCCCTTCGTGTAAAACTGAATGACCATTTTTCCTTCGACGACCACCGTCATATCGTCGCCGGGATGCGAATGCGGAGGTTCTTCGGTGCCCGCTTCCCAGCGTTCGAGCATCACTTCCACGCCGTCGGGATTGCCGGGGACCGTGGTTCGAAGTGTAAAACCTTCCGGTGTGCCGGGGGCTCGAGCAAAGTTTTTCCAGATTGCGCTTTCTGCGGAAGTCATCGTCGTCCTCGTGGGCTTTTAGGGGTTCGAGTTACGAACCCGGCGCGCAAGAAAGCGCAGATGCGGCTGGGCGTCAAGCGATTTGTGGTGAGGTTGGAAGCAGGGGAAATGCGGGCAAGTCCGTTGGATTGGGGGGCAAAGCGGGATTGAAAGCGCACGCGGTGGATTGGGGGCAAGCGGGATTGAAAGCGCACGCGGTGGATTGAGGGGTCGCTCCGCGCGCCAACAGGCGCGCTACGCGACGAGCCAGTCACGATGGGGGGGCTTCGCCGGCGGCTTCACTACTCCTTTTTGGCCCAAGGGCCAAAAAGGACATCGCC
>JBGAOI010001036.1:0-2842 GCA_044221885.1 Polyangium sp. (in: bacteria)
GACCGGCCCCGGCAATGGCCGGACGGCGCCCATACGCCCGCTCGAGGAGATCGGGAATTGTCGCCAGGCCGCTTGTTCTGATCCGCCCGGCAAGAAGAAGGGCAAAAAGTCCGCTTCTGGCGCCGGCGACCACGCGTAGGTTCCCCCCAAAGCATCGGGCACGATGTCCGTCGAGCCCGTGACAGTTTCATCCTCTGTCAGCTACGATCGAGTGTCTTGAAGTCGCTCGATCGGTGAAACACGCCTGGTCAGTTCTTGGTCATACGTGCCATCGGTCCCGTCCAAACGGTTCATAACAAGAACACTTCGATGGCGTTGTCATCGAAAGTCGGCAGGTTTGTCGCCACCGAGCGTGGGGCTCGACCCCGCAACGTTTCTTTGGTCATCGAGAGGTCTTTGCATGAAGCAGTTGGATTCTTCTACATGGGCTTTGCTTGTTGGTTTGTCCGCCATTCTCGTTGCCTGTTCGGCCAAACCCGTCCCCGGTGGTCCTGGAACGGGCGGCACGGGCAACAACGGGACTGGGGGGATGTCGACCTCCAGCGGAATGGGCGGCACCGGAGGCTCGGGCGGTGACATCGTCTTTCCCGTGGGCTCAGGCGGCGCGGGCGGCAGCACGGCGTGCAACCCGGGCCTTCCCGACAAAGACAACGATGGCGACGGCTTCACGGAAAACGAAGGCGACTGCAACGATTGCTACAAGTACGTCAATCCGAGCGCCGTTGAAGTTCCAACGCCAGTGATGCCCGACGGAGGCGTGGCCGACGGGGGCGATGCAGACGCGGGCATGGTGTCGTACGAGCCGGCCGACGAGGACTGCGATGGTCAAATCGACGAAGCGCCGACGCCTTGTGACATGGGCCTGATGCTCAACAGCGAAGAACCTCTCGACGCAACCAAAGCGATCGGGATGTGCGCGTTTGTCAAGTCCGCCAAGTGGGTTCTTGCCGACGGCAGCCCCATCCCCTCCGATGCGGCAAAACTAGCGAATTTTCACCTTGGCCACGGCATCATGCCGAAGTTTGGCACGAACAACAAAGCGCGCGAAGGCGCCAACATGTTGATGCTTTCGTCGGGCACGGCGCGTGACAAATCGAGTGCCGAGTCGGTGTATCGCACGTTCGACAAGGGCTACACGAGCAACGCGCCGTTTGGTTTTCCCAAGGCGAGCGCCGCTTGTCCCGGCGTAACGACGGGCCTTCCGCATGATGCGACGGGCGTGCAGATCGAAGTGAACGTTCCGACAAACGCCCAGAGTGCTTCGTTCGACTTCCAGTTTTTCACGTACGAATGGCACGACTACATCTGCAAGCAGTTCAACGACTTCTTCATTGCACACGTAGAGCCGTTCCCGATGGGCCAGATGGACGGCAACGTGGCCGTTGACGGCAGCAAAAACCCAATCAGCGTCAACAACGCATTCATCGATGCTTGCACTTGTCCCACGCCTCCGTGCCTTGGCGGCGGCATTCCCTTCGCTTGCGGGCTTGGAAAAACCGCGATTGCTGGCACGCCATTCGAATCGGATTTGGCCAACCCCGGATGGAGCCACGGTTCGACCGGATGGTTGCGTACGACAATGCCCGTCACACCAGGCTCGACGTTCCGTATTCGCCTCGTGACCTATGATTCCAGCGACGGAAACCTCGATTCGAGCACGCTGATCGACAATTGGCAGTGGTACGGAATACCCGGAAAGAACGAAACGGTCATTCTTCCCCCCGAATGAGTCGAGCTGCCCACACCACGTGGGCAGTGCTCCTCCGCCTTCTGCACCGTCACAATCCTGTTACACTCGTTTGTCGGATGCATGCATGCGTTTGGTTTGTCTCATTGACACAGCCCTGCGCATGACGTGACTCTTTGATCCGCTTGGCTTGTCCCTCTGCAACTGCCGAGGATGGAGGACGATGATGAACCGAAGCAGCCTTATTTCGATTGGTGTCGCCGGTGTCGTGAGCATCGTGGCCGCGCAAATGGCGTGTAGTCCTGTCGGCCAACGCGGTGGACCCAACTGCGATGTGTTCGACGATCCCGAGTGCGAGCAATCGTCTGGCAACGGCGGAAGTGGTTCTGGAAGCGGAAGCGTGGCCAGCAGTGGAGATGGAATCATCTTCCCACCTGCGGGTTCGACCACGTCGGCAGCCTCAGGTGGCGGTACCTCATGCGTCAACGATCCCAACGTGGATGACGATGGCGACGGTTACACGGAAAACCAAGCAGATTGCAACGACTGCGATCCCAACGTTGGTCCTGGAGCCATCGAGGTTCTTACGGATCCAAACGATCCGATGGCCGTCCCTTCTGACGAAGATTGCAACGGCCAAGTCGATGACATTGCGACATTTTGCGATCAAAACCTGGTCCTCGAGGACAAGGATCCAAACAACGGCGCTCGCGCCGTGGACCTTTGCCACTTCGTCGCCGACGGTGGTCCCAAGTGGGGCGTCATCAACGCAAGGTATGTCCGGGCAAACAGCGCCCCGTCCAACCCTGCCAACCAAGTGGGCTTGCTGAGCAACTTTGGGCCCAACGTGATGGTGCGCGGTGGAAGTCGTATGTTGGCATTGGCCACAGGCACAGCGCGATTGCCCGGACAACCGAATGCATGTGGACAACCAAGTTGCCCTGGCTCCGGTTTTGGCAATGCACCTGCTGGATTTCCTCAGGATCCGCCAAACTGTCCCGTGGAAAAGTCCATCTTTGACGACGTGGGCCTCGAAGTGCAACTACGCGCCCCGACAAACGCCGTTGGGTACAAGTTCAACTTCAAGTTTTACTCGTTCGAGTACCCCGAATACGTTTGTATGACGTACAACGATCAATTCATCTCGCTCGTGAA
>JBGAOI010001037.1:0-2835 GCA_044221885.1 Polyangium sp. (in: bacteria)
CCAACCTTCACCTTTCCCCCTCGACCAACATGTGGCGATACGATTCTGGAATAATGAGCTGCAATCCGCCGCCCATGGCCATGACGCCCGTCGTATTCAAACGCGGGGCAATGGTGGAGGTTTGTCCAGGCTGCCGAGCTGTCCATGTGTCAATGGCTGCGGTCGTGTGAGATTCCAGGACCCAAATCGGAGTGCGCACGACGAAGTGCACCACTTTGCGCCCATCCGTGTTGACGCCGGATTGTTGCACCGATTGTCCACGTCGAGTGAAAAAAAGCTTGAATGGGGATTCATTGCCCCCACGAAAACCGATAATGCGATCTTTGGCTTGTAAAATCAAGAGCTTGACAGGCTTCGACAAGTCCATGGCCCGCAAGACGGCCAGCGCCTGGGCTGGAGGCAGCGTGGGCATCTGTTCATGAAAAAACGCCAGGGATGTCTTGACGTTCTGGCGCGGCACGGGCGCACGGATACCCAGCTCGTGCGTCCACTTGTCGAGGCCCGATTCGGCGAGATGATCGGTGAGCGAGAGCGACATGGCGCTACGATATCCACCGAACGGATTGCGGTGTCAAGCAATTGTTGATGCAACGGCTCGAAGTTATCAAACGCGCCATTGGCCGACCCTTGACCAGCTCCGCGGGACACCAGCACGGAGGAAGAGCCATGCTATCCATTTCACACCAACGCCAATAGCGCCACGCTTTTCTCCCAAACTTCCGCCCGGGCCGCGCGCGTTATCGTTTGGTTTGCCAAACCGTACCGACGTGCGGCATCTTCGTCGAATGCAATCTCGTTCGTGTCGCCAGCGTCTCGTTCCATCGCGGCCTCTTCCGCCGCTCGTTTGTGCTCGAAACTCGCCATGAGCGCATGCCGCACGTCACGCCCTCCAGCCGACAAACCAAATGCGAGAATCTCGCGCGCCAACTCGGCGTGGTTCTGTTCATCTCGCGCAATGGTTTGTAACGCCAAACGCGTCGCTGCATCCGTGGCGAGCTCCGCCGTTCGTCGCGCCATCGCTGCAGCCGTGCCTTCCGCCACGCAGCCATCCCAAAATGCCTCCAAAACCAGTCTTTCGAGCAGCGCCCGAGCATCCCGGTCGGTACTCGCAGGCGTCGGCGGCACGATCGCTCCAATGGGTGTGTCGGCCTGTTCGTTGGCCAATGCGGTGCACAATTCGGTATGGTTTGCTTCTTCGCGAGCAGCCAAGCGCGCTGCGTTCACGAGGCCCCGGGAAGCGCCGGCTTTTTCCAAATCGCGCGCCAAGGCCAGAAATGCCGGAATCGAAGCACATTCGGTGCTCGCTTCTCGCGCCCAATACGCAAACAATCGCGCGCGTGTCGTATCGTCCGCCGCACGTTCGTGGCTGCGCATGGTTCGGCTCGTGCAAAGGGATGCCCGAACGGACGCATCACGACCGGCAATTCGCAAAGGTCGCCCGCCCCAGCTCACTTGCGACAACGCCAGCAAAAAGAGAAGCCCGGGCGTTATTGCGACACCCGTGATGGCAAGCGCCGTATTACGCGTCGAGAAGTTTTTCGCTTGCACCATGTCCAATCGGGACGTGTCAATCTCGAGCGGCACGCCTGTTTTACGCTCGATACCCACAACGATCGGGTCTTGCACTTGGATCGCTCGAAACTGCGCTTCGGCCATGGATCCATCCTTGGCCCGAAAATGCAGCTCGGTGTCACTCGTGAAGGGTATTTGATCCCCGTCCGCCGTTTGAATTGTTTTGGTATCGCCCTCGCGGAAACCTTCCAGGTGAAACAGGGCCTTGGGAGCAACATCCCAGGTGGAATAACATCCCGTCGTCGCGGCCGCTGTGAGCAACGTCGTCGTCCATGCGGTCATTCTTCGTGTATTCATCGTGCAGCTCCCATGCGCGGCAGAGCCGCGCCCACCATGGATCAAAATTGTCCGACAATCGAGAAGCCCTTGTCATGCGCCCCGAAACGTGGCAGGACGCCGAAACGTACCGGCCAAACCTGTTTTTGACTCGCGACTTTCGGGACCACGGTTTCATAACCCAGGAAAGCAGCATCGAGGACCGTGGCTCCAACGAACCCGAGCAGGAGGCCGACCGGAACCGAGGGATTTTTTTCGTTTGCTTCCGTAAAACTCCCCAGCGCTAGGCCCGCGCAGGGAAGAACCACATTGAGCCCTATCGTCGCGAAGCCTCGACCCACGTGACCGTGGGCCCAATGGATGATCGGGCCGGCAGCGAAATGCGTCACGATCGAAGCTGTCAGCAAGCCGGGGTTGACGTTGCTCAGTGATTCCACGTCGGTCAACGCGAAGATACCCACGAGATCGGCGCCCCCCACGATGAGCGCCGTTTGCCAGCCATACCAATACGTCTTCGCTTGGACGCGCCCACCCGATGGCATTTTCCACGCAATGGCCGGACCGTCGTGAGGTGTACTTGGCGCCGTGGGCAACGTCGGACTGGTCGCAGGCAAAACCGATGTGCCTTTTACGGGAGATTCAAGGAGAACTTCGCCCTTGGTGGTGACCTGCGCGCGTTCGTCTTGTGCGTACGCAGCCGTCGACCCGAGCAGCCCCAAGGTTATGGTCAAGAGCCGCGAAACCCTACGAAAACGACACAAGCTCAGATGATTCCTCATACGCCCCCGGTCCCCCTGGCCCCTGAGTATCGTTCTTTCGTTCCGTGGGCCTTCTTCACGGACACGCATTGTTGTAGATCAAGCAGCTTGACGGGGTTATGCCCTGCACCCAATTGAAAGCATTGGCGTACGTACAGCCCGTTTCGGTGCGCGTGTAGTACCAACTTGCCGAGCAAACGATACAGAATTGATACGTGTTCGGTTGACC
>JBGAOI010001038.1:0-2834 GCA_044221885.1 Polyangium sp. (in: bacteria)
GAAAAGAGGAATTACGCCCTGGCCTTCTGAACTATCTGCGCCCGGTCCCATGGATCTTCGTCACGCCGAAAGTCATGAACCTGCTCCGCGGCAAAACGAAAAAAGAACAGAACTTCCAAGGTTGCGGCTTCTTCCCAATTTGGATCGAAGACGATACGCACGACAAGCCCTACCTGATGACGTGAGCGTCTCGTCGCCCACGCCGACAACCCCTTCACGGATCGTCGTACAAAACCATTTCGAGCGCCGCGACCGATTTCTTGAATCCATCGCGCCCGCCAAAATGCCCCAGAATCTCCAGCAACGTTCCCATTTCATCAAAAGGCTCGAGCTGCAATTCCCGCGTATCCTGCAAAAACTCGAGCCCCTCCGCGACAAACTTGCCCACGAGCCCTTCCAGCACCTGCTTCCGCACGCCTTCGTGCGTATTCAAAAGCGCCTGCACATTCGCCCGCGCGGCGCGATCTTTGCGCAACACCGGCGCCACGCCAAACGCGAATTGCACCAAAATATCGTACGTGGAAAAACCTTCACCCACCGTCCGCGCCAAGTCCCCCACACTGATCATGCCCTCCCGCTCGAATTGCTCCAGCAAAGCGCCGCGTTTTTCCGCATTGCACCACGTTGCCCGCAATTCGGCCCGCGTCGGACATAACGCCGACACAATGCGCCGCACATGCTCGTCCACGGGCATTTCAATACGCTTCCAATCGTGATCGTAACGCGTCACCGTTTCCGAGACGGTCAAGACTTCTTCGTCGGGAATCACATATTTCTCGCGCCGGTGACCTCGACGAAAACGCACCGCTTCGTCTTCGTCGCCAAGATCCGGCGGTGTAATCGATTCGCCCTCTTTGGGTTCGTACACCTGATCCGGTGGGCCATCAAAGTTCTCGTCCTCGAAATGCCGCGTCGCATCGCGAAAATCCAAAATGGTGAACCACGTCTTGCCGTAATCCTCGCGCACCCGCGTCCCGCGCCCGATGATTTGCTTGAATTCGCCCATCGACCCGATTTCCCGATCAATCACAATGAGCTTACACGTTTGCGCATCCACGCCCGTCGTCAGCAATTGCGCCGTCGTCGCAATCACCGGATACCTTTCGGCCGGATGAATGAACCCGTCGATTTGCAATTTGCCTTCAGGATCGTCCGACGTGATTCTTTGCACGTAACGTTGATCCACGGCCACGAGGTCCTGGTTTTCATTGGCCAACGACGAACGCATGCGACTCGCATGTTCCGTATCTTCGCAAAAAACGATGGTCTTGGCATAACGATCGGTTTGTTTCAGATAATCGCTGACATGCCGCGCCACGAGATGCGTGCGTTTTTCCAAGACCAACCTGCGATCGAAATCCTTGCGTTCGTACGTACGCGTTTCGACTTTGCGCCCGTATTTATCGACCAACCCGGATGTTGGATTGTACCCCTCGAGGTCTTTGTCGAGCGCCACGCGAATCACTTTGTACGGCGCCAAGTATCCGTCGTCGATGCCTTCGCGCAGTGAATACGTGAAAATAGGATCACCGAAATAGTGGATATTGGAAACGGTTTTGGTTTCCTTGGGTGTTGCCGTCAAACCAATTTGCGTGGCACCCGAGAAATAATCGAGAATCGTTCGCCACGCAGATTCTTCCGCGGCACTGCCGCGATGACATTCGTCGACGATGATCAGATCGAAAAACTCGCGCGAAAATTGTTTGTAGATATTTTTTTCCTCTTCGGTCCCCGAGACGGCCTGGTACAAAGCCATGTAAATCTCGAACGACTTGTCGGCTTGGCGGTGTTTGATTTTGGTGAGCGCTTGGCCGAAAGGCTGAAAATCATTGTTGCGCGCCTGATCCACGAGGATGTTGCGGTCGGCCAAAAACAAAACGCGTTTCTTCGTTTTGGACTTCCACAAGCGCCAAATGATCTGAAACGCCGTAAAGGTTTTTCCGGTCCCCGTCGCCATCACCAACAGAATGCGGTTTTGTCCTCCGTCCCCAAGTGCCAATCTTGCGCCACGATTTTTTCTTGGTCCGACGACAAACCCCGACCTCGAACAAACCGACGCCAAAGTTCGTCCCGCGAAGGAAAAGCATCGAGCGAAAATTCACGCTCCACCGTTTTGGCCGGATCGGACCTGTCGCATTCGAGAAACGCATCGCCATTGGTGCTGTACGCAAAGGGCGCATCGAGCAAGTCGGCGTAAGCGAGCGCTTGGGACATGCCTCCGCCCAGCGGATGTTTGTTGTCCTTGACCTCGACAACCGCAAGAGGCTCGTTGGGTTTGTAAAACAGAACGATGTCGGCCCGTTTGCCCGTATCCGGAATGCGAGTTCGTCCGGCCCGACCCCGGGTCGTGATCCGATCGCGCGTCAGCACGTATTCTTGGCGAATCTGCTCGTGCGTCCAACCGCCCGGAGAACGAAGCAACGCAGGCAAGACAAACTTGCTGATGATATCCGCTTCGCTGAGGTCCTTTTTGTTCATGATCCAGCCCGGGCGCGCCATCGTAGGCGAAGTTGCATCCCAGGCCAAGAAGAATGTTCGTCCGACTGATATAATCCACGTTTTGACGAGAAATTTGAGGGCTTGTGGGCGAGTGTTCGTGCACGGAGGAGAAACGGAACTTCTGCTACGACGACAACGGCGCAGCGTTGGGCAAGCGTATGGCAAACTCCCATGTGGCCCGTTTCGCCGGCCGCCGCTTCAATCCACAATCGACAACACAATCGCTGACGGATGCTCGGGATCGTGATGCACCGTCTGATCCGCAGCCACGAGTTTCGTTGCCGTTGCCAGCGGTTCACCGCTGCCTGGATTGCGGGCAAATCTTGGATGCGCCC
>JBGAOI010001039.1:0-2829 GCA_044221885.1 Polyangium sp. (in: bacteria)
GGTGGCAACTATCGACGCGAGCGGATTCGTCCGCGACGACGAAACCATCGCCCGAACGTTCGGCGAATGAATCGGAGGCCATTCAAACCTATGCGAGAGGCCTTGGTGAATTTCGCAAGGGCGCTCCGCACATGCAATTGCTGCTAAGGGCGCTCGAGCTGGATCCGACGCTCGTGGAGGCGCATGTTCAAATTGCAGCCGGGAGCCTGTTTCACCTCAATGCGGAGAGGTCGCGCCCGCATTATCACAAAGCAGTCGAGCTTTCGGCCAAACTCCGCGAAAACGATCGCATTCTGCTCGAAGCTGTCGAACCGCTGATATTGCGTCAGCCGGCGGATTGGGCTGAATCGATCCGTCGTTTTTCCAAAGCCGTCGAAAAGTTTCCGAACAACGCTCAATTTTGGTTTTACCTGGCGGTAGCGACGGCCAATTTCGAAGATTTTGAAAAAGCCAATGCTCACTTGAAAGAGGCGATTCGTCTCGATCCTGGATTTGCTTATGCCCGCACGCTGATTGCGATGTACACGGCCTATGAAGGGCGATTCGATGCGGCTGAAGCAGCGGCGGAAGAATGTTTGAAAGTCGTCCCGGATTCGGTTCTGTGCATGGATTTGATTTCACGATTGCGATTGCGTGAAGGAAAATGCGAAGCAATGGCGAATGTCGCCCGACGCATGATTGCGGCAAGCACGTCGCGAAGTTTGGGAGAAGTCGTCCTCGCAGAATCTTTGGCGGCGCGAGGCCAGCCTTTGGCCACGGTCGAGCAAGCCATTGATCAAGCCGAAAAGAGCCGAATCGAGGTGGCCGGATCGGCAACGGAATCGACGCAAAAACAATTTGCGGGGCTACGCTGGGCAGCGCGCATGTTGGCGGGTGATTTTGAAACGGCGGAAGCTCGAGCGCGCGATTTGGAACGATTTACGCAAACGAGTCACATGCAGCAGGAACGGGGAGCAGCCGCTCGAATGCTCACCCAAGTTTTGCTCGAAACAGGTCGAAAACGTGAAGCGGGCGAAGTCGTGACGAATTTTCTCGATCGCCGTGAAGCATGGGAGCCCAATCCCAGTGCGGAAGACTTTGCGATGGCCCGAGACTCGACGCCGTTTTTGCTGTTTGCAGCAGCCGAAGCGGAAAGTTTGTCCGCGGATGCGCGGAAGACTCAGCGTGAAGCGTGGTTGCGGGATTGGCAACTGCGAGCCACCCCCATTGCCAGGAATTATTTATGGATGCATGCGTATGCATCGACGGCGTTTTCTGCAGAAGAATCAAAAGAGGCGCTGGAAGCTGCCAAAAAATTCGGTCCGATTCCGCCATTTCGACCAGAAACCATGGCCGATGCTTTTGTGGGACGGGTGCACCTTTTGGCCGGACGAACCGAAGACGCCATGGTTTGGCTGGAAAATGCAACGCGGAGTTGTGAAACGCTGCAATTTCCTTTCGAACAAACGCGAGCGTTTTTGTGGCTAGGGCAAGCCAAAGAATCCAAAGGCGATAAACAAGGCGCTTGTGGAGCCTACCAAGTGGTGCTCGATCGCTGGGGCCATGCCAAACCCAAAAGCGTCAGTGCCGACGAAGCGCGGGCTCGAGTTTCCGCTTTGGGCTGTCGACCGACGTGATGTGAATGGTCAGTCGTTTCGGCGCGGAGGTCGAATACGCACCGGCGGAAGCGGTCCGACGTTAGCGGCGAGGGTATCCGAAGCTTCGCGTTGATACGCACCAATGGTTGCACGCACGACAGGCGGCAAGAAAACGTGTTCGAGATCCACGGACGCAAGCGATGCCGCAACGGTCGCGATGCGATCGACCAAGGGCGCACGTTGATCGACGATGATGACCCGTTTGCCCCGAACAACGCACAAGCCTCCACGCCACTTGCGAGCGTCGGAAAGATTCGGGTCGAACGACTCGGAGCGCACGGTGATGTCCGCTTTGTTTGCTGCGCGTACGAGCTCATCGAAGAGCCGTCCGAGGTCCATGGACTGAGGGTACGCCGTTGGTGGACGAGTTGCGCGCGATTCGTTGGTTTTTGATAAGGTGCACAGCGGGTCTCCATCGGTCGGTCGAGGGACGGACCCGTGGTGGAGACTCGTCGTGCGTTCTTCTCTTCGTTGGGGGTTGGTTCTGACTGCGCTCGCCGCACCGGCCACGTGGCTCGCGCCAGGTTGTGGTTCGCGTTCAGATCTTGGGGATTACGAAGACTACGAGGGCGAGGAAGAACACGACGCGTCGACGACGGAAGACGGTGGACCGGACGGACAAACCGACGCGATGCCCGACGTGATGAATGACGTTGTGGTGGATGTCATCGAGGACGTGAACATCGACGTTTTCGAAGACGCACCGATGGACGTTGTTCAGGACGCACCCGACGATGTGGTGATGGATTCTCCGCTGGATTCACCGATCGATTCACCCATGGACTCGCCCATGGATGCTCCAGACGACGCGCCGATGGATGCGCCCATGGATGCTCCAGAAGACGCACCCATGGATGCCCCGATGGACTCGCCCATGGATGCGCCGCAAGACGCTCCGATGGACTCGCCCATGGATGCTCCACCGGACGGTCCGTGCGGAGATTTCGACGGCGATGGCTACACAGCGTGCGACGGTGACTGCAACGAGAACAATCCGCTGATCAACGCGGGTGCATACGACTTCCCGAATGGTGTCGACGACGATTGTGATGGCGTGGTCGACAACCCGTTTGTCTCGTGCGGATCGGGCTTGCAGTACACGTCCCAAGATCCGGTCGACTACGCGAAGGCGATCGATTTGTGTCAGCAGACGACGCTGAACGCGATGGGCGCGAACAAGCGCTGGGGGTTG
>JBGAOI010000103.1:0-16453 GCA_044221885.1 Polyangium sp. (in: bacteria)
GAGCCATGGAAGACGCGTCTCGGTCATATCGGCAATATCTTCGAGCATTGCTCGAACAAAACAGGCATGCTTGGGCGGGGCCACAATGCTTGGCCAATGAATTCTTTCGAGCCCCGCCTTGCCTCCCGTCCTTTCCCGGTACGGGCGCCAAGATGTTCCAGAGGGATCGGATAAAAATGTGAGATAATGTTTGGGATGACGCGAACGCCATGTAGGATCCGATAGGGGTGGCGTTGACCATCGAGGGTCGGACATGTAATACGCCGGATCGGTCGTGAGAAACTGCTCTACATCCATCGCATGCGCATCAAATACTGGCGGCTGTTGCGCGCCAGCACGTCTAAGAGCGGGCCAATGTTGGATGCTCGTGGTCAAGCCGGGCTCGTGTTCACCGAAAAACAATGATTCGATCATCGGCGAAAGTAAATGATACGAACATCGTTCACGCAAATACGCTCGACCGCCGGCACCGTTGTTGGGATAGGGCCAATGTTTATTCTTGCCCTTGGGAATCGTTGGAACTTCAGTCGGCCATTGTGCCAGACGTGTTTCGATTGCCAAACGTAAATGGGCAAGCGCAACGTCTGGTTGATCCACATTGGTCAATTCGAGGTCATCAACGACGAGCACATAATCGAAGGGTTGGCCGCCGGGAACTCGCTCAATAAGTCCACATGCGAGCATTTCGTCTACGAATTGCACGAATTCCGAGCGCGGTTTCGTGGGCGTTCTCGACAAACGATTGGAATTCCCAGCGTTTTTCTTGACGGTACTCCATTCAGTGTTCGGGAACAGTTGTCGCAATGCTGTAGCCAGCGCGACTTCTTCGACGTCTCCCGTGACGACGAGCCGAATACGAATCACAACTCGGAACCCTCGCCGCCAAAATCCCCTTCGGCGTATTTGTCGCCGAGTCGGAAATGTTCGAGCCATTCGGCGGTTCGTATGTCCGTGAGGGGTTTCGGTGCTGGGTGCCAGCGCTGATCCATCACGTACACGCGTTCCGGCTGGCCGTTGAAACAGTTCAATACTTCGGTCGATTGGGTTGCAAGCACGACGGATATTTTGTGCCATTCGGCAAATTGTCGAATGAGCTGCATCATTTCGCGGATAGCGCGGGGGTGCAAACTGTTTTCGATTTCGTCGATGGCGACGACATCGCCCGGATTGGCCGAAGCAACCGCGGTGAATTGACCCAATGCTGCAAGCCAACCATTCGCTGCTTCCCAAGCCGGCGAAATGCCTCCCCCTCGATGCACGAGATACCCTTCAATCGTGTTTCCACCTTTTTGAAAATCCAGCCTATCGAAAAAACCAAAACACTCACGGAGTGATTCCATGACGAATTCATAGCGAAATGAATCGCCACTCCAATCGCGCCAGTTTCGCAGTACAGAAAAAGCGTTGGAACCCGATTTGTGCAAATATTTATGCGTCGTGTCCGGAGAGCCTCGGCGTAAACTCCGCAAATCGAGGTCATAATAAAGCCGATAGGCGCCAAGTTTGTCGAGGACCTTTTTGCCTGGAAATGTCCCATCGAGGTCGAGCTCCATCAAACGACGTAGAGCCGTGCGCGTACCCGTGGGCACTTTTTTGCCGTTCCAGTCCACCGTCGATTGTCCCCCGGCGCGCTCAAATGAAATGGCTCCCCCCACAATGAGCCGCTCGGTCGTATGCTCTAAAATGCCCGCACCTTGCGGTTGCGGTTCGATCTCCCAGGTGATGTCGTCGACGGATACGCCAAGCTGAACGCGATCTTCCGGCAACGCGTGAAAATTCTTGAGATACACTGCGCCCGCATATTCTTCAATGGCCGACGCAAGCCCTGAAGAGCCCGGATCAACGGCACGACGCAGAATGTCACCCACCATGAGCAAGGTGGTTTTTCCAGATCCATTCACGCCCACGATGGTCGACACGCCTTCAGGAATGGTCCAAACCGTTTCCCGATGGGCTCGATAATTGGACGCTCGAATCGTAAAACTCATGGGCCTCTTCTCTCCTAACACGCGCACCCACGCCATGTCCAGCGATTATGCATCCCGGCAAGCTTGTTTCTCTGTCAATGCCCCATAATCCACTTTCCCCGTCACCGTACGCGGCAAGTCCTCCAGCAGGATCACGCGCTCCGGGACCATGTATCCCGGTAAAACCTCCGCCAAAAATCCTCGCAACGCCCGTTCATCCACACCCGCCGCGTTTTCCCCCACCGCCACGAATGCCCACAACGTTTTTCCCAAACGCGCATCGTCATGCACAATGACCGCCGCTTGGCGCACCATAACGTGTTTGTCGAGCGCCGCCTCGACCTCGCCAGGCTCCACCCGATACCCCCGGATCTTCACCATCCGGTCAATGCGCCCGCGAAAATAATACAGTCCGTCCGCTTTGCGCTCGACTCGATCCCCCGTCGCATAAGGACCACCACCCACCGTGGTTGGTCCTTCAATAACCAATTCACCAACGCCTGCGCCATCAATGATTCGACTCCGATCATTTTCGTCCACAAGCCAACTTCGCGCATATGGACAAGCCAAACCTATCGGCGTTTCCGAGTTTCCATCCAGGTTTTCCCGGTCCACTTCGTAAAACGTGCAAACATTCGTCTCCGTCGGACCATACAAATTCCAAATTCGACTTTCCGGCACCTTTGACGCAAATCCAAAAAGCTCACGCGGTGGAAATACTTCACCCGCGTACAAAATTGCGCGTGGCGCAGGACGCAAATCCGTTTCACCACAAACGGTCCCGAGCTTCATGAACATACTCGGGACGCCATACACCACCGTAGGCTCGAGCGATTTTATCGCCCCAAAAAGAGCCTTGCCCGACGCCAAGTCCCGCCGCGCCATCGTGCACAGCGTCGCCCCTGCACGCCATGTCGCCACATGATCAAACCACGACAAATCAAACACAAGCTCGGCAACTCGTAACACGCGGTCCTGCTCGGACAAACCAACGAGCTCGATCATGAACGCCGTGAACGCATCGAGCCCCGCCCATGTGATCGGCACAGCCTTGGGACCTCCCGTTGTTCCTGACGTATGCAAGATGCACGCGAGGTCGAATTCCAACGCGGAATCGAACGCCAACGTTTCTCCACGAACGGTCTCCACGACTTCGCCCGTTCCATTCAGACAGACCCGTGCAACGTTGGCGCCTAAAAGTTCGCCGGCCTTTTTCACAAGATCCCGCGCGGGTTCGTCATGAACGAATACGCGCACGCCTCGCGCTTTCGCGATCGCGGCCCATCGCGCTGGAGGCGCCGTTGCATCGAGCGGGACCACGACCGCTCGCTGAAAGACGATCCCCAAAAGCCCGGCTGCTTCGTCAAAAGCCCGGCCCGACGACACCAAGCCAACAGGTTCGCCCGGCACCACGCCAAGCTCGCCGAGCGTATTTGCAACATGTTGCGCCCGGGTGCTCAAGACGCCGTACGTCATCTTGTCTGTCTTGCCAAACAAGGCAACGCGATCGCTCCATCCGGCAAAATGCGCAGCGTCGAGACGAAACGGTGCGTCAGGACGAATCATGGCTTCGTCTTGGCGATGTACCCGTGAAAGAATCGCGCCATCGAAGCCACGGTGGCAATCTCGTTGATGTCCACGTCTTCTTCCGGAACCAAGGTGCGAAAAGTTTTCTCGACAAACACGAGGAGTCTGGAAAGCGAGAGCGAATCGAATCCCGCTTCAAAAATGTCGTCATCGCGCCCCAGCAATTTTTTGCGGAGCAAAATGTCTTTCGAGACAAACTCGAGCAATGCGGCTTCGACGGATTCCAAAGGGGCGCTCATGATGTTTCCGCTATGTGGGTTCGTCTAGACAACATCCAAACCAAAGGCTCATCGACGAACGGAACCGTTGCCCGGTCGAGCAAGGTGGCGGGCAACGTGTTGTTCGAGCAATCTTCAGGCGGTGACGCGTTTGGCCAAGTAGTCGATCAGGTCGATCTTCGAGATGATCCCAACGACGCGAGTGCCATCGGTGACGATAGCGACGCGTGCGTCATTCAAAACACCCTTCAAGAGCTCCACCTTCGTGTCGACGGTGACGGTGGCATATTCGCTCTCGATGAGGCCCGTGATGCTGGATTCCAGGTTGCCTTTGCCTTCGACGAGGTGCCGCAACAGGTCGACTTCGTGAACGAGTCCGCAGAGTTGTCCTTCGTCGACGATGGGAATCTGACTGATGCCGAACGTCTTGAGCTTGCTGATGAGGGTTCCGACGTTGTCTTTGGGGCTGGCGGAAACGACTTCGCCCAGGGTTTTTCCGGCCAAAAGATCGCGCACGGTGCCGAGCGAATTCTCGTCGTCGAGGAAGCCGTTCGAGCGCATCCAGTTGTCGTTGAAGATCTTGCCGAGGTACTTCGAGGCCGCATCGGGCAAGAGCACCAAAATGCGTTCTTTTCGGCCGCTGTGTCGAGCGTACTTGATGGCGCCAGCAACCGCTGCTCCGCCCGAACCGCCCACGAAGAGTCCTTCCAGACGAACCAAGTCACGCGTCATGAGGAAGCATTCTTTGTCGTCGACGCGAACGACTTCGTCGATGATCTTGAGGTTCATGGTGCTCGGGAAGAAGTCTTCGCCGATGCCTTCGACCTTGTAACTGAAGGGTTTTGTGATGCGCCCGGTTTTTACGAAGTCGTAATAAAGTGAGCCGACGGGATCGACGCCAACGAGGCGAATGTTGGGGTTTTTCTCACGGAGGAACTTGCCCGTGCCGCTGATCGTTCCGCCGGTGCCCATGCCCGCGACGAAGACGTCCACGTCGTCGCCGCATTGTTCCCAGATTTCCGGGCCTGTTGAGAGGTAGTGGGCGTTGGGATTCGATGGATTGTGGTACTGATTGGCGTAGAACGTGTTGGGCGTTTCGTCAGCGATGCGTTTGGCCACTTGGTAATAGCTGCGCGGATCGTCGGGTTCGACTGCGGTTGGACAAACCACGACCTTGGCACCGAACGCGCGAAGCGTGTCGATTTTTTCTTGCGACATCTTGTCGGGCATGACGAAAACGCACTTGTATCCGCGGATCGCGGCGTTCATCGCCAGCGCTGCACCCGTGTTGCCGCTCGTCGCTTCGACAATCGTGCCGCCCGGTTTGAGTCCCGCGGCTTCTGCATCGCGAAGCATGTTGATGGCGACGCGATCTTTGTGACTACCGCCGGGATTGAGATACTCGCACTTGACGTAGATCTCGCTTTCGAGCCCTTCGGTGACTTTGTTGAGTTTGACGACAGGGGTTTGTCCGACCGCCTTGGTGATATCGCTGAGCGCGCCTCGCATCATGGGACGGGTTGTAGTCGGGAGCGGCGATGAGCACAATGGGAAACTGCGAGGTGCTTCGCAAAGGCGTTGCACCGGGGTTTCACCCCGGACCCGACCAGGGACTATCCGTCCCTGGACCCGGACCAGCTTGAAGCCCGCTGATTTATCTGCTCGCGCCCGAAATCGTCGGTCGACATCGCTCGAAATACAAAGCCCCGCCCCAGGTTAAAACCTGGGGCTACTCAATGAAAAATCCTCGCGCTACCGCGCTCGGATTCACCCGTCGGAAAATGGCCTCGTTATCGTGAATTCGTTGCGAATTCGCTTATGAAGCCATTTCTCTCGATGAAAAAACAACGCCAGTCCGGAACGGCAGTGGAGGACTTTTTATTGAATAGCCCACGGTTTTAACCGTGGGCGGGGTCACGTGAAGGACGGGCCGAACGGAGTTTTGAGAGGGTCTCTTTGACCCCGCGCGGGGCTGCGTTTTGGACTTGAGTTTGGGGTGAAACCCCAATGATTACGCTAGTTCTGCGGCCAATTTTTCCAGCACATCGCGCCGCGTAATGGCTACCGGCGCAATGGCTTTGGCCAAGGCCGCCAAGGGCGGACAGGCTTGAGACGTCAAGAATTCTTTTGCGGAAATGCGCCCGCGCATCCACGGACGGGACGCTTCGAGGCGCTCCATCAAGGCTTTTTCGCCGAGGACTCGATAAAGGTATGCCGAATACGGTGACGCAGGAAGATCGAATTCCGGCGGTGTTGGACGCCCTTCTTCGAGAAGGCGCAACATCACTGGGTCCATATCGTCGGAACTTGTTTCCACTTTGGGCAGATATGATTCGGCGCTGATGGAACGACTTTTTGTACCTGGTTGCGGAATGGCCCCCAAGAAAAACTCGACGGGTGCATCACCCCCCGAAACATGGGCAATCGCTTCCACCAGCGCAATCGTATACAGTTTGGCGCGCAGATACCGAGCTGCAAGTTCGATATTGCGTTTGGCTTGGACGATGAGGCGCTGATAATGTTCGGGTGCTGGTTCGCCGCGGAATTGATGAAAAACGCGTTCCGCATCGAGACGCGAGAGAAACCCTTCCATTTTTTGAATCGCCATGCGATATTCGCCTGTGCGATAGACGCCAGGTGTTGCCAGAGCCGGGTTTGTCTCGGGCAATAGACGCCAGGTATTGTCGAGAAATCTCGCAGGGTCTTCTTCGGAAAAATTTTCCACGTCGCGATTACCAAGACGCGTGGCCAAACGAACAGCATCTTCGCAGGCATCTGCATCCAATTCCGGAAGATTCAATTCGCGTAAACGTCCTGCAAGTTGTTCGAGCGTTTGATTGTCGCGAAAAGGAATCGTGGCTTCGATGGCTGCGGCGATTCGAGCAATTTGCGTTTTCGATAGAAATGGTGCCAAACACTTCGCGGCGACAAAGGCGCTGGCCAATTCATTCAATCCTGCAAACGGTGACAATTCATCGCCTGGGGCACGATCGAAAATACGCGCCACCATGGCCGTCAAGGGATCATCGAGCACCGCCAAAGATACGCGATAACCTGTTCCATCAATTGGCAAAAGCAAAGGACGAAGCATTTCCCCAACGGCTCCGGGAAAGCCTCGATCGACCTGGACATAGACGACATCGTGAAAAATTCCCGCCAGCGTCTCGATCGGACTCGCTCCGTCGGTCATCGTGAGCACATGTTCGTGGCTATGAAATTCGCGCGATTGTCCGGCGAGGGCTTCGTGCACCACGAACACCGGACGCTCCAGATCGCGCGGTTGCGCTGAAGCGCCCAGCTTTTCGAGAGCCACCGAAAATAGGTTGACGAATTGCTGCACGACAGGAAGAATCACATCTTCATGGGATTGGGCGAGCATGGGCGCATCCTTTCACGAATTTCGCCGCGTGTACACACGTTTCGCGCATCCCGACAACATTTTCTCCCCGCCTTCGATGGCTGCCCGATCACGGATCGAAAAGTGGAAAAGGGTAGGATGTTGGCGTAGGATATTCCCATTGGATTCAACAGACTGCTTTCCTCAAAGGCCGAACCATGTTGCAGCACGCGCTCGTCTTGGCTCGAAGTCTTTCGCTTGTCGTTCTGGCAACAACGGCCATTGCTTGCAGTGATGATCCGCCAGGAAAAACCTCGACTTCCACCACCGGAGAGCCACCAGGGCTTACGTGCGACGCCAATGCTGGTGTGTCGAATGTGTCAGGGAAAAATTGTGGCCCCCTTGCAGACGATTACACGCCGCGGGATGCCGCATCTGCAAATGATTCATGGCCCGCCTGCGTGAGCGATGGGAATCAATATGTACCGTTTGGAAAAACCACTGTGTCCGCGGCTCGAGTCCAGGCATTTCACGATATCAAAGAAAAACTCGGGTTTGGCGGACTGAACCTTCCATCCCCCGACGATTTCAAGGCGGCTCGTGCCTTGTATACGGCCGTCGATGGAATCGAATCGCGCGTGCTTGAAATCGAAGACGACCATTTCCCCGCCGCTCCAAAAGCTTGCAAGGACTTGACGCCCGACGAACAAGCGCAATATCCATTTCGTTGCGTCGGCCCGATCCGCATTCGCCCTATTCTGGACATTGCGTTCGAAGCCGGAGCGCGTGGTGAAGAACCCGTGATCAACGTGGCCCGGATCGAAGCCGCTTTGTTGTGGTTTTTTTATGCTTCGACGTATGCGGAAGCTGTCCGAGCTGTTGACAATCCACTTTTTGTCGATGAATCGTGGGCATCGTACACAGGCGGCGAAACTCGCGACAAACCATTGGGCTTGGCTCAATACGTACAAATTCGGAGCGTCGAAGCACACGATCGCATTTGGGACGGGCTTTTGGCCCTACGCTGTTGGCGCGATTTGGACAATCCGTCAGGGCCGGCCATGGACCTTGCCCTGCAATCTCGAGCCATCCAACAACTCGATCGCGCGCTTCTTCGAGGGATCGCCGTGACTTTGCGGCAAAGGCTCGAGGTCATGTCGTGTGAACCGGCGTGGATTTCTGCGGAAATTCTGGCCGGTATCCTGTTTCGCGAAGCGCAAGCGCGCGATGCGGCGGCTGCCGCCGTATTCATTGAGGAATTGTCGCGACGCCGGGCCGCATTGGTCAATCAGGAAAAACTCTTCACGGCCATGGATACATTGTTCCCGTGCCCTTGACGGTGGTGGAGGCTTGCATGACGTCGCGGGCAATGCAGCAGGGACGGCAACGCAAAGATCCGCCTTGACTCGGACGAACATCGTGAACACACTCAGCCGCGGAGTAAACCATGGAGTTTCGTGACGGCTTTTTGGTGCTCGGAAAAGTGTGGCGTGCGCCGGTTCGAATTCATTGGACGACGCCGATTGTCGCCTTTTTGCTCACCGGACTTTCTTTCGTTCCGGGCGCATGGCTTGGGTTTTTGATCCTCGTTTTGGTGCACGAGCTGGGACATGCTTTGGTTGCGCGATCTTGTCGGGCCCACGTTGTTTCCATCAATGTGCATGGGTTTGGCGGGACATGCGAATGGTACGGTGATGTCACGTTCAAACAACGCGCCATGATTGCATGGGGCGGAGTCGTCGCTCAAGGCGTGCTTTATGGTGTCGCGCGATTGGCCGCGATTGTATTGCCTTCATGGGGCATACTGGGTCAGCTCATGTATACCCTCACGGCGACCAACCTCATTCTCATCGTCGTCAATTTGCTCCCCATCCGCCCCCTCGACGGCGCGGAAGCTTGGAAACTCTTCCGTCGCTGAATTTCCTTCCCCGTCGCTGACAATCCCGCCCAAGTAAACGCCTCGAACTTCCGTCCGCAGGGCGTTTCCAGTACCTCCACCCCGACAGAAGCGGTATATTTTTACCGGGATCACGAAATTCGTGATTTCTCGTGAACAATTTTTTCGTTCGAGCAACCAAAGCGGCCAGTTTTTTCGACTGGCAACTCGTTGGAAATTTCGCGGAGGGATACCATGAGATCGCTTGGATACGCATTTGTGCTGGGATTGATCGGAGCGAGCATGCACGTGACGGATGCTCGAGCTGAGACGTGGCCGGTGGGGCGCCATGACGCAGCGCGAACGGGGGCATCGACAGGAGCGGTTCCGATTTCCGAACCGTTTGTGACGTGGCGCGCGTACATGGGAGGCGCGCCGACGGCAGCAACGGTCGAGTTTGGGACTCAAAACCCATCGACGTTGGTCGCGGCTGTCGGGGGTCGTTTCATGATGAAAGACGCCATGACGCAAGCGACGTTGTGGAAGTCCGAAATGCTCGGCGTTGGCAATGTCGAAGCCATTGCGGACTTGGATGGGGATCAAAATTCCGAAATCATCGTGCGCACAGAGACGCGGGCCGTTGTTCTCGATGGTAAAACCGGTTCGGTTTTATGGACATCAGCACCCGATACGTTTCGAACGCCGGCGGCCATTCGGGTCACCGATATGGATGGCAATGGTTTGCCCGACGTGTACGTCGACGAATGTACGACGTGTGCAAAACAAGGTACGATGAGCGCGGGCGCGTATTCATTTGCCAGTGGGTTTGCTCTGCCCATCACGTTGTGGGAACGTCCCTTGAGCGTTGCGCCGACACCCAAGAATACTGGCACAGATGCCATCGTGGACCTTGATGAAGACGGTTTGCCCGAAGTCGTATTGGCCGCAGGAGACAAAATCGTCGTTTTGAAAGGTTCGAACGGAACAACCATTGCCACGCTTTCGCTGGCGACGAATGATCCGAATCCGTTTCTTCATGCACGCGCGATGGCAGCGGATATCGACGGACTGCCTGGCAAAGAGCTCGTCATGATTCAACAGACGGGCCAAGTTTCGACGCAAGGTGGTCCTGCGGGCGTGACCGTGTTTCGTTTGGATCCCAAAACCGGTACGAATTCGATGCTTTATCGGCGCGTCGCTAGTGGCTTCGACGCCAGCATGGTGACGCAATCCGACGTCGTTTCCGACCTGGATGGAGACGGAATTGCGGAGGTCATTTTCTCGTACCGAACGGCATCTAGTTCGGACTTCCAAACGGAAATTCTGAGCGGCGTAGGCGGTACGGTTTTAAGCAGCTTCGCTGGCGCACGTTATGAAGGCGCGACAAATTTGGATGGTTTGCCCGGGAACGAGATTGTCCTGGCCACGCAAAATGGCTTGTCGATTCATCGCCTCGCAGCCGGACAATTCACAGCAATTGCCGGGCCCATTCCGGAACTTCGTGTGCAACGTATGCCCGATGCATTCGGACGACAAACGGGGCAAATCGAATATCGCGCAGGCGTGCTCGAACGCCCTGGCAAACGTCCTGCACTGCTCGTGGGTAAACCGAGCTCGAAGACGGCGTATGCAGATCTGCCGGACATTGGGAGTTTCTTGGACATCCGAGGTTTGGCGATTGGATCGGCCGGACCGGAAACCGTGGGCATTTATGTTCCGATCGCCGGTGAAATCACGGGCGTCATGCCGGCGGAAGGTGCGTCGCGACCGTATCCGCAAATTGCGATTGGTACGACCGTAGGGACGGTGGTCGTCCTCAGCCAAGTGTTTCAGGGGACAAACGGTATTGTTTATGCGGGAGGTCAAGCTTCCGGGACGCTCATTGGCGGCGCAATGCAACCGAATACCGGAGCGTATGGTGGCCCGCTCATCGAACGCGATGAAGAAGGACCGTTTGTCGTCTTGCCCGGTGGACCTTTGGGTTTGTCCGTTACCGATGCGCGATGGGCGTCGCTCATCGTTCCACCCGTGGATCGATGGACGGCAGGTACCATGGGCGCGGCAAGCGTTTTGCACCTTGGATCCATGGGTCCTGCGGTTGTTGGTGTTGACGGTCAGTTGCTCGTCGCGAAACATTCATTAACCGGCGCGACATTGGCGGAAGTCGTGTTGGGACCCGGAAATCCCCGCGGAACTCCGTTGCCCATGAACGTTGCCGGCTCGAATATGCCGCTCGTGGGCATCGATTGGTACGTCGACGGTGTGCAGATCGTTCAGCATGCGGTGGATTTTGCAAGTCAATCCGAAGTTTGGCAAGGGAAACCATTACCCTTTGGCGGATTCTTCGCCTCAGGTGTTGCGGACCTTGACAATGACGGGACCGATGAATGGTATTCGATGAACAACGGTCTCAATCGCCGCGATGCCCTCACGGGCGATACGGTTACGGTCTCTGGCGAAGGCATGGGCTACACGTTGCCCATGGTGGGCTCATTCCAGCCGGGGGGCGCAAAACAATTGCTCTTGCAAGGTGGCGGTCTGGCGCCACGATTGCTGGATGCAGCCATGAAACAGGTTTGGCAAGCTCCAACCACCGAAGCCGTCAACGGAATGGGCGGAACGCGCGTCGAGTGTGGTTCGTCCGTGCGGTTTGTCACGCCTGCCGTATTGTCGCCGATGTTGCGCGCATTCGATGGCGCAACAGGTGCGCTCGTGGCGGAACGCGCGCTTGCAGGAGGCGCTGCGTATCCAACATTGGCGCAAGCGTCGGCCGCGGGCAAACACCCCGGCGTTTTGTCGAATGCCAGCTCGACCGCACAACTCGGTAGCGGCAATGGCGCCGTGTTCGTCGGTTCGAGCGACGGGTACTTGTACGCAATCGATGCCTGTTCGCTCGATGTGCGTTGGTCGATGTTTCTGGGTGGCTCTGTAGCCGAACCCATTGTCGGCGATACCGACGGTGATGCCGGTAATGAAATCGTCGTCAGTGTAGCCGATGGCTCCATTGTTAATATCGACGTTCCGGCGGTGACGCCCATTCCGACCGATGGAATCACGTTTGTCGGACCCAAAAACGGTCAAGCGGCGATTGTCGTTTCTCCAGGGGAAAACGTCAAAGTTGCGTTCCCATCGGTCGCGGGTGCGACATCGTATGAATACGCGCTCGTGAGTCCCGAAGAGCGGGCGTTGTGGTCGCCGGCTTTCCTGGAAACAACGGGCAATCAGGTCACCATCGACCTCAAAGGTGCGCTTGCCGCACGGCCTTACAAAGTCGCCATTCGCGCCAAAGGCCCGGCCGGCGTCAGCCCCGAGGCATTTTCACCGAATATCATCATCGACGATCGTCAAGCGCCAACACTCGATGCCAAGGCTTCGGAAACTGGCAAAACCATCGAGTTATCCTTGAACATGCGCGACGACCTGGCGCTTGATCATTGGATTGTCTGGATGAACGATGCCGATGTTTCCGACGCTCCGAACCTCGTCGCGGGCGAAGCGTTGGTCGGTGGCGTGTCTTCCGACGCTACGGCCAAAGTGACTGCGCCGAAGGAATTGTACGGGAAAAATGTTGCGGTTCGCGTCGAAGTGCTCGATTCTGCGGGCAATGCTGCACAATCGGTATTTACGGCGAAAATCGATCCAAACGGACAAATCGTTTCCCTGTCGGCACCGAATAGTGACAAACCCGTTTCGTTTGGCGGTTGTCAAGCCTCGAATTCGTCGTCGCCGAATCCTGCCGCCGCGTTGTTCCTTGCTCTGGCGCTCGCCATGACGCGTCGCTACCGTCGTCGCGCCTGAGCAGTCCACTCGCGACTGCGCGCAACGCCCGCCCCACCAAGCTCATCGAGCATCAGCGTTCCTCACAATTCTCTTGACGCATCCTGATCTTTGCGGTTTACCTGCATTGGGCATGATGGGTAACCAATTGTTTGTTCAGGTAAATCGATGACGAAATTGCCGCCCGGCCCGTCGGGTGCTCTTCGGCAAAGTCTGACGTATTCGGCGGATCCTTATGGGTATTGGCGGACGATGGTTCGTCGTTATGGTGATCCGTACACAATGCCCATGCCGATGGGGCCCATCGTGGTATGCAGTCATGCCGATGCGGCTCGGACGATGTTTACCGCACCTTCGGACACGTTCGATGTTTGGGCGAAGGATCAAGTGTTGCCGGTGTTCGGGGAAGATTCGATATTTGCGGTGCTTGGAGCCGAACACAAGCGACACCGTTCGGTGGTCATGGAGGCTTGTCGATATCGCGGGGATTTGCTCGAGATTTGTCGTGACGGTGTGACGCGGCTCGTTCCTGGACAATCCATTGCGCTCGCGCCGTTTTTCATGCGTTTGTCGCTCGAGGTCATTCTGGACGTCGTATTTGGTTTGCGTGGCGACGAAGAGATTCGGGCGATGTTGAGCGATTATGTACATGCTTCGGGGAGCACGTCGGTTACGTTGCCATTGTGTTATCCATTTTGGCGGCGTGATGTGTATTGGCCATGGTCCAAGTTTTTGCGATTGCGGGATCGTTTGCGAGCTAAACTTGCGGAGATCGTGCAAACAAGGCGCTCGGAGTCCGTTCAACGTGCCGACATGTTGACCATTCTTGGCCGGCACTTCGATACCAAAACGACGCTCGATGAAGTGCTTACGTTGCTCATTGCGGGGCATGAGTCCACCGCGCGAGCCATTACGTTCACGTGTGATTTGTTGGCTCAACATCCCGACATCATGCGCCGCGCGCAGTTGGAAATCGATTCGATTTCTGAAGGGGCAAACCTGGCCGAGATCGGCGGTTTGTCTTACCTAGACGCTGTATGTGAAGAATCGTTACGTCTTCATCCGGTTGCGGTGCAATGGTCGCGTACGTTGCGCAAGCCCTTGGATGTCGCGGGATACTCGTTGCCTTCGGGGATTTCCGTGGCCTTGTCGTCGTACCTCATTCATCGTCGCGCCGACGTTTTTCCCGAGCCCGACGTTTTTCGCCCCGGACGGTTCCTGGAAAAACGTCCCAGTCCATTCGAGTTTTTTCCCTTTGGTGGAGGTCCGACGCGTTGTCCAGGCGCGGCTTTGGCCAAAGACGAAATGAAATCCGTATTGTTTCACCTCTTGCGACGTTTTACGCTTCAACCGAAACGCAAACAACCCGTACGAGCTGTCGTCAAAGGACTTGTCATGGCCCCCCACGATGACGTCTTGATGACGTTGGTGGCTCGTTGAGAAAATAGCAGCATGGGAACTCGCATCGAACAAATCTTGCATCGCGGTTATGATGATTTCCGCGATTTTGTCAATCCGCTCATTTTTCTGCGCACCGAACTTTCCGGCGAACCTTGGCGCATTACCAAGACAAACGACGGTCAGATGGTGGATCACGTTGGTCAAACCATTGAGGATCTTCACGGAACACAGGCGTTTGGGCATCGGCATCCGGCCATTACCAAAGCCTTGATGGAGGTGCTGGAATCGGATTCCCCGAATTGGTTTCCTTCGCGGGTGAACCCGTATTCGGGCGCTCTGGCGCGGCGTTTGTGCGAACGAACGGGTATGGCGTATCAACGCGCGTATTTTGCTTCGAGCGGCAGTGAAGCTGTGGAATCGGCCATGAAGTTGGCGCGAGCTGTGACGCGAAAGCCGCGAATTTTGTCGCTCGAACGAGCCTACCACGGTTGTACGTTTGGCAGTTGTGCGCTCATGTCGCCAGGCGTGTTTCGCGATCCGTTTGCGCCGCATTTGCCAGGTGTCGAAGCGATTCCCATCAACGACATCGAGGCATTGGACAAAGCCCTCGTTCCTGGAGATGTCGCAGCCGTCGTTGTCGAACCCATTCAGCTCGAAGGCGGCGTGCGCATTTTGTCCCGCGAATACATTGAAGCGTTGTGCGTTTTGACAGAAAAACACGGCGCGCTTCTCGTTGCGGACGAAGTGCAAACGGGACTTGGACGAACGGGGCAATTTTTGGCGAGCGAATCGTGGCCTCGACGTCCCGACGCGGTTCTTTTGGCCAAACATTTGGGTGGAGGGCTCATGCCCATATCCACGATGTTGACGCGTAAGGATCTGTGGGAACGAGCTTATGGTGCGGACTTTGAAACATCGGAAGCTCACAATTGCACCTTCAGCGGCAGCGCGCTCGTGTGTGCCGCCGCATTTGCAGCGCTCGATTTGCTCACGGACGATGTGATCGCGCGTGTTCGTCGGGATGGCGATGTGTTTCGTTCATTGTTGAAGGAAAAACTCAGCGGTGTTCCAGGATTTTTGGATGTCCGCGGAGCAGGTTTTGTCGTCGGTATCGAATTATTGGCCGCGAAAAACCCATGGCTGAATTTCGAGCATTTCGGAATGGAGCAATTGGCACATCATCCAACGAGTGGCCTGCTTTTGTGTCATCGTCTGTACCGGCGCGGATTCTTCTGTTTCGTCTGCGGTCACGACTGGAGCACATTGCGTCTACAACCGCGTTTCAACATTCCCTTCGCGACGCTCGAAACGTTCGCCAATGTCGTCCACGAAGAATTGGTACGTCTTGCGGAACTAGATTGATCCCGTATCACTGGGGTTTCACCCCAGACCCGACCAGGGGTTATCCACCCCTGGACCTGGACCAGCGAGCGCTGGACCAATGTGGATTTGTCCGCTACGCGGCCAAATCCAAAGGGTTATGTCTGCTATTGCCGCCTGAAACCTGTTTGGTTTGGCCACATAGTGGACAAACCAATACCTGGGTCAAGGGCCTGGGCCCTTGCGCGGGTCCCGGGGCGCGGAGCCCCGGGTGGGTCTGGGTGAAACCCAGTTCAGACGCTGTCGCGGACGAGGTGAATGCCGTAGGTGCCCCAAAGTTCGCCCATGAAATGCATGCCGAACCGGACGAGGTCTTTGGCTTCGGTGATTTTGCTGGGCGCGTTGGTGATATGCGTCGTCGTGAGTTGCTTCAGGAAATCGTCCGGAGCAATGTAAAGAATGCCTCGGCCGACGAGCGGTCCCGTATTGCTTGTGCCTTGCCAAACCGTTACGTACAGCGTCGTCGTGTCGGACCAGACGTCGATTCCCGGATCGTCACGAATCACTTTGAAACCCTCGAACCAGTATTGCGTTCCATCGCGAGCGGTGAGGGTCATGTGATAAATCATGTTTTTGACGCCTTTTTCGTTGGGATTGCGAACGAAAAGCGTAAACTTGCCATCTGTGACCGTCAGCGGTTCTGGGGACAGAATCGGAGCTTCGACGGAACCGACCATGGTCGAAAGATAATGCTCGTCGACGAGTAGCCTTTCCAAATCGTCGCCTTGAATGGTCAAGATGAACCGGAACGCATGACCGTCGGCTTTTCCGGCTTCATCGGCGGCCTTGTAATCAAGGTTTCCCTTGGAGAAATGTCCTTTCATGGTTTCTGTGAAACGTACCCCGACTTTGGGCGGCTCGATGTTTGTCCGGGGACGCGAAGGTAATTCGTACGATACGGGCCAACCGT
>JBGAOI010001040.1:0-2829 GCA_044221885.1 Polyangium sp. (in: bacteria)
TTTGCTCTCGTTGATCGAATGAAGTGATTTCTCGCGGTGAAACCACAAGGCCAGTCCGGAGCGGTAGCGAAGGACTTTTTATTGAATAGCCCACGGTTTTAACCGTGGGCGGGGTCACGTGAAGGACTGGGTGAACGGAGTTTTGAGCGAGATTTTCCGACGATCTCCGCTTGTCGACCTTGGCTCATCCGTGGTAAAAGCTTGGGCCTTGCGTGGAGCCTGCCTCAAATGTCGACCACTCCGCTTGACACGAATCCGACCGTTGCGAATTCCCCGGAAAAACCACTGGAGGATCCCGAAGTGGTTGCTGCGGCATTCCAAGCGGAATGCGAAACGCGAATGGTCCGTCAAGGCCGCTTGATCATTGGCGGCGTGTGTCTACTTAACTTGCTTTGGTGGCCGCTCGATTGGGTCGTGTTTGCTCCCACGTTGCCCGAGCACATTCCGGCACTCATTCGGGCCCGTGCGTTGGTCACGGCGATCACGCTGAGTTTTCTTTTGGTGACGTTGAGCAAACGGTGGCACCGATATATTTTCCACACCTTTTTCATTGCCGGGAGCGGTTGTTGTTTTGCCGCAGCCGCGGGGGCGGCCAGTGTTGGAGGTCCGGATGTGCCGAATTTTCATACGCTTTATCTTTGCGTTCTCGCATCGTTGCCTCTGCCGATCGTTTTGTTTCGACGAACCATTTTGACGGCGAGTTTGGCGCTTTCGATTGGGCTTGGCCTGTTTGTCTTCACGCCGCAGCACTTGGAATCCAAATATGCGGCGCTCGCGATGAGTTTTTTATTGGCGACGTTTGTCGTCACAACCGCGTTTGGTCATAGTCAATATGCCCTTCTTCGCAGCAACTTTTTCCAAGCCGCGCAACTCAGTGCGTATGGGCGCGAGCTGGAATCGCGCGTGGCTGCGCGCACGGTGGAATTGCGGCGCTTGCTTACGAGTGTCGAAACGGCCCGGGAAGCCGAGCGGCGGCATATTTCGCGCGAACTGCATGACGAGCTGGGTCAGGAGCTGTCGGCTTTGCGGTATTCGCTTGGATTAACGAAAATTCGTTACCAATCGGATCCGCGAAGCATCTTGGGCAACTTGAACGATTTGGACGGTCTTTTGCGACGAACTGCGCAAACGACGCGGGCTCTCGTGACGGACTTGCGCCCTCGAGCCATTGATGATTTGGGTCTTGGGGCGGCCGTGGATTGGTTGGTCGAACGTACCCGACAACGATCGGGGTTGACGATTCAACTGAATACGTCCGGGGAATTGACGGAATTGGCGCCGGATATTGCCATTGCTGCATTTCGGCTTTTGCAAGAGGCATTCACGAATGTCCTGCGCCATGCTGAAGCATCGGAAGTGAACATTCAAATTCGCATCGATGAAACGTCGTTATCGATTGAGGTGCGCGACGACGGCGTGGGACTGCAAGGTTCACGTGACAAACCACGTCTCGAACCGACGAGCGGCGTAGGCATCTTGGGTATGCGCGAGCGAGTCGCGGCGCTCGGGGGTGAGTTTTGGATGGGTGAAGAATCGGGGCGCAAGGGAACGACGATTCGTTGTCGTTTGCCACGAGTTTCCCAGTCGAATCAAGACGAAGTGAAGCTTGGAGGAGCGGCATGATCAATATTTTCATTGCGGATGACCATGCAATCGTTCGGAATGGCTTGCGCCAATTGCTCGAACAACAGCCGGACATGCGAGTGGTTGGCGAAGCGGCCGATGGTCGAGCGGTTCTCACGGCGCCAGATCGAGAAACGTGGGATCTTTTGATCTTGGATTTGTCGTTGCCGAAAGTCAGCGGAATTGAGGTTTTGCGGCGATTGCGCGAAGACTTGCCTCGATTGCGGATCGTCGTTTTGTCGATGTATCCCGAGGATCAATATGGCCTGCGATTGATTCAGGAAGGGGCTTCGGCGTATGTATCAAAAGACCTCGACGTCGCTGAGTTGCTCCAGGCATTGCGAGCGGTCGCTGCGGGCGGTACGTATTTGAGTCAAGCTTTGACGGAGCAGATACGGCAAGGGGCAATGGGCGGAACAACGCCGGCGCATGGTGAATTGACGGCACGTGAGCATCAAGTGTTTACGTTGTTGATGCAAGGCAGCACGGTGACGGAAATTGCGGCCGAATTGAATCTGTCGGTGAGCACCGTGAGCAATCATGTGGGCAAAATCAAAGAAAAACTCGGCGCGCGTACAGTTGCGGACATTGTCAGTTACGCGCACCGAATGGGACTTTTGGGACCGGGTTGACGCGACGAGGTGAACTTGCTTTTCGTTTCGATAACGACCATCACGACGCACAACCTGCGCTCCAAACGCAGAAACTGCACCTGTATTGGAACGATAGGCGACCGTCTTGCGCATCGGATTACGTGGCATGCGCATTGCTGTCCTTCCTTGGCATAGGTGTTGCTGTCTTCGACGGACGCGGATTCGATGTTTCAGGCTTCGGACATTTCGACGCCGACAAATGAAAAGGGTACAAACGTGAATCGATTGGTACACACGGGATTGGGCGTTCTGGTGATTTCCTTACTGGGCGCCTGTGGCGGCTCAACGCAAACGGAGCTCCCGCCAAATAATGGCCCCACCATCGAACCGCAGGCGCAAACGCCAGTCGATTCTTTTCCGTGGGCGACCTCCGAGCTGCTCAATGACCCGAAATGTCTGGAAGCGGATGCGCGCATGCGGAGCGGAGCGGCATTGATGCTCGATTTTGCGGCTGTGCGCGAGTGTCTTTATTGGAACGCGTCAGAAGACAACCGAGCCACGGTTGACGAAAAAATGCGCGCGTTTTATCAAGGCAAATCGGCGAATACAGAAG
>JBGAOI010001041.1:0-2828 GCA_044221885.1 Polyangium sp. (in: bacteria)
CTCGAATTTCGCCCGTCAACGCTGGAGGGCAGTTTGCCCATGGATCCGGGACCACACGAAATCGTTTTGATTATGCCGGACAAACCCGATTATCCGCAAACCATCCCCTTGGCCGAAGGCGAAAACCGAGAAATCGACTTTACCACTCAGTTTACGCCACCTCCACCGCCGCCCGAGCCTGAAGTCAAACCGCCGCCGCCCCCACCGCCGCCGCCTCCTCCTCCGCCGCCCGTCCCGAAGCCACCGAGCCCGCTCAGAGTTGGTGGATTTGTGGGCGTGGGTCTCGGCGTGGGTGGGGTTATCGCCGGCTCCGTCTTGGGAAATCTAGCCATGGCCGAAAAGACGACGCTCGACGCCCATTGCGATGCAGATCATCGTTGTGACAAAACGGGACTTGCCGCCGCCTCGCAATTAAAAACATTTGGCAATGCAAGTACCGCCGCGTTTATTGCCGGAGGCGCTGTTCTTGCCGTAGGAACGACGCTCGTCATGATGTCGTATCGACGCCCCGGAACCGCAACGACTGCCAATCTTCGAGTGAATGTTCATCCAAGCCAAACGTTTGTCGGCTTGGAGGGATCGTTCTGACCTTCGAGCAATCGCGAGTCTAGAGCTTCGGATTGGCGTCGTTCGCCTTTCGTTGCGCCAGCACGTCTTCGAGTTGCTTGCATGCATCTCTCGCCGCAATTCGCGCGGCTTGCAATATTTGCAAATAATCCGCTTCGAGCATGGTCACCGTGCGTCCGTGAGGCAAATTCAGAGCTATGGTTCCATCGGACAAATACGAGACGCCACTGCCGTCGGCTACGACAAACCCTTGCCGGTCGTGCGCTCGTTGCGCCGCAAGGTCGAAATTTTCCTGCTCGAGGATCAAGCGCAACGCGTGATTGATCTGTGGGAGCCAGGTCGTGATTCCGTAATTCGAAACGTCATACGGATCAGGAACGGGCAAGAGCTCAACGGGCGGCAAATCTGCCATTGCGGCGATCTGCTCGAGTTCGGCATGCCAACCCTCCAGACGCAAGCGCGCAGCAAGTACGGCCAGGTAATCCGCTTCGGGAACGTGGAATTTGCGAGTTTTGACTTTGCTCTTTTCATTCCAATTCCAACGCCAAAACCGCACGTAACCTTGGCGGTCGGGACGTGTCGGATATTCAATGCCACAACCAAAATCGGTTTCGCCAAAGTCGCTTCGCTTCCGCGCGAACTCGACGACTCGATGCAGACTGCTGTAGCGTTCAATCATCCACATGATCCCCAGCGAATAACGGTAGGTCCATTTACGCGGGACCAGCGTATATTTGTTTCGCGGGTAAAACTGCATGAGATCCATCAGCGAACCTTCGGTATAAAAACAAGGTGACGACGATACGCCTTTTTCGGGCGATTGAAAAGGTACCAGGCACGTTGGCAGATGTAGTGCACCGTTCAATTGAACACGCTTCAAACGTGGGCAATTTGCCAAGCACCGCAGGAAGCCATTGACGTCACCGCACAAGTAGGACCAAATCGCACCCCGAAAGGTGTACGCAACGTCGATGGGCGACCCAAACCCCCACACCAATCCCTCTCTCGCTGCGTTTGCGGACACCCTCGCTTCCGATGCGGCCGGACAAACCTATCGCCCCAACGATTGGCACAACGACGCCGTGCATGCCGCGACGTACCTGCCCGGAGCGTCGCTCACCTTTGCTGCGGGGAGTTCGGCGGATGAAACAGGCGTTTTCCTAGCCCGCGCCAATGAAGCTCAAGCACCACCCGCACCTGGCGCCGACGCGGAAACGTACGATGTCATCGCCGAGCTGGGACGCGGCGGTATGGGCGAGGTTTGGCGCGCCGTACAGCGCTCGTTGGGCCGCGAGATCGCCCTGAAACGACTCTCCAAGACCGACCCGTTCGCGTCTTCCTTGTTCCTGTCGGAAGCTCGAGTCACCGCGCGTTTGTCGCACGCGAACGTCATCCCCGTCCATTCCCTCGGACGCGCTCCCGATGGTCGACCCATGCTCGCCATGAAACTCGTGGAAGGTCGAAGTTGGGCGGACGTTTTACATGACGAAGGTTTAAAACGCGACATCGAAAAACACCTGCATATTTTTTTGAATGTATGCAATGCCGTTGCCTTCGCTCACGCCCAAGGATTCCTGCATCGCGACCTCAAACCCGCCAATGTCATGATTGGCGAATTCGGACAGGTTTTTGTTGTCGATTGGGGATTGGCCGTTGGCCTCGATCGGCGAATTTGCGACGAACACGGGATTCTTCACGCGCGCGACGTGCACAGCCCCGCTGGTACACCCGCCTATATGCCCCCGGAACTCGCCCTCGGAGATGGCGAAGCTCAAGGCCCAGCAACCGACGTGTATTTGCTTGGCGCCTGTTTGCACGAAATCATCACGGGTGCGCCGCCTCATCGCGGAGAAAATATTCGCGACGTTCTCAATTGCGCCGTCGACAGCGCTCCACCCAGTTATGCCGATGACGTTCCTCGAGAAATGGCCGAAATATGCCAACGCGCAATGGCCAAGTCCCCCGCCGATCGTTACCCCAACGTTTCCACATTACGCGAAGCCGTGGAAACGTTTCTTTCGCATGAAGCTGCTCGTGAAATGACCAAAAATGGCCAACTTCGGGCGGTTCGTCTTAGCGAACTCATTGCCGCGTTTCGCGACCTTCAAGGGGACAAGGGAGAGGCGGAACGAGCGCTGCACAAGGCATTTACCGAGGCTCGATTTGCGTTTGAATTGGCTCTGGAAAGCTGGCCCGAAAACGACGACGCTCGACAGGGATTGTCCGGCGTTTTGCGCGCCATGTTGGTGCATGCGCTCAAT
>JBGAOI010001042.1:0-2827 GCA_044221885.1 Polyangium sp. (in: bacteria)
GACTGGGCGGCCCTGCGGGTTTTCCCCATTCCAGCAGCGGCCAAAAAAGGGCCCGCCCCGACGCCACTTGCTCCTACCCTCGAAGGCTGGTCGTCCGTGCCAAACCTGGTGAGCCACGTGGGACGGTTTGGAGTATGTCCTTCCAAACCCAAGAGCGGCATGCACTTCTCCATCTCGCGTTCCTACGGACGCAGCGTGATCGATTCGGCCCTTGGATCGCTTGGGACCATTCGTTACGAGGCGTATCTCAACGGGTCCGACGTGTGCCTGGCTCAAATGGCTGCCGTGTATAGCCCCGACCGCAGTTCTTCTCGGGCCGCTCCCGCAGCACCCAACGCGCCCAAAAAAGCCGCCATCACGTTCGTCCGTGCGGACTTCCTCGCCAAACGGGCCGAAGGTGGCACTCGCGGCCTACCGGCCAAAGACGTGATGCACAAGCTCACGTGCACACTCGAAGAACGCAAGTAAATCGTCCTTCGAGCCCACCATGCGTCCCCCACCGGCGAACGCATGGAGTATGAAGACGCCGGAACAACCTCCCCCAAAGACTTCTCGAGAAAGGTTTGTCATGTCGGATCGGCATTCACATGATCCTCATGCGGTTCGCGAACTCAGTGACGGTGTTGAGGACAAACTCGTCCCGCTTGTCGCACTCGACCCGCTGAACATCGGTAGCTTCGACGATCTCGTGACGGCGATGAGTCGCACGGCTTTTGGTGGACGGTCGCTTGGCGAAGCGTGTGACGTCCTCACGGAGATGGCCGAGGATCCCGATTGTCTCATCGTGGCGACGTTTTCGGGGGCGATGACGGTGGCGAAGATGGGCATCGTCATCGTGCGCATGATCGAAGCCGGCATGATCCACGCGATCATCTCGACAGGCGCTCTCATGGCGCACGGATTGAGCGAAGCGGTGGGCCTGACGCACTACAAGGTCAATCCAAACTTGTCCGACGAAGAGTTGTTCGAGAAGGGTTACAACCGCGTTTACGACACGCTCGAGATGGAGAAAAACCTCAACGCGATCGACGAGTTCGTCCGCGGGCAACTGGACAAACTCGATCCGAACGTGCCTTGGTCGAGCGAGATGATTTGCCGCCAGCTTGGTAAAGCATTGGCGGAGATGGGTGATTCACCGGGGATTTTGCGCAGCGCGTACTTGCACAACGTTCCGGTGTACGTGCCGGCGTTTACCGACAGCGAGATGGGACTCGACGTTGCGGTTTGGAAGTTGCGACAGATTCACGCGCAACACGGCAACGATCCGAACTTCGATCCGTTCAAGCATGCGGCGCCTCCGGCGTTTAATCCATTCCAGGATTTGTTGAGTTACGCCAAACTCATCGGGACCAAGAAGCGTTTGGGCATCTTCACCATCGGCGGCGGTGTTCCGCGCAATTGGGCGCAACAAGTCGGCCCGTTTTACGACATCGTTGGTCATCGTCTGGGCGTCGACGTTCACCACCCGCGATTCCAATACGGCGTACGTATTTGCCCCGAGCCTGTGCATTGGGGTGGCCTCAGCGGCTGCACGTATTCCGAAGGCGTGAGCTGGGGCAAGTTTGTCCCGCCAGCCGAAGGAGGTCGTTACGCCGAGGTGTATGCCGACGCGACGATCGCCTGGCCGCTCATTGTGCGCGCGGTGCTCGAACGCTTGGAAAAGAAGCGCGGCAAGAAGCATCAAGCACGCTGATGCGTGGGGTTTCTCGAACCGAACGCATCGCGTCCCATCGTTTGACCGCGTAAGGTTCCCCGCCAAACCTACGGGTTTTACTCTCCGTACACTTCCACCTTTTGCAACGTCCCCGGGCGTGGTAACATCGTCTACATGGACGGTGCGATTCACTTTGAAGCTGAGCCCGAGCGGCAACTGATCCGTACAGGTCCCATCGAACTACGCGACAAAGGTCCCAATGGCCGACCTTTGGGTACTCCAGAGGACTGCGCAGACGACGATAGTCCGTGGGAGCTCCACCGCGGCGAACTGGTGGAAACTCCGATGGCTCACGACATTCATTCCATCGTTATGGCGATTCTCACAGGGTTGTTCCTCACCCACGCGCGTGATCGCTACAGCGTTCTCACCGAGATCCACTGCGTGCTCGACGATGCGCTTGGAGAATCACGACGCGTCCCGGATGTCGTGCTCGCGCATGAGGTGACAAACCCCAAGAACGAAGCTTTGAGGGGCATCCCTATTTTGGCCGTCGAAGTTCGCGCTGCAGAGCACAAGAAGCACCTCGAAGAAAAGGTCAAACTCTACCTCGAGCACGACTGGCCCACGGTTTGGATTGTCCACACAGAGCGGCGCGAAGTCGAGGTGGTCGAACTCGGGTTGGCGCCCGTCGTCTACCGTCCGGGGGCAAACGTTCCGCTTGTCCCGGAACTCGACAAGTACGGTTTGTCCTTCATGCCCGTCAACGCCTTCTTCGACAAACAAGAAGCTTCCAAGTACATCGATCGCTGGACGGAAGCGAAAGGGCATCAACGAGGACTCACGCAAGGCCTCACGCAAGGCATGGTGACTTCGCTCATGTCGGTCCTTGAAGCGCGGGGTATTCGCATGACTGCCGCAGTCCGCAAGCGCATCGAAGGCTGCAACGACCTCAACACGCTTCAACGCTGGCTCCTGCTCGCAGCAACGGCGACAAACGTCGACGCGTTTGTCAAGGGCATGGACTGACCACGCAGAAGTCCCGTCCTCGATTTTCCTACGTTACGGTTTTTCTGGACCTAACACGGGCGCCGCGCCGGCCACGGTGATTCCGCCCGGACGAACTCCTCCTCGAGGGTCACGCCTCCGCGCCCACTCGCACATGATCATGCC
>JBGAOI010001043.1:0-2818 GCA_044221885.1 Polyangium sp. (in: bacteria)
TGCCCTGTGTGCCCACAAATCCCCGACGTTCCCAATTGGGCGTATGACCCATCGAATGGGCAAATCGTGATTCAAGGAGCGATCCAAGTCATTGACATGACCGTCCGTATGCCGAGCCTCTTCGGAACCCTTGTGGGAACCATTGTCGATTGGGTACCGGTTGCGGAAAGCTCCAATTGGGTCTTGTTGGAAGCGCCTCGCTTGGCCGCCCTGAGCCCCGACGGTACATCCGTTCTTGGCGTCTTTGCACCACGAAATGATCACTTCGTGAACGTCGGTAGCACAACGACCGCTCCACTGCTTCCGAATGCCGCCAGCGCAGCACCCCCAGCACGTACAGGGTTTGGCAGCGTCTTGAGCGCGGTAGACAATGCGCTTTACGTCATTGGGGGATTCATCAATGCAACGACGCCGGCGAACGACCTTTGGCGATTCGATGTGTTGAGTCGCGAGTGGCTCCAAGTGCCATTGAATGGACCTGCACCGCAACGCGTCCTCGCGGCAACGTTCCGACCTGAAGATCGAAGCCTATATATTGTCGACGAACGAAAAATCGGCAATGGCAACATGAAACGCGCCCGGTTGTTGCGTATTGATGTGGGCAAACGAGAATCCACCATTCTCGCCGATGTGCCCCGTCAGCCACACATGAATCAGGTCTTTTTGAGCCATTCTCCGAAAGGCGAATTGTTGCTGGTTGGTTCGTCCAGCACAACTGGGCGCTACATCGCTACACGCATTGCACCGCAACCCAATGGGACGTTGCTCATCAACAAAGGTTTCGATGGCAAAGGCACGATCGTTCGTGAACCGACACTCACGCCGCGCGGTGTAACGCTGCCCATGGCCTTACCCAATGGCAAAGTAAAGAACACGTTCCGCAATGCGGACGACCTTCATCCCGGCGCCTTCCATCCGATTGGGAGCTGCTTATGAGCCGCGCGCCCATAACGATTCTCGCCGCGACGATC
Organism: Polyangium sp. (in: bacteria); assembly: GCA_044221885.1. Lineage (GTDB taxonomy): Bacteria > Myxococcota_A > Polyangia > Polyangiales > Polyangiaceae > Polyangium. Next base: position 972 of record JBGAOI010001043.1, read on the forward strand.
CTCGCGGCGTGCACGGGCAATTCGTCTGCACCACCTATGTCGCTCATGGCCTCGGACGCTGGCGAGCCCGACGCGGCTTCCGACGCTCAATGGCATGCTGACGCAGGCAAAGACGCGGGAAAAGAACCCGTGGACGATCCCATCTATCCGACATGGGATCCGCTCGCGGAAAAACCCGTCGGATGCACGGCCGAACGTATGCGCACCAATCCCACGCGAAGTGCGTTTACGTGGACCCCATGCGAAGGTCAATCCGGCTGCGAACAAATGAAGTTGGCGCCGTGGTTGTCGGACGACACGAAAACCTTCAGCAACGCCGCGTTGTATTCGCAACATATGTACGCCACGCCAAACGACGCGTACGTGACACTGACACTCATTGCGTCGCCTTGGCCGATGACATTGATCGTGCGGCAAGATGGTACCGTCATCGATGGATTTCGTGTTGCACGCGACGATTCTACGTACCTGATACGTGGTAGCTCGATCCTTACCCAGCGGGCGTAAGTGCGGCCTTCATACCTATGGCACAATCTCGCTGGCTCTGGACGACGTCCTGCAAATACGTGTCGGTCTCTGCATTCGATGGGCTGGATTTGCAGACTGCTGCGATTTGCGGCTCATCGGTGCTGCAATTGAGCTACCCGCCGACCCAGACGGGCACTCGCTTCATCTTCGCCGAAACGTGGACACCCGACAATATCCAGGTCAAGTCCCGAATCTCGTATACCGATGGCGTCGCGGCCCCCACTCCCTTCATTGTGCCCCCGGACGACGCTTTTTACGAGGATCCCACCTATGCCCATTCCCATATCGCCTGGACGCGCGGGATTGGGCCGAAGGGACCGGGCTTATTCGACGCCGTCGAGATCTGGGCCTCGAAATACAGCGACGATCCCAATGAAATCGTGCCTTACAAGGTGGGTGATTATGGCCTCAACACCTCCCTTGTGTATTGGCGCGCCGGAGGATTTGGCCGCCTCGCCGTCTTGTCAGGAGCGGACGCCCCTATCTACAACGAATTCGTGATTTGGGACCTGGCCGAAAAGACGAAACGCACGTTTACCGTGCCCGAAGGTCGCCGCATTGCCCTCTTCATCGGCATGACGTCAACGCATCTCTGGGTCGCCACTCGCTCGCAACCCGACGTGCCCATTGATGGAATCTACCGGTTTCAAGTGGCGCCATAGTTGTCGCGAAAAACGACGGAGACGTTCCAATACAAAAACGTCACGCCACCACCCTTCACGAAATCGCATCACCCCAACACCGATAACTCTCGAATTCCCGTTACTCCACAATCGTTCTTCCAAGACGAACCGCACTCCATTCATTGGAGTGCAAACCATCGGCGCAACTTCTGCACTGCCGCGCAACGTTGGTCCTACCAAACCGATCGCTCTGACCGCTTGGTCAACTAACTTCAGGACGATTCACGTCACGCCCCGAACGCGCGAATCGGCAAATTTCCGGCCGCTTTCCGAATGATGCTCGGCTCGGTCAGCCGACATTCTTGACCGGCCGGTCATCATAGATGAAGCGTCGAGGCGAGGTCAAGCGAACCAGGGACAACCGGCAATTTTTTCGCTTTTGGCACGAGCACCGGGAATTTTGAGACGATTTCGTACGCAGAATGAGACGCCAAGCCTTGCGAAACTTGGAAATGCGGACCAGCGTGGAACCCATCGAGCGCCGTTGCGCTCTAGGAGCTCACGATGAAGGTTCGTGCACGAGCCATCCTGCTGGCTGTTGCCGTTGTAGCAATCACGGCGCCCGGGTGTGGCAAGAAAAACACCGAAGACAAGTCCAAAGCTGCCGCGGAAACAACCACGCGAGCGGCACCGACT
>JBGAOI010001044.1:0-2815 GCA_044221885.1 Polyangium sp. (in: bacteria)
AAGCGCGATGCCGTAGGTGTTCGAGGCTGATCTATGCCCACTTTGCCGAAAATTTGACCCGACGCGCAGCGTTCGGTATCTGTGCGAGCGGGTCGCGAAACCCGCGGCCTGTTGCCGATGAGCCCACCATGAAAGGCGTTCTCATGCCCAATTTACGCCGAAAAGTTGCTCTCATTTTCGCCACGTGTGCGGCGCTTGTTCTTGGAACCACGCCTATCTCGGCGGCTCCAATTCAGGATCCTGAGAAACTCCAGAAAATCTCGATCACGTCAGCCCCCGCTGGAGTCAAATCCGCCGCAGTGGTCAAAGCGGTCAGATTGGTGGCAAAGGGAATTCGCAAAGGAAACAGGCATTTTGCCAATGTAATCAAGTACCTCGACCCCAAAGCAATGGGGCCATTTTTGAAACATGCGGCCGGAATCGCGAATGTGCTCGACGACATTGCCGCAATTCCTGATTTGGTTTTGGTTGTGGTGGGGCAAAAGCTTTTTTCGATTTTGACGAGTACCGATGGGCCATTCAAGTTGCCAGGCGGTACGGCAAACGTTATCAGAGAAGCCGTCATGGGCGCAATCGAATTGGCGCTGTAGGAGACGAATGACATGGATACCGAACGTCACGCACTCGAAGAAAAGGTGGACGAACTTCGTAATACCCTGGATCGTCTCGAAGAGGAATGGCAAACCTATTCGGACCGGGTCTTTCGAATGATGTCGTGCAAATTGACCGATCCGCGATTTCCGCTCACAGATTGGGAGCTAGTACATTTGCCATCGCCGAAGCACCGTGCGAGTCTTCGCGCTACGTTGCAAGCGCTTCAAAATCGTCTTACAGGACAACCGACACCCGAAGCGGATCGCCTGGACATCGACGGCATTTCGAGAGAAGCGCTCTACAACGCCGAGATTCCTTCGTTGGATGAAGTGTTGGAAGTATTGAGCAGGGTGATTCCTGGAACTGAGCGCACCGTCTGCGAAGTCATGCAATTGGCCCGGGACGAGTCGAATGCCGATTTTGACGAACTCGCCAACTTTGTTTTGGATGCAATCAAGATGCAGGGAGGAGCGAAACCATGACGCGCAGCCTCGCCGACCTGAAACAAGAAGTGACCGACCTCGAGCGTCGGATCGTGCTTTTCCAAGAGCGCATCGAACAGGCGAAGTGGTTGACCGAAATGCTCGTGCAGGCGAAGGCGGCGCACCCGCGATTTCCATTTTGGGAATGGGAGTTTCGGAATTTTCGGACGGATACCGTACGCCGTAACGTCGATCGGGTGCTCACGCACCTCACTTGGCGTCTCGACGGAACGTGGGAATTTGACGAATCGTGCAAAGAAATTCCAGGTGTTTCCTCCGACGAACTCTACCAGTCGCGCCCTCCTACGATGGACGAAATCTACGCGTTCGTCAGGGCGGCTGCTGGTTTTACCTCGAACGCTAAGGTCACCGAGATGTTTGTCGTCATGCGCATGAACGGATATCAAAACAAACTGATCGACTTCGTCTTGGGCGCGTAGCGCCGGACGGACGCGTGTTCGGTTACAGATTTTCCGTACATGACTTTGTTTTTTTGAACGCACGTGTGGTGTGCAAATAAAACGTCTAGACGTTTTTTGTGTCCGCGAGCGACTGTACCGCTTTGCCGCTATTCGACTGCATTTGGTGGTTCGTCGGACTAGCACATTGTCGATCCGCAAAACTGGACAACTAGACAACTTAACAACTAGACACCCAATTTTGTCAGAAAAAAGATCTGGCGCGGGTCTCGGCAGCCTCTCACGATCAATCACGACCCAGTGTAGGAGGTGCATTCGTGAGCAAAGATCGAGCGCCGGAATCTTCCGCCATACACGCCAAATCAGCTTCGAGCGTCCCGCCGCCGTCGATAATTCCGCCGCCGAGCATGCCGGTATCGTCACGACGAACGCGTCGTTCGTCCCGTCCACCTGGTTCGTCTCGGCACTACTCGACAGCGCCACCACCTTCGAGACCTGCGGCATCCTCGGGCGCGCTGCGCAAACACGCTCGAAAGTCACCCAAGGAGGTGCACGATCTGTGGGGCGAAGAAGTCTTCGAGGTGCTCGTGGGTATCGTGATGAACATGCATGCTCGGAAAGGTGGTTCCAAATGAAAAACATTCGTGCCGCCATTTATGCCCGAAGGTCCACGGACGAACACCAGGTCGAGAGCCTTGCGACGCAGCTCGATAATGCGCGACGATTTGCCATAACGAAGGGTTATCATATTGACCCGCGTCACGAATTCACGGATACGGCAAGTCGTGCAGAGTTTTCACCGAAACGACGGCCGGGGTTTGCAGCGATTCGCGAAGCAGCGATAGACGGTCAATTCGATGTGATCATCACGCGCGACGATTCGCGTCTTGGCGGCGATATGCTCCGCGTCGCCACATTTGCACAAGAAATCACCGACGCTGACGTGCGGATTGTTTTTTATTCGACCGACGAAGAAATGGTTTTGGAGAATGAAACCTCGCGTTTGCTCGCGGTCATGCGCGGATTCGCGAGCGAAAGCGAACGGCGCAAGATTGCAAGTCGTACGCGGGAAAGCGCGGAACGAAAAGCGCGCCGAGGGCTCGTCGCGGGTGGCGTGGTGTATGGATATCAGAATATCGCGGCGCCAGATGGCTCGGGGAAGGTGAGGGCGATTGATCAATTTCAAGCGGCCGTCGTGCGTGAGGTTTTCGAGCGATATGCCAAAGGGGAGGGATTACGAAAAATATGCAAATCGCTCACGGAACGAGGGATTTCGTCTCCACGCGCAGGCAAACGGGGTATCGGTGCGTGGGTGCCGAG
>JBGAOI010001045.1:0-2807 GCA_044221885.1 Polyangium sp. (in: bacteria)
GTATCGAGCTCGAAGCGCTCGAACGGGTCAAAGGTGCTGAAGTTTGCACGCAAATCACGGACAACCTGACCATCATCACCGATCGCGTGGGGCGCATCGCGACGATGATTCAATCGGCGTTTCTGGTTGCATTGGCATTGCTTTATGTGATTTGGGTGGCGCCTGCGGCGTTTGTCGTCATCGCGCTCGTCTGCATCGTTGGCGGCGTCAAATTCCACGAAGTTCGCCAAGCCTTGATGATGGCCAGCAAAACCGCAGCCGTCGATCGCGTTCGATTCCTCGAACGATTGACGGATCTGCTCAGCGGAATCAAGGAGCTGCAATTCGGGCGTCGGCGTCGTCGTGATGTTCGAGAAAACGTCATCGAAGCTTCGAGCGATTTGAAAACATCACTCATCAAAGTCAACAATCTTTCGACCGACGGCGCCATCATCGCCAACTCGATTCTCTTTTTCGTTCTCGCGGGCGTTATTTTTACTTTGCAGCAATACGTGCCCCTCGACGCGTTTCGCATGCTCAGCGTCGTGTCTGCCGTTCTGTTTTTATGGGGGCCATTCATGAGTTTCATTTGGGGATTCCTTCCATACATCCGCTCGGATGTGGCGATGCAAGAAGTCCTCGAGCTCGAGGCGAAACTCGAAAAAGCCGCACGCGCAACGATTCCCGAACAAAATCCCAAAGATCCGTGGACGCGACCTCGGCATTCCATTCTCGTTCAGGACATCGAATACGATTATCCCGGCGATGAAGCAACCGATCCGTTTCGAGTGGGCCCGGTGAATTTGCGTATTGATCCGGGCGAAATTGTCTTCATTGTCGGTGGCAATGGAAGTGGCAAATCGACGCTGCTCAAAGTGCTCACGGGATTGTATTGGCCGACTGCCGGAAATCTGATCGTTGATGACACACATGTTTCTCGAAGCAATGTCGTGGCGTATCGCAACAAGATTTCCTCCATTTTTTCGGACTTTCATCTATTCGCCAAGCTGCATGGCGTCGAGCGTGTGGATGACCGAACCGTGAGCGATTTGCTCACGGCGATGCGTCTTGATGGGCAAACGGCGTTTGTCAATCGCGCATTCACGAAATTGTCCTTGTCGACGGGTCAGAAGAAACGCCTTGCGCTCGTTGTGGCGTTGCTCGAGAATCGCCCCATTTGCGCATTCGATGAATGGGCAGCGGATCAGGATCCCGAATTCCGGCGCTACTTTTACGAAGAATTGCTGCCGATGTTGCGCAAGGAAGGCAAAACCGTTCTCGTCGTCAGTCACGATGATCGATATTTCCATTGTGCGGACAAAGTCGTGACGATGGAGTACGGAAAGATTCGCTCCATTGAAGTCAATTCGCTGCCCAAGGAGCCCGCATGAACCTCGCGGACATGGTTCGAGAGGAAAGCAAAGACGTTCGCGTGGGTGTATTCGCTTTCGCGACATGTGCGGGCTTGGCCAATGTCATTGCGTTGATTCTGGTCAACTCGGTTGTGCATGCCCCGGAAAAGGCGACGATTCGTAGTTTCATGGCCTATGCGTCGGCGGCATTTTTGTCCATTGTTGCGGCCCGTGTATCTGCGCATCGGTTGACGACGATTGTCGAAACGGCCCTACATCGAGTCAAAGGGCGGATTGTCGAAAAAATTGAAGGTGCGGGAATTCAATCGATCGAGCGCATGGGTACGAACTTCATCATTGACCGGGTTACGGAAAACATGACGACGATTTCCGTGGCGACGACGGGCATTAGCGCGATTTTGCCGGGCTCCTGTATGCTCGTTTTCGGCATTTTGTACCTGTTCTCATTGTCGCCGATGGCGTGTTTGTTGTTGCTTCCGGTGCAAGTGGTGTGCGTCTATCTGTATCATCACCAAATCACGACGCTTCATCCCTTGATGGTTCGCCGAGCCAAACTTCGTGTGCATTTTCTCGATGCGCTCACGGGGCTCTTGCGCGGCGCCAAAGAAATTCGTTTGAGTCGCGCGCGGGCGACAGGCGCATTGCAAGAATATAAGAATCAAACAAAGACGCTCACGCAACTCTCTACGCGAGTCAACAAAGTTTTCGACGACAACGGCCTGTACGTGGCGCTCAATCGTTATGCCGTTTTGGCGGCGATTGCTTTCGTTGCGCCGCAACACATTGCCATGGACGGCGCTAACGTCGCGAAACTCGTGGCGACGACACTTTTTATTTGGAGCAGCATTCAAGCATTGCTCGACATTTATTTGTCGTATGTCCGGGCCAATGATGCGTTTACCAATATCGTCGAACTCGAGAAAAACCTGGATGGCGCTCGAGAGCCCCGAACCTCGATCACGTGGACCGAAGATCCATGGAAAGGCAAATGGAGTCAATTGCGTCTCGAGGGGGTCGAATATGTGTATGCAGGAGAAGCAGGTGAATCGCAATTTCACCTCGGTCCCATTCATCTAACCCTCGAGCCAGGCGAAGTCGTCTTTTTGGTGGGCGGTAATGGAAGCGGCAAGTCCACGTTGCTCAAAGTATTGACCGGCCTCTATCCACCATCGGCCGGAAAAATGTCATTGGGAGCGATGATACTCACGCCGGAAAATGTCGAAGCGTATCGAGAGATGATCTCGATCATCTTTTCGGATTTTCATCTTTTCTCGAAAGCGTATGGGCTTCTCGATGTGGAACCAGCGGTGGTGCAGGCACTTTTGCGCGACATGCACATCGACCACAAGACTTCGTTCGAGCATGGTGAATTCACAACCCAGAAACTATCCACGGGGCAAAAGAAACGTCTGGCCATGGTGATTGCGCTGCTCGACGATCGGCCGCTGCTCGTGC
>JBGAOI010001046.1:0-2800 GCA_044221885.1 Polyangium sp. (in: bacteria)
CGGGGTAGTTCAAGGGTTTTCGGATGTCGCGAATGACAGGAGAGCTTGGGCTCAGGGTTGCCTCTGTGCGGCAGCGTTCGACGTGACGGGACCCATGGTGCACCAACAGACTTCGTGGATCAGCGGTCCCGCGGCGTTGTCGCCATCGACGATCAGCGTGAGGTTCCGTTTTTCGCATTGGCTTTCTCCCGAATAACAATGGGAAGAACTGCTGATCAATTCGAGGGAGCAACCGTCCGCAGAAACAATTGCGTTTGTCGAGTACATTCCAGGTTCGGGGTTTGCCCCGCACATACTCATAGGCATCGTGTCGTCACCCTCGAAGACGACTTTCGTCGTTCCATCCGCATTCTGGGAGACAATGACCGTATCCGATGTTAATGCACACGGGCCGTTATCGCCCATGTACGTGAGTTTCCACGTTCCCCAGGGAGTGCACGGTCCAATGTTTCCGCTACTCGAACTACTGCTGCTGGTGGATGAACTCGTCGCTTGGGGCATTTCGTCGCCGCATCCGGGGAACACAAGTGCTGGGAGAACGAGAATCAAGAAGGTAAAGTTACGCATGATAGCGAAGATACTAAAAAAAGTCCACGTTGCAAGTTGAATTTCAATGCGTTGCGACGTCGACGGGGTTCAACGCGGTGGGTTTGACGGCGCCTTGGCGCCTTCGAGTTCGTTCTTGACGTGGACAAACTCGGCTTTCATTCCCCGCATCAATCTCGGTAATACGTCGTTTTTCTCTGCACGCACCGCATGTTCGAATTGCTGACACAAATCCGAAAACACCATCGCGCCAAGTCCTTTGGAAGAAGACGTGAGCTGATGCGCTGCGCCTCGAGCGTCTTGGAGTCGACCTTGTTCGAGCGCCTTTTCGCAATCCTGCAACAATGTCGCACTCGTGGCACAATACTCTGAAATGAGTTCATTAAATTCTCCAGGCGCGTTGGCCTGGAATAGGCACCGCAATTCATCAAGGAGCGCAAGATCAATGGCTGGGCGTGTCGTCGATTTGGGCGCAGCCAAGGACTCCTTCTGACGCGTTGACTCCTCATCATGACTTCGTACGCTGCGTTTGAGCGCCCCAACGAGCTCGTCAACTCGAAATGGTTTGGGGATATGATCATTCATTCCGGCAGCGAGGCATTCATTGCGATCTTGGACGGTGGCGTTTGCCGTCACGGCAATGATATAAGGCTGTTTTTCCTGGGCGAACATGCGCCGAATTTGTCTCGTGGCTTCAAGGCCATTCATTTCGCGACATCCGGGCGATAACCCAAACGTTCGAGGGTCGTAATGGCTAGTTTTTGATTGATGAGGTGATCTTCCGCAAGCAGAATCTTGCGCGGCAATGATTCCGCCAAGTGGCGATCCCACGGCGCCGGACCCAAATCGGTCGCTCCGTTTGACCGTTTCGTGAAAACCCTGATGAGTTGGTTTCGCAAGACCGTGAATTTGATGGGTTTTGCGACTTGAGCCGACCAAAGTTCCGCATGAACCTCGGGTGGTCGCCAGCCCATCGAAGTTAGAAGGACAATAGGCAAATTCGGTTGCTTCGCGCGTAAGCGCTGGGCCAGCGTAATGCCATCCATCGTTGGCATCTGCATATCGACCAGTGCTAAGTCAAACGTTTGTCCCTGCGATACCATCTCCAGCGCTCGACGGCCTGAATCCGCTTCGCTGGTGGCCAAACCCCACGCAAGCATGTGCGTGCTGATGACGTGACGGTTTGTGGCGTTGTCATCCACGATGAGAATGCGTTTGTCCCGAAGAGCCCTGAGATCCTTGGACTCCTCGATCTCTGCGCCGTTGACAACTTTCTTCACAGGCAACGCGAATGAAAACGTCGAGCCCACACCGATGGCGCTGTCCACGACGAGCGTTCCACCCATCATTTCGACGAGTCGCTTGGCAATGGCCAAACCCAGTCCCGTACCGCCATATTTTCTCGTGGTCGAAGCATCAACTTGGCTAAATGGTCGAAACAATCGATTCCGGCGATCCTCGGGAATACCAATTCCGGTATCTTTGACGGCAAACGTCAGGTGACAGGTTTCTGTGGGGTTTTCTGGGTCCGGACGTTCGACCGCAATGGTCAGCAAGACTTCCCCATGGTCCGTGAATTTTACGGCGTTACTGAGGAGGTTCGTCAAAACTTGACGCAAACGCGAAGGGTCGCCAACGACCATCGCAGGAACTGCGGATTCCACCGCGCAGATCAATTCAATTTGCTTACGTGCGGCTTGTGTCGAGACAATGTCGAGCACACTTTCGGCTGTCGTTCGCACATCGAAGGCGATGGTTTCGAGCGTCACTTGATCGGCTTCGATTTTCGAGAAATCCAAAACGTCGTTGATGATCGTCAAAAGTGCGTCACCGCTATCTCGAATCGTCGTCACGAAATCATGTTGTTCGGCATCGAGCTTCGTATCGAGCAACAAGCCCGTCATACCAATCACGGCATTCATGGGCGTGCGGATTTCATGACTCATGTTCGCCAAAAAAGCGGACTTGGCCAAATTCGCATCTTCGGCCCGAAGTCGCGCCGCTTCGACTTCGCGATTGGCTTGTTCGAGAGCTCGTTCGGCGAGAATTCGGTCGGTAATGTCCCGCTGATTCACCAGAATCGCTTGTTGTCCGGTGACTGGATCGAGCGTCGTCCGTGCATCACGATCAACAAGTTGCCAGCGTTCCTGCACACGGTTACGAACGACCAGCGGCAGAACAAGCTCGGAATCAAGGTGCATCCGGTCGATGATGGCGCGGACATCAAAACCGCCGACGTGCTGCAGGGCCTGAT
>JBGAOI010001047.1:0-2796 GCA_044221885.1 Polyangium sp. (in: bacteria)
TGGTCGGCATTTCCGCCTGCAGCGACGACACGCGTAGGCCTTCGTGGCGCCGTGTTCGTACACGACGCGGACAGCGGAACCTCGATCGATGCCTCGGTCGGAACAGCGCCTTCAGCTTCGTACGAATCTCTCCCGCCTGTTTCCATCGAGAGCGAACAAGCCCTCGGCGAAAGCCTCAAAGCGAAGAAAATCAAGAATGTCCCCAGGTACAACCTGATCGCCGACGTGGCGGGCGATGCGCTGAAAGAACGCGTCATCGTCTTCGATCAAGTGCTCGTTGTTCTCGGACCAACCTTCCGCAAAGGGGCCGAGTTTTACTGGACGGACCTTGGCGTCGACGCATCGCAAGGCATGCTTCCGGGATGTGAAGCGCGAGATCTCACGGGCGACGGGCAAGCTGAAATCATCATGCGCAAGCGCTTGGGCAAACCCAAGAATTACCGCGAATATTTGCAGGTTTTGCAGTTTGGAAAGTCCGATACACCCACGATGGTTTTCCAAACCGAAATCGGCATCGTCACGGAAAAGGGCACGATCGAAAACGAAGTCTCCTACGTCGCCGACGGTTCGAAAATGGCGATCGTCATCAAACCGGGGACCGCGAAATCCTTCGATGCCGGAAACTACGCCGAAGGTCGAGAAACCAACATGGATCCCGCTCTTTTGCCGTGGGAAACCATCGCTTCGCGTACGTACAAGTGGAACAACAAAGGGTTTGTCAAGTCAGGCGAGGAAAAACAAGCCGGCACAGCCGCGCCTCCCATTGTCGCGACGAATGCGCCGTCGACAAACGCCGCCGGACTAAAACCTCAACCGGCGCATTTCAGCATCGCCAGCACGGAAGAGGTGCTCGATCGCCTGTATTCGCAGTACAAACGTGACCGCAATGTAACGGGCAAACCTCGGTTCAGTTTGTCAGCAGATGTCACCGGCGACAAAAGCGCCGAGACGATCATGCTGCACGATCGCGACTTGGTGCTCTTCGGCAACGGCTGGAAAAGCGGCGCTGGTTTTACCTACATGAACCTCGGACAATTCGCGAAAGGCTCCGACATCAGCGAAATCAACACGCTCGATGTCAACGGCGACGGCCGAGCTGAAATCATCGTTCGAGGCACGATCGCAGGCGCAACTTCGAGCGAAGGAACGCTGAGCCGCGACGTGATGTTCATCTATCAGATGACCGACGATGGTTTGAAACGCGTCTTCGCCGTCGAAACAGCCCGGAGCATGGGTCGCAAACGCGTCGAAGGTTCCGTGAAGTTCGTCAATGCAACCAAGGGCGTCGACATCGAAGTGACCTCGGGCAAAGCCACCGATTGGAACGCCGGCTCGTACCCGTTCACGCAAGACACAAGCCCAGTTGGCGGCGTCGAACCGCTCATCCTGCCGTGGAGCAACCTGCCTACCGTTCGTTATCGCTGGAAGAACGGCGAGTTCCGCAAGTAGTCGTTGGAGTTCCAACGATCACAGCGCGATTTGTTTCCACTTGCCGCGTCGGAACTCGAGCGCCATCAGCACCGCAAGCCCAAGCGCATAGGCCGCGCCGGCAATCCAAATACCAATCAAACCCATCTTCAACGTGATGCCGAGGATCCACGCCAACGGCACGAGACACGTGAAGTGAAGCAGTAGCTCGACGATCATCACGTAGCGCGTATTGCCTGCACCAAACAGCGCTTGCGTCAGGATCATCCCAATCGCGATCAGCGGCGTGCAGACACCCGCCAAACGCATCGGCCCAAGCGCAGTCGTCCGGACAATCTCGCTGTGCGACACGAACGCCAGGATCTGCTCGGCAAAAAGTGCCTCGCACAAGCCAACGACACCGAAGATCAAGAGGCCCAGACGAACTGAGGTCCAGCCGAACATCTCGGCGCGATCGGGACGTTTTTCACCAAGGGATTGCGTCACGAGGGTCGCGGTCGACGTCCCGAACGCCAAACATGCGGTGAACGCGAGCTTGAGAACCCCAACGATGACGGTCGTCGCAGCGCCGTTGACCGGTTCGGCTTTTCCACCGGGGCAGAGCGCAGACACAACGCCGATCGGTTGGAGCTCGTCGAGTTTGCCGGCGATGGCAGCAAACAACGCGAAACCCGTCATCACGGCGATGGTCGCGACGCTGCTGGGAATCGAAAGCTTGAGGATGGACCAGGTGAGGCCCGAGTTGAGTTTGCTCAGGACAAACGGACGATACGTCTTGCGGAATTCAGCCTTGAGGGCGTAGGCGATCATGATCGCGAGGCCCACATACGTCGAGACAAACCCGGCAATACCCGCGCCAGCGATGCCCATTTTGGAAATCGCCAACGTTTCGTTTCCAAAAATCAGCAGAAAACAAAGGATGATGTTGATGGCATTCATCACAACGGCCGAGACGAGATGAATGTGGGTCTTGCCAATGCCATCGAAAAACGCTTTGAACGCAAACGTTGTGACCATGGAGGTCACGCCGAGAAGTCGCCACTTCAAGTAGGCTTCGGCGGCCACGCGCGCGCCTTCGTTTTTGATCAAAAGCCCGAGAATCGTCGGTGTTGCGAGGTACCCCAAGGCGGAGAAGAAGATGCCGGCAACGACGGCAAAAAACGCCGCGTTGGCCAAAACGGCCCCCGCGTCTTCGGGTGTTTTCTCGGCAAAACGACGACCGACAAACGCTTGGGTCCCTACGCTAATGGCGCTCAAGGAACCGCCGAACAGCCACAAAACGATGAGCGACGGGAGAAGCGCCGCTTGCGCGTTGGAGGATTCAGGGCACGGAAGCCGCGCAAAAAAGACGATGTCGACTTCGTTGAC
>JBGAOI010001048.1:0-2792 GCA_044221885.1 Polyangium sp. (in: bacteria)
TTGGTCGCCTGGAAAAAGAAAAAGGTCTCGTCGAATTGCTCGAAGCACATCGAATCCTGCAAGAGACATCGCACCCTTCCCTTTCGCTCGTCATTGCCGGCGCCGGTTCGCTTCAAAATAGTTTGGCAAACCGTACACAAAGCAATCCAGACATCCTCTGCACGGGAGCACGCCCTCCGGAAGAAATCGCTTTGTTTCTCGCCGCTTGTGACGTATTGGTTTTACCGAGCTGGGCGGAAGGAACCCCCAACGTGATCCTCGAAGCCTTTGCTGCGGGCCGACCCGTCGTTGCTTGCAATGTCGGCGGCATCCCCGATGTGGTTTGTCAAGGTAAAAATGGTTTCCTAGTGGCCCCGAAAAACGTACCAGCGTTGGTCACGGCATTAAAAACAGCCTTGCATCATCCGTGGAATGAACACGAAATCCTCCTCACGGCCCCACCCAATTGGGATCAAAGCGGCGCCCTGCTTCACGAGGTATTACAACAAGCCGCTAACGCATCGCGATGTAGCTTGATTGACACGTAGCGTTACATGTGGATGCAAAGACCGGACGAACCACGGACGCATTCGTCGGCTAAGATGGCCCCCGAATGAGCCGTTCCCCGGCAAACCCTGCGACTGCACCTGATCCAGCGACACGTCGGCCTCGGCCGAAACGCAAACTTGCGCTCGTTGGGCCACAGCCTGCAGATGTCAGCATTGCCGAAGAGGTCGGTGGCGGCTTTTTGGAAGTGGCTGGAACCTTGGGGGGAATGGCGATCCTCGGCGGAGGCATCCTTCGACGCGTCTTCACGTTGCGCATCGATCGCGAAGAGTTGATGCGCAACTTGTACAAAATGGGCGTGAAATCCGCACCTATCGTGATCGTCACGGCGCTTTTTACCGGAGCCCTCGTCGTCATTCAGTCGGCCCCCGTGGTGATTCGCCTCGGTGCACATGGTTTGCTCGGATGGGCCGCTGGCTTCGGAATCCTTCGTGAAATCGCGCCTTTGCTGACCGCACTCATGATCAACGGCCGCGTCGGCGCCAACAACACGGCCGAACTCGGAACCATGGTCGTGACCGAGCAAATCGACGCCTTACGTGTCCTCGCGATCGACCCCATCGCGTTTCTCATCGCCCCGCGTTTCGTCGCCATGGTGATGACGCTGTTTCTCTCCGCGATCTTCTCCGACACGCTCGCGCTCCTTGGCGCAGCCTATGGCGGTTATGGCCTTCTCGGCGTCGAACCACGCACCTTTTACAACGGCATGACGATGGGTCTGCTCGGCGTGAACGACGTTCTGAGCGGCATCGTAAAAAGCGTGATCTTCGGCATCGTGATGGGTTTGTCCAGTTGTCACTACGGCTTGAGCGTCAAAGGCGGAGCTCCTGGCGTGGGCAAAGCGGTGAACGCAACGGTCGTCACGACTGCCGCTGGCATCTTCGTCGTCGATTACTTCGTCTCGTTCACCCTCAACTGATGATGGCTTCGTGATGCATCCGGCCACGCAACCCGATCCAACCGCCGCAAGTGTCGAAGACAACGGCGTTGATCTGGATCCGCCGTTTACACAGGTCGTCGGTCGCGAAGCGCTCAACCTGCTGAACACGGGTTTGGAGTTGTCGTCGGTGTTTATCCAGACAATCTACTACTGCTTACGAGGTCGTCCGGACACACGCGCCGTCGTGAACCAGATGTTCGAGATCGGCAATCGATCGCTTGTGTTCTTGACGGTCGTGATGGGCTTCATCGGCATGATCCTCGTGCTCCAAGGCGGCCTTCAGCTCTCCCGCATCATTCCGGAATTCAGTTTGGTTGGTGCAACGTACATGGAGCTGATGATCCGGGATCTGGCCGCGACCATCGGTGCACTCATGCTCGCAACGCGTGTCGGAGCGGGCGTTGCGGCCGAGATCGGATCCATGGTCGTGACCGAGCAGATCGACGCCCTACGCATGTGCGCCGCGGATCCCATCGACTACCTCATCAAGCCACGGTTTGTCGCGAGCATCGTGATGACGGTTTGTCTCGTCGTCTGGGTCACGGCCGTGTCCTTCGTGACCGGTGGCGTGACGGGTTATGTCATGTTCGACATCCAGCCGCGCACGTTTTTCAATCTGCAACTCATCGACAAAGGCGATCTCATCATCTGTTTGGCGAAGTGTTTGGCGTACGGAGCGGCAATTCCCATCGTTTCTGCCCATTCCGGCTTGACCACCCACGGCGGCAGCGAAGGTGTTGGATGGGCAACGACACGCGCAGTCGTGAACACATCCCTCGCGATCATCGTGCTCGATCTGATCTTGTCGGCACTGGGCTACTTGATCTTTGGCACCTGATCGTTTGTCCTGACCGAGTGCCCGAACTACCCGAAGTCGAATACCACGCTCGAGAACTCCGCAACTGGCTCGCCGGTCAACGCATCGAACGGGCCGTGGCGGAAAAAACGCGCATGTTGCGAGGGAAAACATCGCCAGCGTCGTTTGCCCAAGCGCTCTCGAAGACCGCAGTCAACGACGTGGAACGTCGCGCCAAAGTCTTGGTGTTTCACTTGGACAACGACCACTGCCTGATCTCGCACCTCGAGCGCACGTATGGCGTGCATTGGGCGATGGGCGGCACCGGCGCGCTGCACCACGCGATCTCGAACTTCGTCGAGCACGGCCAGAGCGTCCTGACGTCGTCGTTCCACTGGGGCCCGTACAAGACGCTCGCCGACCAGCAGGGGCGGACGCTCGCGACCTTCCGCATGCTCGACGCCGAGCGCCGCTTCGACGTCGCGAGCCTCGACGAGCACCTGCACCACA
>JBGAOI010001049.1:0-2789 GCA_044221885.1 Polyangium sp. (in: bacteria)
CCGTTGAAGAAACAACGAGTTGCGCCAGCACATCGCCACGTTCGACCTTGTGCATGGCTTTGACGAGTTCGCCCGCGGAAGAAACCAGGTCACGAGCAAGCATCGTGGACAAGAAAAGCGCACCGCCAGAACCGCCGATAACGAGCAACGCGACCCATCCAGCCATGGGTATTTCGATGGCTGACGATCCACAGACGCCTTTTAATTCGAGCAATTTGTTCAATTTGAGCAGGGCAGTGGCCCCCAGCGCAACAAGTGGCACGACGGCGGAAAATGCAAAAACAAAAAGCAATTGGGTGCGCAAACTCAATCGCCGAGCCGTCGCAATGGCATCGCGCTCGGATTCTTCCACGTGTTCGAGGACGTGGGGCAACATATCGCGACAAACTCGTTTGACTGCCAGATATTCATAAATGGCGTGCGCTGAACCGAACATGGCCACGACGAGATAAACCATCCAGAATTGCCAACTGGCGAGGCCAAGGTCCCAATATCGATTTGCGATGAGACTATTCAAGGTAAGCGCAATGGCCATCACCGGCGCGTGCACGAACAGAATGCGCCCCGCCGTGAGTTGCGGCAAATCCATCAATCGCGAGAGCGCTGCCGGCGCGAGCGCACGTGACGCAGACGACGTTGAAGCGGAGAAAAATTCAACAACGGGTCCCGCATGTCGCCGCAGGCACCACAAATCCGCCAAAACTTGCGGCAAAGACGAAGCCGGCGCGACAAACGCAAACACGACGAGCATTTGCTCGTGGGTGAAATCGAGACCGGAAATAAAAAATAGGGCACCGAAAATCGTAAAAAATGTCGCCGCTCCTATGTAGATTCGGAGGAGTTGGCGATAGAATGATGGCCCCAATTCATTGAGGTTCGTTGTCCTCAATGCCGGTGCGCTCACTGCCGCCCTCGTTTTTCCTGGCGGTTCCTGTCGAATTTTTGCGAACTTCGAGCGCGGTTTGTCCCGCCATTTGAGCCTCGAAACCCTTGACGCATGGCAATCGGCAAGGCCCCCTTGCCCGAAGCTGGAGGTACCAGACAATGTGCCTTCGAACCAATGAGATCCAATCGGCCAGCTTTGGCCAATGCTTCACGCACTTCGTCGTGATGCGCCGGATCCCAATACAAAAGCAGCGCTTTTTGTAGGCGTTTTCTCGTAAAGATCCTTCGCCGTATACACTTCCTTCTTCGTGAATGGGTCGATTCCCGTGTGATACATGCACGTGGCCATCGACATCGGCGTCGGAATGAAGTCCTGCACCTGGCGCGGACGCATGCCCTTTTTCTTGAGCCACAACGCCAAGTCGATCATGTCAGCCAGCGTGGACCCTGGATGACCGGAAATGAAATACGGCACCAAAAATTGGTTTTTCCCAGCATCTTCACTCGCGCACGTGAACTGATCCGCAAAACGCTCGTACGAACCAACCGCCGGCTTCTTCATACGATCGAGCACTTCCTTCTTGGAATGCTCGGGCGCAACCGACAATTGTCCACCCACGTGCCACTTCGCCAGCTCTTTGACGAATTCCGGCGAACGCTCAGCCAAATCGTAACGAATTCCTGACGCAATGAGGACTTTGTTGACGCCTTTTTCTTCACGCGCCGCCCGCATGAGTTTCAGCAAAGGATCGTGATCGACATTCAAGTTTTCACAAACATCGGGATGAACACAGGACAAACGTCGACATTTGCGCTCAATTTCGTCGTCCTTGCACTTCATCATGTACATGTTGGCCGTAGGACCACCGAGATCCGTAATGGTCCCGCGAAAATCATCCATTCGCCGCAGCGCTCGAATCTCTTTCAAAATGCTTTCCGCAGAACGCGATTGAATGACACGCCCTTCATGTTCCGTGATCGAACAAAATGTGCAGCCACCAAAACAACCCCGCATGGTCACGATCGAATGTTTGACCGTTTCGAATGCCGGAATGGGTTCGCTGTAGGAAAAATGAGCTTCACGGGCAAATGGCAAATCGTAGAGCTGGTCCATGTCGGACGTTTCGAGTGGCAACGCTGGCGGATTGAACCATGCCGCAGTATCACCATGCGGCTGAAGCAAGGGCCTGCCATTGCCTGGATTCGTTTCGTACTGAAACTTGCGGCTCATTTCCGCAAACAGCTCTTTGTCCTGCAAAACCTGTTCGTAACTCGGCAACACAACGGGTTTGCCGTCGCCCACATAACGCGATGCTTCGAGCGTTTCCCATTCACCCTTCCGCAAAACGTAGGCCGTGCCTCGAACGTCGCGGATCGATCGAATGTCTTCACCTTTCGCGAGACGCTGAGCAAGTTCCCAAACGGGCCTTTCGCCCATGCCAAAAATGAGCATATCCGCTTTGGAATCAAATAAAATGCTGCGACGAACCTGGTCGGACCAGTAATAGTAATGCGCAATGCGTCGCAACGTCGCTTCAATGCCTCCAAGAACAATCGGAACCCCGGGAAATGCACGGCGACACAAATTGCCATACACGATGCTTGCGCGGTTTGGACGCAATCCCGGGCGTCCTCCTGGCGAATACTGATCCTCGCTCCGCACTTTTTTCTGCGCGGTGAGTTTATTGAGCATGCTGTCAAGGTTGCCGGCGGTAATTCCGACAAACAGCCGCGGAGGACCCATGCGCAGAAGGTCGTCGGTCGTTTGGTAATCGGGTTGCGAAATCATGCCGACGCGCAGCCCTCGAGCTTCGAGAAAGCGGCCAATGAGAGCGCCTCCGAACGCAGGATGGTCGACGTAGGCGTCACCGTTGACGATGAGAACGTCGAGCTCGGACCAACCT
>JBGAOI010000104.1:0-16428 GCA_044221885.1 Polyangium sp. (in: bacteria)
TTTTCAGCGCGACTTCTTCAAACGGTTTTTCTCGATCTACATTCCGGCGGGTCGCATGGCCATCTCCAATTATTTTGCGCAAAGTGCAATTGGAGTATTTGTTTTTTACGGCATTGGCCTCGGACATATGGGCGATTTGCGTCCGCGGTGGATCTTCGTGATGCCCATGGCCATGTTCGTCGTGCAAATGGTCGTGAGCTGGCTCTGGTTGCGATATTTCCGATTCGGCCCGGTCGAATGGATCTCGCGCTCGATCACCTACGGGAAGCTGCAATCGATGCGGAACAAGTGAATGGGGCAAGCTCGTCTCGATTGCTCAGCGACGGAAATGCTCCACGAATACACGCACGCGTGACGCGAGCGATTGCCGCATTTCCCGAACCTGGCAGGCACAATCGATGGGCCGAGGCTCCGCGCATTTCAACAGGCTCGTCGTTTGACCCGGGTGTTACATTCTTGCATCGTGCGTCAGATCGAGGGATGATGTGCCCATGAATAAGCTTGTTTATGGTGGGTTTGTCGTTGCGATTGGGCTCTTGGCTGCGAGTTGCGGTCCAAGCATCGAATTCGCGGACGCCACTGGCAGCGGTGGCGAAGGTGGAATTGGTTCGTCAGGGTCGAACACGTCAGGTGTGGGGGCAGGATCGACCTCATCATCAGCATCGACGTCGGGCGGTCCGACGAGCAGCAGCTCTGGGGGCATGACGAGCAGCAGCAGCTCCGGGGGCACGACGAGCAGCAGCAGCTCCGGGGGCACGACGAGCAGCAGTTCTTCGGGTGGAGTCGTCTGTCCGTCCTTTGGTGATCCTTGCTCCGAGTGTTTGGCGCTTCAATGCGCGGACATCTATTGCTCGTGTTACGGCAATTTTGATTGCTTTAGTCTTTCGACGTGCCTCAATGGTTGTAAGAGCGATGCGATGTGCGAGCAACAATGTTATGCAACACATCCGAATGGCGCGGCGGTTTTGTACGCCCTTTCGAATTGCGGCGGGGTCAACTGTCCGGTTGATTGCCCAGGAACGCAGCCTTTGGAACCCTGTACGACGTGCATGGTCGAAACGTGTGAAGGCGAATTCAACGCGTGCTTATCGTCGGCGTCCTGCTTGAATCTTTATCAATGCCTCAGCACATGCGCACCTTTGGATCTCGCATGCAATCAAAAGTGTTATGCCACCTTTGGCGATGGCGTGCCTTTATTGCAAAAGCTCCTCGATTGCAGCAAGAGCAATTGCCCCGACTGTTGACCAGCGTTCAGGCCGTCATCCGGTCAAGAATTTGGCGATTGCGAGCATCGAAATCAGAGCTTGCGTAAATGTGCTCTTCTCGGCGAACATACCACCCTACCACCAAGGAGCGGGTCGATGCAATCGCGAAGTTTAGCCGTTGATGGGCACATTTTCGGGCTCGTGATGCTTTTCATGGGAGCGTGCACGTATGTACCGCCCACACCCGCGCCGAACGACGGTGCTGCTGGTTCGGGGGGCGTTGGTGGCGCGTCGCCATGCCTCGAGACCCAAAAAGTGTGCAATGGTTTTTGTATCAATACATTAACTGATCCGCTGCATTGTGGAGGCTGCAATATGGCGTGCAGCACGGGTTTTTCTTGCGAAGCGGGCATGTGCCAACAACTGTCGCCGTGCACGCCAGGCGACATGATGGGTTGCTATTCTGGATCTCCCAAGACGGAAAATGTTGGTTTATGCAAAGGCGGCAGGAAGACCTGCGGCGCCGACGGTTTGAGTTGGGGACCTTGTGAGGGTGAAGTTCTTCCCGGTCCCGAAATCTGCGGCAACATTCCCGACGAAGATTGCGACGGAATCGCTCCGGCCGGGTCTGCGTGCCTTGTCAATAAAAACCTGGTGGTTCGATATTTCTTGGACGAAGTGGTGAGTGGGGCGGCGACGTTAGCCTTGGATTCTGCGCCCGATCCGTTAGATTTGCCGGTGACATACGACATGACCAATAGCCAACCCAGCTACGTCGCCGATGGAACTGGTCGAGGACTGGAATGGACGGTTGCGGATCAATATGGAGTTGCGAGCATGCCAGCCAGTGGGACCAAAGTGAGAACCATGTTGGAGGGCAAGATGAAAGGAACCATTGAATTGGTCGCCCGAATCGACTCCGCAACGGTCAATTTCAATCGCTTGTTTACAATTACCACGGACTCGGCCAATGTCTTCGGCCTGGGCGTGTATTCGACGCCGATGTATTCGGCACGTCTCAACTCCGCGGATATCGGACAATGGTCTGCCGATTTCGGCAATCTTGGGCGCGCAGTTTACCATCTTGTCCTTGACACAACCGATACGAATTTATCGAATCGAGTCCGATTTTACATCAATGGAAGTCTGCAAACGGCCTCGGGAGGTACACCGCCGCTCGACAACACAGCATTCATATTTGCCGGTGCGGAGTCCATTTGTCTTGGCAATCGCGATACGCAGCTTCGTTCGATGGACGGCACACTCTATTATGCCGCGCTTTATGCGGATGCAATGTCGGATGCGGATATCGCTATCAATGCCGAGCTGCTCAAGGCGTGGGACGACAGGTAAAGCTTGTTGTGCACTACAAATCGCCCGGGCGAGAAGACCACGCCAAACCCGTTACTGCGCGAATGATCCGAAAGACGTTCAACCGTCAAACGTCAAAACGCAACGCCGCAGGGCCCAGATGTTGTTCACATACGCCTTCAGCTCACCTTTGCTGCCCAGGTATTGCAGCACGTTCGAGGGCAAACTTCGATTCACGTCCCATGCCGCTTCGAGAAATTGAAAATACTGCGTGCACGCAAATAAGTCCACGGGGCCGGGATTGTCTTTCCGCTTGTCCAGCATATCGTTCAGCGTATTTTTGTAACTCTTGTTGTAATCCCAATGCGTTGCCGCTCCCATTGCTTGAAACCAGGGGCAAGTATCGAGAATCGCTTGCAATTCCCTGGATGTCCTCGCGCCTTGTTCCAATTGCGACGGTAGAAAAACCTCGGTTGCGCCATTGGATCCGTGATCGAGGTGCCTCACAGGAAGCCCAGGGTCATCGATGAACCAAATCGTTTTGGACCCGCGAAACACATCCGAAATCCAGCTCGAACACATGCAACACGAGCGCCACGGCGAAAGAAATGTATATCCCGTAAACTCTTTCTCGCTCTTGTGCGCTTTGAGCCATGCGAGGCACAACGCCGTTTCTGCGTGCAATGTCTTGTTGATCCGATTGCTGTTGAATGACCACGCGACAGGAGTCAATTTCGGATCGAGCAACAGGCCCGATACATTTAGACCATCGAGGAAATCACCATATTGCGCCGTTCGTCGAAGATCATTGTTCTTTTCCGTTTCATTGTCTGGAAAGTTTGCTTTGCGCCGATCGGTGTGTGACGCCGACCGATACGTCGGAAATTGCGTCGACCATGCAAAACTCGTGTACAAAGCGACGAGTACCCACCACAATTCCGTATTCGGTTGGGCACGGTGCGCTTGCCACGTTCCTTTACCCGATAACGATCCGCCAAGGACCTGCTGCATCTCCGGCGTCAAGTCTTCTTCATAATACTTGGGAACTTTGATCCCCGAAGGCAACATCGGCGTAAGGAATCGATTGAACCACTCATGGTTCACGAGATCGTCAAATTCCACAATGCACGCGTCGCGGTTGTCCACCCACGTCGCGCCGAGGATTCTATCCCCACAAACGTCATCGCGCTGAATGAGCTCGCCGCGTTGCGAAGGGTCGAAGCTTTGCGTCACTTTATGACACGAACTCTCACCATTGAGCGACACTTCAATGACAAACCGCACACCATTTCGATAGGCCATCCCATAATCGGCCCTCGTGGGCTTGTACCCGCATACCGCGACAAGGCAACGTAGATCGTTCTCCTCGTTTTTCGGCACCTCGAGGTTCGTCATGCGCCCACCCACTTTGCTATGCAAATGCAGCACGGCAGCCAGCGTCGGCAATCCCCCAACGGACGCAAGCGCCGCGGGCAAGTTGCGAGTCTCTCCCTCACCAGCTTTGTTGAGACATTGGAGCGCTTGCCCGTTGAGGTGACAAAGCAAGACGGGACGCATCATGCCCGCTTTCATATACTCGTAGAAAATTTCTTGGATCGCCGCTCTCGCTTGGGCCATGACAATCTCCCCGTAGAAGGCTATGCTGCGCCGACTATGCAACACAGCCGATCTTTCTACAACCTTAGAATGACTCGGGTCACACATTGTTGTGTAGTGTGTTTGCGATCCAACTGCCAAAACTCTTTCATCTCGAACGGACGAGGCGCAACAGCGGATATTTTTCATGTAGCAGTTGAATTGCAGGAGCAACACCCACTATAAAGGGCGCATGATATCCTCCACCCCGTTTCCGCAGAGTTATTGGGTCGTTCCACAGCTCCTTTCCGCCGGCCATTATCCAGGTGATCGTAGTGCTGATGTGCGTCGTGAAAAGCTCAAAGGTCTGGTTCTGTGTGGTATCGAGCGGACCATCAATTTGATTCCCGAAAACGAAACCGGCCGTAACGGCGAATCCTTTTTGCCTTATCAGGACGAATTGCAGGCCCTGGCTCGTGAACGCGGTGGGTCGGTCGATTGTGTGCGGATGGGATTTCCAGACGGTGGCATACCAACGATGGATCAAATGCGCGCCATTTTGGATATCATCGACACATCGCTTGAAGCGCGGAAACCCGTATACGTGCATTGCTGGGGCGGACACGGACGCACGAGCACCGTGATTGGGTGCCATCTCGTCCGGCACGGATTGGCACCGAGCGTCGCAATGGAGCGGATTCTGGCGTGGCGCGCGAATTTGCCACGGAATTGGTTTCCCTTTCAAAACGAACAACAAGCTTTCTTGGAGGCGTGGAAAGCGGGGCAATAGCTCATTTTCGGCTGTCACCTCAGCAGGGCTTCGACGTCATAAATGGTGTGTCCCGGTCGAACAGACGCTCCGATTCCGCCAACTTCCGCGTCGAGGCTCAAGAATCGGGCGTCCGGGGAAAACGTTGCCCGATAGAAAAAATGCGTCGTGCCACCCGAATGGAAGAATGCCTTTTCGTATTTCATCATTTCGCTGAGAAACGGACGTCGCCAAACCTGTTGCTCGACGAATTCCAAATCCAGCAAAATCACGTCGTCCTCGGCATCCTCGTCATCCTCGTCATTGGCGGAAGGGTCAATAACCGTGAGCTGGAGATATGGCGTTTTGGCCTTGGACGAATAGGGCGCTCTCTCGAGCAACTCACTTGCGATGTCCAATGCGGCCAACGACTCTTGAAATACGCGCAAGCCTTTGAACTCTTCGTCAACAGACGTTGCGCGAACGGCCGAATCGTCGTCCGCTGCATGTTTGCGAAGAATCGCTCGCACCGTGTTTGTCTGAACCGTCATGATCGGACGCCCAGCATAGTCGTATGGGCAAGAATGCCCAGGAAAATCGATGCGATTTGCAGGCTGTCGACCATCGGGCCGCGCCCCAAAGCCCCAATAAGCGCGACCCACCCGTTCCCATGGTGCAAACGTGTTTGGCTGGCAACGACAAATACGGTGGGCCAAACTCGATTCTGGCCTTGCGCGTGGTATCCATCCGCGCTACAGACGGACAAACACCATGTATTTGCCGCAAAACAGCTCAAAGGCTATTCTTCAGGGCCTGCCCAAGGTCGAAGACAAACCCATCCGTATAAGCGGTGAAAAACAGCAACGCAAGTTCCTCGCTCAATGGCGCAAGGAAATCATAGCCGCTCGTCAAGATTGCTCCGCTGAGCTCGAGACTTCGTATGAATCCAAGCCTTACCTGAGCATCAACGTGGAAATCAACGCCAGGCATCTCAGTGAATACCAAAGTAGCGAGGAGATCGAACTGAAATTCATCAAAGACGTCTTGCATGTCAGCGTCGGATATTCGAGCCAGCTCGGGCGTCCCATCGCGAAGCTCGAACAGGTTTGGCACGTCGTCGAAGGTATCAAGAAGAAGCTGCGCGAACGAAACGCGCGCGCGCAGAAACAGCAAAAGATTCGTGACCTGAAAACACGCTCGGTCGAAATGCAAGTCGAAGATCTCGCCCAACGCCTGCAATTTGCTTACCAATTGACAGAAAAATATACGAAAATGGTGCTCGTCGTCGAGCTTGACGACCAGCGTTCCTTGTATATAGACATCCCGCTCGCGAAAATTCAAGAAACGCTCGATGGGCTCGAAACGCTCATTCGCGAAGTCAAAGAACTCTACATCCAAGGGCTTCGATTCAAGATCGCACTGAGCCCTTACGGTAAATTCGAGCAGCCGAAGCCGGTCGAATGAATACCGCCCGGCCAATGGGCTCCAAAACTTTGGCCGATTGTTCGTACGTTGATTCGCTCGTGAACAGCCACAAGACGCGCGTCTTGCGATTCTTGGGTTTGGAGGGTTTTGGGGCGAAACCGTCCGTGATGATGATCAATCCGTCGTAATCGCGATGCTTATCGATGTATTCGAGCACCGGACCAAAATTCGTTCCTCCCCGCCCCAACACGTCCACTTGAAAACGCTTGCGCGTAAACGTATCCACGGGACCCTTGATTTCCGTATCGAATTGCAACGTATCCATGGTTTCAATTCCATATTGGAAGAGTCGATTGATCACCGAATACGCATGCTCGAGATCTCCGTCCGAAATCGAGCCGCTCACGTCCACCGCCACGAGAAGCTTCGTGCGTAATGCATAACGACTGCCCATGTAGTCGAATCCATAACGACGGCTGGGCTTGAACCGCGTGAGTTCTCGACGGCTCGCAAGAATGCTCGTTCCAAATGATCGCAAGATCTTGCGATAATCGAGGCGCGGTTTCAACAGCGCCCGAATCATTGCCACAACGCTACCCGGTAAAGCTCCCCAGGATTGTGATAATTCCACCTCACAAATGACATTGTTGATTTGTTCGCGCATCAATGAATCTTCTTGCCACAGTTGCGTTCGTTCCGATCCGCCTCGGGCATTAAAATGGTCCTCCACCGTCGGAACAACGCCTTCGTTTGCTCGTGCGTTTTCAACAGGCGCGCTCGATGGCTCCGCGGACGAACCCCCAGCGCCCGAATCCGCCCGTCCTCGAGGCGCAGACGGCGATGATTTCTCGGCGAGCCGATCGCAATACAGTTCGTAATACTGTTTGGAAAGGGAATCGTCACCGAAAACTTCGGCGGCCGAGGGAAGGGGCAATGACGTACGCAGGTGCTCCTTGAGCGTGATATTGCTGGCTAAATAGGACATTTCACCGCTGGGCGGCCGACGTGCATAAGGATGACCAAGGACAATACGAATGGTTTCGAGCTTCAAGATTTCTTCGAGGGTTTCGTCATCGAGCTCGTCAATGAAATGGGGATGGTATTCGACGCGTCCGTGCCCGGTGCGAATGGTCTCTGTATGTAAATTTGGCCCGAGTCGATGCGTGAGAATGGTGCCAAACAGCAAAGGCTCAGTAATGAACCATTTTTCAATCACGCGCCGAATGCGTGTTTCCGGATCCGCTTTTCGCTTAGCGGTTCTTGTCTTGCTCGCTGCACCGTTCGATTTCACAACTTCACCTTGTCAATGTAATCGGTGAGCAATTGCATGAGTTTGGGCGATGCGAGGAGCATACTCATGGCGCGCTTGAAGTCATCACGTTCGGTGAGGTTGATGAAGTCGGCGACAACTTCGGTCTGTTTGCCTCCGCGGAGAAACTCGAGATACCTTTCCGTACCTTGAACCAATTTTTTTCGTTTGGCATCGGCGAGTTTGAGATCTTGATCCTGAATGTATTGGAGGATTTGGCGATTGAGGTACACCAAGTCCGGCAGGCTGGTCTTGCGCAGGGTCTGCTCGAGTTTTTCGTTCCAATGCAGAAGCACGTCTTCGGGTTGAATGCGCGACGTGTCGCGAAGAAATTTGCCAAATGCGACCGCTGCTTGCGCGCCCACGATGCCCGCAATGGCTTTTTGCAGGATGCCCGTGACGTTCGCGTGCGGTTTGATCAACTGCGCGACGCGGACCCATGCGCGCCGATCCGGGTATTTGTCGAGCGGGTCGCCATTCGGGTCGGCTTGCTCGAGATGAAGGCCATGTTTTTCGATGAAATCGACAACGCGCCGATCGATATCGTTTTTTCGGGCCCAAGCAATCCATTCGTCAACCTCGGGGGCGAGTTCATAAATGTTGAATCGTGAAGCCAGGGCAGGGTCGAGGTCGCTAACTTGGTATTCTTCGCCCGCGTTAATGGCCGAGAGAATGGCGCTGCCCTCCGGAAGGCGTCGGCCAGCGAGGGTTCGATTGAGGGCCAAGTCGTGGACCGATTGCAGAATTTCCGGGCGGGCTCGGTTGAGTTCGTCGAGGAACAAAGCGACGGGACGGTTATCGAGGGGCCACCAATGGGGCGGCATGAAGACGGTGTGTCCGCTGGAATCACTACGAACGGGCAAGCCGAGCAAATCGCCAGGATCGCTCATTTGGCCGAGGAAAAGACAAACGACGGATAACCCTTGGCGAGTATAAAAGTCGGTAAGGATTTGCGATTTACCAATCCCATGCCGACCGACGAGCAGGATGTTTTGGGTGCGTGGCGTGATTTCGAGGATTTCGAGCAGTTCACGATTGTTGATACGCGTCGGCATGGGTCACCTGGGGCGCGAGTTTGCCCGATGTTGACGAGAAGTCAAGAAATTTGGCGTCCAGTCGGTAGCCAAGGGTTCGTCCTACGACAACAAGAGGTTCGTCCCACTACAACGAGGGTTCGTCCGTCGCGCAACTCGTGCAACCTGGGTCGCATCATTGAAGCGACGTTGCATCAATGCGGCAATGGTCGCGTAATGGGTTTTGCCGAGGAAACCGCGAAAGAGCGCGTGGCACGGAGGCTGCTGTAGGGGTCGCTGGATTCACGGAGGAGGCAACGATGAAGAAGAATGCGCCAGCGCACTTCCTACGCTACACTCGCGCCTCAATGGAGGTCTCGCCATGATAAAATCGTTCGGTCTGGTTATCGCTTTGCTGATGCTCGCAGGAGCGCTCGGCGCAGGATGCGAATCGCAACCCGAAACGCTTGGAAAGGCGTGTGAAACAGGCGACGATTGCATTTCGGACTTCTGCGTCGGCGGCGAAGCGGGCACGGTCCTGGCTCCCTTTTGCTCGGACGATTGCACAGGCAAAAAAACTGGTGACGCATGTGGCGACGGCCAAGGCAAATGCATTGCCGACTTTGTCTCCTGGTGCTGGTTGCCCTGCCAAACCGACGCCGAATGCATTGCCGTCAATCCCGACCGTCCCCGATGCAGCATCATCACCTCGAGTGGCACGGGATCGCCGTTTGCCGTTTGCATTGGCAAACCAACGAAATAGCGATGTGCAGGTTTGATGTAAGATCTCGGTTGGTTCGGCGTAACATCACAAAGGTGTGGCAATCGAAAAAAACTTTGGTAATGTTGGCTGGTCAAACCTTCAACGCCAGTCAAACGCTGATCCAAATGTCCCGAGGAGACAATCTGTGACGCAACATCGGATTTTTCGTATGAGCTTTGCCAGCATCTATCCGCTTTATGTGACGAAAGTGGAGAAGAAAAATCGTACAAAAGACGAAGTCAATCAGGTGATTTGTTGGCTGACGGGTTACGACCTCGCCGGTTTGGAAAAAGTCATTGCCGACAAAATCGACCTGGAGACTTTTTTTGCCCAAGCGCCGGCGATGAATCCGAATGCGAGCCTCATCAAAGGCCTCATTTGTGGTATACGCGTGGAAGAAATCGAAGATCCGCTGATGCAGAAGATCCGGTACATGGACAAACTCGTCGACGAATTGGCCAAAGGTAAAAAGATGGCCACCATTTTGCGGGCTTGAGAAGCTCCAGCCGTTTGTCTGGGCAGCTCTATCGCGCTTCAGGATCCGCGAGCACCGATTCGTCCAGCCCAACACCCAATTCCGCATTTAATGCCGACACATCATTGCTGACGAAGACGTCCATGCCGTCGCTTTGCGCGTGACGACTGATTTGCAGCTTGCCTATGATTGTCCGGACAAGCATGAATACACGGGAAAACCCACCCAAGGACGCCGGCCTCAGAACGGCCAACGCCGACTCGAACGCTTCGTCATTTCGCGATGGGGCTGCTCGCGTGTCGATAAGGACCCGATGCTCGGAACGATCAATCGTCGCATACGACGCCATCAAGCGATCAAATGCCCAATGCAACGTATTCATGTCCGGATACGGGACCGGCCGTCGCGTGAACAGCACCAAACGCAATGTTCGATCATAACGAACGAGCAAGTAAGGAGTGCTGTCCAGCACGCGAAACGTTGGTCGAGGTAAGTGCGAAGGGGGGTTTTGCGTCATGCTTGCGGTCGCAATCTATTGTAAATCGCCAACAACGGGTGCCTCATCGTTCGTCGTCCTGTCATGCACGGCACCAATGCCGGCTATGCCAGCACCGCCCTGACTCCGGCATTAAAGATAGCCTGCCCCATACCCGAATCTCCCATTCCAAATCCTCGTTCACCCGCGTCTCTCCGGCGAATCCAATCCGGATGATTTTCCGCATCCAAAAATGCGTCCGGATGCGGCATCAATCCAAAAATCCGCCCCGTCGCATCACACAATCCCGCGGCTCCATCCGGGGATCCATTGGGATTGGCTGGCCAAACCTCGGTCGGCAACCCGTTCGCATTCGCATAACGTACCGGTACGAGGTGTTTGTCTGCAATGGTTTGTCGCGTCGCTTCGTCTTGAAACAAAAGCTTGCCTTCTCCATGACGGCTCGGCAATTCAATCGTCTGCGGTAGCCCTCGCGTCCACACGCACGGACTTCGCGTATCCACGACGAGCCGCACCCAGGTATCAAAATACCCCAACCGATCGTTGTGCACCAGCGCCGCCGATTGCGCCGCCAAACCCGCTCCCGGTTTCCGATCGAGCGCCGGTAATAGCCCCAGACAAACCAAGGTCTGAAAACCATTACAAATGCCCAGCGCCAAACCGCCATCGTCGACAAACTTCGCCAGGGCGTCCCCCAGCCGAAATCGCAACCGATTCGCATAAACGCGTCCGCTCTGGATGTGGTCCCCAAAGGAAAAACCACCGACGAATGCAAGAATGTGGTACCCGGCCAAGACGTCCTTGTCGTTCGCCTTATCGAGCACATCGTGCAAATGCGCCGACACCACCGTCGCTCCGGCCCGGGAAAAACCCGCCGCGGTTTCCACTTCGCAATTCAGGCCATACCCCGTCAAAACGAGGATCCGTACGTCGCGTCGTGTGTCAGTTGCCATGGTATTCCTCCTCGAACGCCGAATTCATCTTCGCCGTATCCACATCGACCAACGTTTGTCCCACCTGTGTAATCCGTAAATATCCACGACCTGATCGCGCCCCCGCAATCTGTCCAATCCGCACCAATCCATGCGCCCCGAGCATTTCCTCCACCGCATTCGTTTGATCCGGACGAACCGTGAGCAACATCCGCCCCGTCGATTCACTGAATAAGGCTATCGGTGGATCCAGCCCCGGAGCCGCAACATCGAGCGCTGCGTCCACGCCCAAATTCCCCGCAATGGCAATGTGCGACAACGCTACTGCCAAGCCTCCGCGACCAACGACATGCGCCGAACGAATCAAACCCGCCGCATGGGCCTGCGCAAAGGCTCGATACCGTGCTGCATTCGCTTCAAGATTCGTTTTCGGAACGTGCGACATCGGTTTTCCTGCCAAACGCTCTACTTCCGACCCGCCACATTCGTCCCGCGTTTCACCCAGCACATAGAGCACGTCGCCCGCGGCGCGCGGAACGAGCGACAACGCATTCGCTACATGCTCCATTTGCCCCATCACGCTCACGAGAAGCGTTGGAGGCACCGATATTTTCACGCCGTCGAGCACCGCGTCATTCTTCATGGAATCTTTGCCCGAAACGAGCGGCAAACCATACGCTTTACAGGCATCGAACAATCCTTCGCACGTAAGAACGAGCTGCGCGAGTTTATGCGCCCCATCCGGCGTCGATTTGCTTTCAATCGGATCCGGCCAGCAAAAGTTATCCAACGCCGCCATGCGATCGATTCGCGCTCCCGCGCAAAGCACGCGCCGCACAGCCTCGTCCACGCATGCGAGCGCCATTTCCCGCGCATTGAGGTCGCTGTAATACGGATGAATCCCCTCGCCAAGCACCACACCCTCATTGCGCCCAATACGTACGCGCATCACCGTCGCCGCAGCCGGTACGTTCCGAAAAACCCCCACATGCGGCTTGATCACCGAAAGACCCTTGACTTCGTGATCGTAATGTTTTGCGTACCTATCGTCCGAGCGCAGATTTGGTCGCGCGAGCAATGACAAAATCCATTCTTCGAGCGGTTTCGACGCGAACACGCCACTCCGCTCTTCCGTGGTCAATTCGATGCGTGACGGCGGATTCCAACGCGCTTTTCGCGTCACCTTGGGCAAACCGCCATGCAAAAACTCCAGCGACAAATCACATACGTTTGTCTCGCCATACTTGACGACGAGCCGCCCGCTTTGCGTAAATGTGCCAATCACGGTGGCCTCGACTTCGCGCCGGCGAGCCAGATCCATAAACGCAGCCAGTTTGTCTTCCGGAACGGCCAACGTCATGCGTTCTTGCGCTTCGCTCACCAAGATTTCCCACGGCAAAAGTCCCGGGTATTTTAATGGTACGCGCGACAAGTCCAGTTCCGCGCCTCCTGTCGCTTCCGACATTTCTCCGACGCTGCTCGACAAACCGCCCGCTCCATTGTCCGTCATGCCGCTATAGAGACCCGCATCTCGAGCCTCTGTCAGCATATCGAACATCATTTTTTGCGTAATCGGATCACCGATTTGCACCGCTTGCACGGGCGAACTTTCGTTCAGCTCGACACTGGAAAATGTCGCCCCATGAATTCCGTCTTTGCCGACGCGTCCACCAACCATCACGATGAAATCGCCAGGCTTCGTGTATTTTTGATGCGTTGGTTTTCCCGCGACCGTTGTCGGCATCGCCGCCACGGTTCCACAATACACCAAGGGTTTTCCGAGGTACCGATCATCGTACAATTCGAACCCGCGCATGTACGGAATTCCCGATTGATTTCCGCCATCTATGACGCCACGATGGACGCCGTCGCGAATACGTCGGGGAGGCATCAGACCCTTGGGCAACTTGCCCGCGAAGTTTGGCGGACCGAAACAATAGCCCCACACATTGGCCAAAAGATCCGCGCCGAGGCCACACCCGAAACTGTCGCGATTTACGCCAACGATACCCGTCATGGCTCCGCCGTAAGGATCCAGCGCCGAGGGCGAATTGTGCGTTTCGACTTTGTACACCAAATGGTCCTGTTCGGTAAAACGAACGACCCCAGCGTTATCACTGAAGACCGAAACCAAGAAATCACCATCGGCGTCCATTCGTTTTTCTTGACGATCCCGACGCACTGCATCTGTCGCACCAACGATGTACGTTTTGAACAACCCGCGCGAAATGTCGCGTTGGGTTCCATCTGGACCAACGTAATCAATCGGTGCATTAAAAATCTTGTGTTTGCAATGTTCGCTCCATGTTTGCGCAATGCATTCGAGCTCCGCGTCTGTGGGATCGCGCTTTTCCGACGCAAAGTACCCTTTGACGGCCTGCATTTCGACGAGCGACAACGCGAGCAGCCGCTCTTTCGACAACGCCTCCAATGCGGCATCGTCCAGCGTTCCGAGCGGCACGCGATCCACTGCGGGCGGGGCCGCTGTACCAGCGCGAGGAATGGTCAAATCCAACGGTCGAGGCGGAGATTCCAAGCGAATTTTTTGAATGAGTGGATTATGCAGAACTTCCGTTGCCGCGCGTTCGACGTCATTTTGCGACAAACCCCAAATCAGATACATCGTGGCCGAATACACTTGTCCCGAAAGCGTTCGTCCAAGCACATCTTCGCCCGCGGTTTTTGCCGTTTTTCCCACAGTGTCGGTAACACCCGGGGCAAACGATACTGTCAGAATCCAAGGAGATCCTTCCTTTGTATCGTCGGGCAGCACCCCCAGTGCGGACGTCTCGACCACGGGATCCGTGATGGCCGCGAGAAACCGTTCGGCCTCGTTCGCGTCCATGTCGAGATCACACAGGAACAATTTGCGCGTCCGAATACGCGTCGGTCGCAGATTCAACCAATCGTTCAACCGACGTTCGGTCATGGCCCCGAGTGCGTCAGGAACGTGCGGTCGATTTTCGATCTCCAAACGAAAGATGGGCATGGCGGCTCCGTTTTTTCGCGGCGCCCGCCCTTTAGCACAATTTTAGCCGGTGGGGGAACGGGGAAGAAATTTTCTTTGTGTCGGGGAATCCCTCACCGCCCACCTTTTCGCGAATCATACCTCAACGCCACCGTTTCCAAATTGTGCCCTTTGAGCGCCGCTTCGAGCATGTCGGGCAATGCATTCGGTGTACAAGCAAAACTCGGCACACCAAAAGCGGCAAACTTCTTCGCCAGTTCCGCATCGAAGGACGGCGCGCCGGAATCGTCGAGTGCCAAAAGAACCATCGCTTTGACTCCGCTTCGCGCGAGATCCTCCATACGCCGCAACAATTGCTCCTGATTGCCACCCTCGAATAGATCCGTCAGCAAAATGAACAATGTCTTTTGCGGGTTCTTGACGAGACTTTGGCAATACCCCACGGCGCGATTGATGTCCGTCCCTCCACCGAGCTGAATTCCAAAAAGCAAATCGACTGGATCCACGAGGCGCGGCGTCAGATCCACCACTTCCGTATCGAATGCCACGACATGCGTTTCGAGCGCCGGCAAACTCGCCAAAATGCTTCCCATCACGCCGCCGTACACGACGCTGCTCGCCATGGATCCCGATTGATCCATCGCGACAATCACGTTCCATTCCTTGCGCCGATGTTGTCGTGCAAAAAAGAAAAACCGCTCGGGAATAATCGTTCGGCGCGTCTTTTCGTAATTCTTCAGGTTTTTCCCGATCGTCCGCCGCCAATCGATGTTCGGTAAACTCGGAATGGGTTGATGGCGCGATCGGTCAAGCGCTCCGCGAACGGCTCGTTCCAATGCGCCTTGCATCTTCTTCTTGATTTCCTCGACCACCGCCCGCACGATTTCTCGCGCCGCATCTTTGGCTCTGTCAGGAATCATGTTTTTCATGGACAGAAGCGTGCCCACCATATCGACGCTCGGCGTGATTTGCGCCAACGCTTCCGGCTCGAATAGAAGCTCTTTCCAATCTTTCTTGTCAATAGCGTCTTGTTGAATGACCGCCACGATGTCTTGCTCGAAGTATTTCCGAATATCACCGAGCCATGCGGCAATGCGTGGGCGGCTTTTTCCAAGCCCCGCGCGTCGTCCACCCTTTTTTTCTGGCTCGGATTCTTCGAGGTCATACACGGCGCCAAGGGCCGCATCCATTTCGGCCATTTCGCGGCTCAGCAATCCGCCGGATCCTCCAGCGCCGCCAGGGCCCGAACCTGCCAATTGATCTTCCACGCGTTTTCCCAAAATGAGCCGCCAGCGCTGAACGCGATCGAAAGAAACCGCGCCCGCAGGAGAAGGAGACGCTGCAGGCGCATTTGTCGCCGGGGCTGGGGGCGGAGCGGGGTTTTTCTTGGCCATATCAAAAATCCAATTCGCCGAGACCCTCGAGGTCCGATTGCAAAGCAGCGATTTCGGAATCGTCCACTTTTGTTTCAATGGCTTGGACGAGTTCCTTTTCGCCGCCACCCCAAATTTGAGTCAACGATGTCGCGATTCGTCGCGCTTCACTCGTCTCGAAACTCCCGAATGCGCGACGTAATGCCACGACCGCACGTTTGAACGCTTCGTCATCGAGCGCTTCGATAAATGCATTCATCGCCGTCCACAGCGATTTTCGCGCCAGCAGGGCATAACGATTTCGTGTCGCCAGTCCCTCGAAAAACCCCGCGCCCTCCGTGGGACTCACCCCCGGCGACAAACGCCGCGAAATTCGCTGATCCAGAACATCGTCCGTGAGTTTTCCGCGTTCGAGCAATATCGCACACGCAACGCCGGCTACGTGCGGCGCTGCGAACGCATCATCGGCAATCGAATCGAGCGTCCGGATGAACCGGTCCACATCGAGTTTGTCCTCGAAAACATGGGCCACCTGATGCAAAAACGACAATGCTCCGCCCACGTTACGCGACGCGTCCTCATTACAACGACTCGCATCGGGTGCCAACAGCAAGCCCCGCAAAAACAATTGCGCCACGAGCGGTTCCAGGGGTGTCATATCGAATTGCCGGACGTCTCGATAAGCCGCCAAATGCGACAATTCCAGGGCTGCTTTCGCAAGCGCCACAAAATCCCCGTCATTCACGCATAACGCTTGCACGCGGGAAAACGCTTCATCCGTCGCGTCGTGCAAATCGCATAACACGGCATTTTTGACGATATGCGCCGCGTCGAG
>JBGAOI010001050.1:0-2782 GCA_044221885.1 Polyangium sp. (in: bacteria)
GATCCTCGTGGTCCTTCACGAACCGTTGGTCGATGTCGCGATCAATCTGCTCGGCGTGGTGCGTGAGCGCATCCAGCAGCTCGCCCGCGATGGCGCGTGCGTGGTCGTGACGACGTCTTCACCTGTGGATGCGCGCAGCGTCGCCGATGACATCTTCCTTTTGCAGCGTGGCTCGGTGATTCGCGACGTGTCCATTCCTGCAGCTGTGGCACCAAACGTGCCGATGCTTGTCGCATGGGTTCGTCCTTCCGATCCAAGCCAC
The DNA here is from genome assembly GCA_044221885.1 of Polyangium sp. (in: bacteria). Taxonomy (GTDB): domain Bacteria; phylum Myxococcota_A; class Polyangia; order Polyangiales; family Polyangiaceae; genus Polyangium. The sequence goes on from JBGAOI010001050.1 coordinate 263, forward strand.
GGGATCGCTCCGATACGACGTCTTGCGCGAGTATTGGCCGACAAACCCGAAGTGTCCTCGGTTGCGTGGACAGATGTGGATGCGCAGCCTTCCCGAGCCGCCGAGTTGCGTTTGTCAGGATCGGACCTTGATGCTTGCGCACTCGCTCTTGCCGACGCAGCCACTGACGTTGGGGCTGTCGTGGAAGCCATTACGCCGGCATCCCCAGGAATTGCTCGGCTCCGCGCGGCGGCGGAAACCGCGGAATCGTTGCGTCGAGCCGCGGCGCAATCGCGTTTGGTTGGGACAAACGCTCCGGGGCGAGGAGGAGTTCGATGAACGCAAGTTCCGCAACGGCGGTTCGGGAGACCAACGCATCGATGGCGGCTGGTGTGCGACTCGGGTTTGCCACGGCGAGAAGTCGATTCACCTCGCGCGGTACGTTGTTGCTCTTCTTTCTGGCGATCGCGCTTGCTGTTTCTGGGGGCATTATCGAGCGTCGCATCACGACGTTTGGCGCGGTCGATCGTTCGCTCATTTCGACGTTTCGGCTTGTTCTGCCGCTTTTTTCTTTCGCGCTCACGGCGCGCGCGTGCCAGCATCTTGGTCTGCGTGACGCCGCATGGTCCGTCGCTCGGTTTGGCGCGGCACGTCGCGATGTTGTCTTGGGTATCGTGCTCGCGCTTTTGGCAGTTTCGAGCCTCGGAGGGCTGCTTTTGTCTTCGGTCGCTGTGCTTTTCGCGCACAGCGCTACGTCGCGACCTCTTCTGAGCGAACTTTTTACGAGTGGCTGGATTGGCGCATTGGTTGCTGGAGCATATTCCGCGTGGTTTGTCGTCGGTTCGACATTCCTTCACCGAGGTCGAGGGCGCTGGGTCGTATTGATTCTCGACTTGTTGCTTGGTGTTGGCACAGGAGCCATTGCGGCATTGTTTCCGCGGGCGCATGCGCGAGGACTGTTGGGCGATCTTGGTCCAACACATTTTTCGCAGCCGCAGAGCTGCATGGCGCTACTCATCATGGTGATTGCACTCGTTATGTTTACGCTTCTTCGCGCGCGCGATTGAGCAATCCATTTCGACGTTTGTCGGATAAAGGAGTTCGGACCATGGAACCCATGACATTCAATGTCGATACCCAGAATTCGCGCATTACGATTCGAACCCGGGCCGTGGGGATGTTGGCGCGACTCGCGCACGATCTCGAGCTTTTGGTAACGGATTTTCGCGGCCAAGCGATTTGCAATGCCGATGGGTTTACCGGAGAACTCCATGTGTCCGTTGCGGGTATACGCGTCTCGGGACAATTGCATGGAGACCGTGTTGATTCGTCAGGAATATCGACTTCGGAGCGCCACGACATCGAAAAGAAAATTCGCGACGAAGCGTTCGTCGGGGCGCGTGAGATCCTTGTCCGCGGTCGTGGAACAGCTTGGAAGACCGCCGATATGACGGTGGAGGCTCCTCATGGCAAAATGCCGATATCCGTGTCGATTCACGGTGAGGAAGCGGAGGAGCGTATTCGTGTGACCGGACGAACCGAGTTATCGTTGAGTCGACTCGGGGTAAAGGAAATCAAAGGACCCCTTGGCGCTTTCAAGGTGAAAGACGTGGTCGAAGTTCTTTTCGAGATTACTCTGCGGCCGGCGGGGTAGGGGCCACGGGAGCGATGACTTCGGGCACAGCTTCACCGCGTGCGCTCGTTCCGTGAATCTGATACGGCGTGCCTGAAGCGCGTTTCATTAACATTTGGCTGCGCCAGCGCACGTAGCTCTTGTTGAAGTGCACGAGTTCTTCGGGCGAAAGAATCGGGTTTTTCAGGCCAGCCAATTCTCCAAGCACGAGCATTTGTTCGATGACACTCACGGGGCAACCTTCGAGACGCAGGGGAGAATCGGAGCTGCTGATGGCGAGTTTTCCGATGACCTGGGCCATTTTGACGAAAACGTCTTGGTGTTTGGCGTGGTATGGGTCCTTTTCGGAACGATCACGGTAGAGGTTTTCAACCGTCACCATTTTGCCGTGCAGTTTTCCGGACCATTGTGCGCAATCACCAATGAAAACGACGCGTTCTCCGGGGGCGGCATCGATCGGGCCATCGTATTTGCCAAAAACGACATGCAGACGTGGCATATTGTCGTCGCAGCGTTTGTCGTATTGTCGCAGGATTTCAATCGCTTCTTCGATCGCTCCGGGGCAACCACCCCAACAGTAGTCTGTGCGCTCCGGCTCCGGCGGAGATCCTGCATAGGCCGTGATATGCGTGCCTTCGAAATATTTTTCGACGCGAATGAGACCCACTTTGAAGCCTTTGGCCATATGTTGTGCTTCTTCGAGCGTTACGTCGCCGGTAATATCGACGTCAGCCAGGTCGAACGAGCCAAAGCCTCGTTCTGACGCGAAGCGCAAATGGTCGACCGTTCGTGGATCCAAACCAATGATCCGTGAACAAACGGAATCGAAAGCAAGCTGCGCATTGCCCATGATGACGAGGCCCAAGTCGCGAGGAATGGGGGTGAGCATTCGGCCTTCGCCGGCAACG
>JBGAOI010001051.1:0-2781 GCA_044221885.1 Polyangium sp. (in: bacteria)
GGGCAGGGGAGTTTCAGCGTTGTGCTCCGTCGCCACCTGGCGGGCGAGGCTCAATACTTCATCCAAGGCCACAGCGAGTGTGTTTTGCGGATTGACCAGGAACGTGCGCACCGCCAGGACGCCGAGCGAATACAAATCGCTACGCGCGTCAACGATGGCATCTCCACGCGCTTGCTCAGGCGCCATGTACGCGGGAGTTCCTACGAAAACATCGTTGCCCGCCAACGCCATGTCGCTCGGTGTTGCGACACCAAAATCGACGAGTTTCGCACGCAGTTGCTCGGACGTATCTCCGTCACGTTGTCTGCGTGTCGTGCGTGTCGATTGCGGGGGTGCTTCGGCGTCTGGAAAGCGGTTCGAAAGTACAAAGATGTTCGATGGTTTGATGTCGCGATGCACGACGCCTGCGTCGTGAGCAGCAGCGAGCGCGAAGGCCACTTGTCGCGCGATCTCGAGTGCTTGGCGCATCGTCAAAGGCGCTCGAATTTGCCGCGTGAGGAGGTCTTCTCCTTGCAGCCACTCCATCGCAATGAAGGGCGCGCCTTCATCAAACTTTCTTCCGAGTGCAGCGGTGTATGTCGAATCAAGCGCTCCGTACGCGACGACTTGCACGATGCCCGGGTGATCAAGCTCGGAGAGCAGCTTCCCTTCTTGCAGCAATCGTTCACGTTCGGAATGTTCCGCGTTGTCGGCGGCAGCAATGATCTTCAGCGCGACGCGCCGTTGTGAAACGGTGTCGAATGCGCGAAACACAATGCCTACGGCGCCGCGTCCAACTTCGCGTTCGACTTGAAACCGCCCGGCGATGAGCTGCTGGGTGCGTGCCATGCTTGTTCGCAATCGCGAAGGTCCACAGGGTACACAATCTCGTCGCCCGCATGAAGTTCACTGATGCATGCGCGGTCCGTTCGCTTGACGGGATGACCGTGAAATCCTAGCCTCGGCCTCCCGGTGCAACGACGTGAGCGTTCGTCCTCGGCATCATCGCTTCGACCCACGATTTGCAGCCAGCAAGACACGCTGCCGACGAATCGACCCGACGGTATCTGAACACGCGAGCACGAAGCCGAGCGTGAATTCAACGCATTCATTCCGTTCGACGAGGAGAGATTAGGATGCTCGAGCGTGTTGCCGTACATCAAACTCGGCTTCGCACGCCAGGTCTTGGACTCGACGCGCGTGGTGTCGCGCTCGGTGGCAAAGGCGTCGTCCTTTTGCCCTCCATCGATCGTCTCGTGGCGTTCCTCGCCTTGTACACACGCCAAGGATCGCTAGCGGACATCTTGCGATCTCTGACGATCGAGGTTGTTCGATCCAAACTAGGCAACCGCGAAGTCACACTGATGTTTGCTGCCGAGACGAGCGATCGCATGGATCGCATCTCGGAAGTCGCGCGCTTGGCAGGTGGATACACGTTCACGGGAACGAGCCGTCACTTCGTGCAGTATCGCGATGCGGCCGCGCCGTTTGGTTATGACGTACCCCAAATCAGCGCTGGCGACGCGCCGCTTTGGCTTTACCACAACAGTTTTTCCCAGAGCTACAGCGCCGAACGCAAGCTCGATGTTCGCAGCCTCGTTTTACGCCTCGAACCCCATGCGGATCCAAGCGCGGGACGTGAACCTGGCGAACGATGGCTCGTCGCCGAATCCGGCCTCGGACCTGCGATGATTCAATATTTCGTGCGATCGAATGTCGAAGCCGAAGTTGGTGTCGCGGAATGGCCTCCCGAATCCAGTTTCGATGATGGTCCCGTCGTTCGTTACATCTTTCGAGTGCCCGCGTTGCCAGAACGCATGGTGCCACTGCTCATGCGCACGCCGGGACTGACGCTGTTTGTCCCCGTTGCTCCCGGAGCTGCGGTCGAATGTGGCTTTCGGCATCCTGTCAACTTGCGGGCGTGTCCGGTGTTTGTCGAAACAGGACTCGTGTTGTTTCGTGGTCATGGAACCGATCCGCTCGAAATCCAGAAACTTCCTGTACTTGGGGACGTACGCGCGTTTGCCCGTATCGAAATGCGCGCGGAAAAACCCACGCCTGTGGTCAAAGCCATCGGCTCGAGTTCGGTGTCCGTTGCGTTGCGCCTCGTTCCCACCGTCGAACCTTGGCGTTCTGTCACGGCAACTTGGGTGGACAGTGCAGACTTGCCCGTGTTGCGGCGCATTGCGTATGCCCTCGGTCCCGAAACGATGCGTTCCGCACGCGTTGCGTTCACCAATGCCGGCGCGATCGTTCGTCATCCAACCGGGATCGAATGCATTCCTGTTGGACAGTTTTTCCGGAAGATCCACGAGAACCTCTTCGCTCCAGCGGGGTACGACATCGTTCCGGCCGTTTCTCCGGACGTACTCTATCGTTCGTTGGGCTCGCCAGCGGGTCAGGTCTTGTTCCTACGTCGTGAAGGAGATGTCGTCGGCATTCCCGAAGACGCGTTTGTCCCCCTCGAATCAGCCGTACTCGAAGCGCAAGCCTGGATAGCTGCCGGTTCTGACCGCTTCGTCGATTCGCTCACGTCGGCGTTGGCGACCGAGTTGCCTGAAGTGATTCTGGGTGGCGTGGGTTTGCGCCCGTTGCGGGACGTCGACGCCAGTGCATCCGCCAAGGACGGGACATAGTTCGACCATGAACGAACGGTTCGAACAGCTCGCCACAGACATTGTCGCGCCGCTCGTTCTTGGGGGAAAACTCACGCTAGCGCGTCCGTTTGGCGCAACTGCGTTGACGGTTGGTCAAAACGAACGGCTCCTCGATCCCAATCTTCGAAGTAGTCTCGATGTCGCT
>JBGAOI010001052.1:0-2771 GCA_044221885.1 Polyangium sp. (in: bacteria)
TGAATAGCCCACGGTTTTAACCGTGGGCGGGGTCACGTGAAGGACGGGGCGAACGGAGTTGTGGGACGTTCTCTTGAACGTTTCGCGTTCAACCGGCCTGCACGTCGAATTTCTTCCTAGGCGTCCGAGGGGCTGCAGCGTGATTTGCCCGGTCAAACATTGATGCTTTGCGGGATGCGTTCGGGCAGGAAAAACGTATAAGGGCCGAGGCGCGAACGATTGCGGGCTTCAATGGTTCGGCCAATCTCGAGCAGCTCTTGCTGAAATGCTTCGAGGGCCCGATGAATTGCGGGTTCGCGGAACCATAATGTCGGATAAGCACCGAGTTTCGTATGATAAACGCCGCCGAGGGTCGATAGAAACTCGAGTTGGATCGTGGCGACTTCCATTGGTGCGAGCATATCCAACGAGGGATTGTTGGCTGATTCCGATGCGGAAATGGGGGCACTTCGGTACAGGGCTGCGGGGACCACGGGCGTGTACGTCATGAGATCCGCCTGCGCAAAATTCACGGCTGCGTGCTGAGCGCTGGCCGTAAAAATGATCATGGTCACGGCTTTGATCAAATACCAGGTCGTCGTGAGTTTGCCCCGGCCATCTTCGCCAAACCCCGGCAATCGTCCGCCGTTTGGCGCCACGATTTCTGCGGCCCATTGTCGCAGACGGTCGTCTCCGCTGACGTGCGCGTCGGATGCGTAATACAAGCCCACATAGGCCGTTACCCACCGTTCGATGGCTTGCCACAAAAGCAAAGCATCGTCGCGGTACGGATATTCGAGGTTTTCATCGAGCACCCCGCGAGCGGCCAAGGCTTTGGGCAAGAAACCTTCGTTGAAATAAGGCTGAGCCATTGCTGTTGCGCCTACCGTACGGCTGGCTTCGATTGTTCCTGCCAGGGTCTTGTCGACAGCAAGTCCTTTGCGGAGGAGTTTGTCCTGAGCTTCGTGGTTGATGTTTAATGTACCTTCGAAGTGCGGCAACAAAAGTCGTCCGATGGGATGGTTTTCCCCCAATTGGCGATGTGTCGCGATGACCATGGGTTCGATGAGCAAATGCGTTCGGGCCAAGTGGCTGACGAGTTCGTGATGATTGGCATCCGCGCAAGAAACACACAACTTGGCTTTTTCCCACAATTCGCCGTCGAAAGGCGCAAAGATGCGGTAATCACGAGGATCTTGTCCACATTGAATGGCAATCGGTCGCAATCGACGTTGCCCGGTGCCTCGAGGTAGGGCGAACAGTGCGAGCGGGGCAAAACCATATTTCGGCCCCGTGGGGAAATTCCCATTCACGACATTGGCCAGGATCGAATAATTCGTCAGATACAACCGACCTTCTTTGGCGGCAAGGCTCAAGGAATCGAATCCATCGTTCATGACGCGCCCGAAGATCGCTTCGGCTACCGGAAAGTTATCAGGAAGGGCCGAAATCCTTTCAATGACCATGGGATTCCAACCGGCAACACGCATCCAGGCAAAAAGCTCGTCGTCATTGGGGCGAGTTGCAATCCAAGGTTTGGGTAGCGTTGCAAAAAGCGCCTGGTAATCATCGAGCGACAAGGGACGGCCTGTTGGACCTTGAATGAGCGAACGTAAAACCGTTTCCAGCACTTTGAGCGGGTCGCAGATTCCAAACGCCAGCATTTTCGAGGCAATTTCTGCCGCTTGGGCGTGCGCCGTAAAACCTTCTCGGATGGTGTCTTCGGATTGACTGAAGGACAAAATCTCTTCTTGTCCCACGCCATCAGTCCCCGCGCGTACGGCGGTCGTCGGAGGTTCGTCATCAAATTGGGTCGTGAGCAAGTCCATTGCCGGAAGGCCCAGGTGATCCAAGTTCAATGTAATCGAACCGGAAATGTCTTCGTGTCCCGAGAATGTCAGGACTTCATCCCCGGGACGCGCGGCACGTCCCGTATTGATGGCCCAGGTTATGCGATTTTTCGCAATGCGCAGGACTTGCCAAACCACGCGCAACATCCACGCCAACGAAGGTTTGTCTGCGCGAGGCACCGATTGGGCCATCGCTAGCGGCGCCAGCTGTGTGTAGTTGTATTTGTAGTCGTCGCGGGACGTGGGCAAAAGAATGTCGAGCAGGCCGAAGTTTTGGAGATCAGCGGGGACTGTGCTGGGGGCTTCGTCGGACATGAGGCGACGGTAGGCACAACTTTTTCAGGGATGCAAGCCCGAGATGCCTCAATCCGTTCGTTGTTGCGCGTTGCGGATGCAGCGAAAACCGAGCCCAGGAACTTTGTACTTGATGATGGCGCCACCTCGGTAGTCGGACTGAATGCCCAGGCCACTGCGATTCCATCCACCACCACGGATGACCTTATTGATCACATACTTGCCTTCGTGCAGCGGATCCGTTTCAGGTTCGGTGCCATAAGGCATGTAGCTGTCGAGCGTCCATTCCCAGACATTTCCGGCCAAATCGTGAATCGCGCCGGAAGGCCAGATGCGATCACCTTTGCGATGGGTGGCGACCTTGGAAGGACCTCCTCCGTGGCAACCGCTATCGCCGCCGGGTGAAATGAGAACACCTTGAGTATAATCGGCAAACTCGCACGACGGAAGTTCGTTTCCCCAAGGCCATTTGCGGCCATCGCCTCCGGTGGCTGCCCATTGCCACTGAGCTTCCGTCGGCAAGGATTTATCGTGCTTTTCGCAATAATATTTGGCCATACCCCAATCGACCAAATTGATGGGGTAGTCGACTTTTTCCGGCACGTCGTATGTTTTCCATACGTCCGGCTTGACGGGTTTTTCACAGCC
>JBGAOI010001053.1:0-2770 GCA_044221885.1 Polyangium sp. (in: bacteria)
GAAACCAAAGCGCGCTTGCCCTTGCGGGAAGCTCGAATCGACGTCACCGACGTGCCCGGAAAGCCCGGCGCATATCGGGCCGTCGTTTTCTTGAAGCCACATTTCCAGCTCAATGAGCTTTCCGTGTCGATGCGCCTCGTGGCGGAACTTCCGCCCCCGGCAGCGTGACGCGTTTGCAGAATCGGTGTACATAAGGTGTTTGCCGTCCGTGCTCGATATCGGGCACAGACGGCAGAGCCGGAACGCGGACAAACGGGGACGAGGAGATTTCGCAGATGGAAACGACATTCATCAAGATTGGTGACATCAAGGGCGAGAGCACAGCCACCCAAGGCAAAGACAAGATTGAAGTGCTTTCGTTCTCGCACGGCGTTTCGATGCCACTCACGGCCGGCGCATCACAGAACGCTCGCGCGCACGGGCGTTGCGTGCATCAAGACTTCACGTTCAGCAAATACCTCGATATCGCGTCGCCCACGCTCAACCTCAAGGTGTGCGGCGGTGACAACATCAAAGAGATCGAGTTCACGGTCTTTCAGGCGGACAAAGCCGACGGGGACATGATCCAGTATTACAAGATCATCTTCACCGACTGCATTCTCACGAACGTCAGTGTGAGCGGCGGAAGCGGCGGCCGTCCGGTCGAGACAATCACGTTCAATTACCGTCAGATCGCGTGGACGTACGCGCAACAAGGCCAGCCCGCACCGGCAGGCAAGAAGGGCTCGGCTGAAGGCGGCTGGGACCTCGAACAAAACAAGAAGAAGTGATCGGTTTCTTCATCGACGTCCACGACGCGCGTTTGTCTTTCTGGAACGATTGAATGACCAACTCCTGGGGAGCTACGAGCGCAGGCAGGGTGCCTCTCTTCGATCGTCTCGTTGACGAGGCTCCCGCGCAAAAACGCGAGTCCACCCCCTATTGCACGCTCGATCGTGAAGGTCTGCGACGTTCCATCGCCCGCGAACTCGGCCGCATCCTGTCCACACGTTGCCCCATCACGGGCGACGAAGCGCTCACCCGAAAACGTACGGTCATCGATTACGGTTTGCCCGATCTGGAAATCGGTGGCCGCAACGTTTTACCGGAAGAACTTCGTCGCCTGCAACGTATCGTCCTGAAGTCGATTGAAGCGTTCGAGCCCCGACTTCAAAACGTACACGTCGAGATCAAACGGCGCGAAGACGCGGCCCCTCACGCCCGTCTCGTCGTCAACGTCAGCGCCTACCTCATGGTCGACGAAGTCCGCGAACCCCTTTCGTTCGAGGCTCCGCTCGACCTGCGCTCAGGTACCTCATGACCCGCCCCGGCGAACCCGATCGTGAACTCCTCGAGCTTTATGCCCGGGAACTCGCCTACCTGCGTGAACGCGGCGCGGAATTCGCCAAAGATCATCCCAAGATCGCCGCGCGTTTGGGTTTGTCGAGCCAAGGTTCGTCCGACCCACACGTTGAACGATTGATCGAAGCGTTTGCGTTTTTGACAACGCGGCTTTCGCGCGAGTTGGACGCCGAAATGCCTCTGTACACAAACTCATTGCTCGGCGCTTTGGCCCCGCAATTGGTTTGTCCTGTACCAGCCATGGCGATTGCGTGTTTCGAAATCGATCCCAAGGAAGCAAAGCTGGGTTCGGGGTACACGATTGACAAACACACGCCCCTGTTCGCGGCTTCTTCCAAAGGCCCCGAGTGTTATTTTCGTACGGCGCTTCCCGTGACGTTATGGCCGCTCGAAATTACCCAAGCGGCAATGTTGCCCCCCGAAACGCTCGAACTGCCCTCCTGGCTGCTTTCTGGCGCCGCGGCTGCGTTGCAAATCGACATCGCCAGCGGTGGACTGACGCTGAACAAACTCGGCATGCGCAGCTTGCGATTTCATATCGCGGGGGGCGGCATGCAAGCGTCGAACCTTTACGACCTCCTTGCTGCTCAAACCATCAATGTGCTGGTCGGAACGCCCAAAGGCACCTCCTGGGGCACCGCGAAGCTCCGGCTCGTGGGCTTCGAGGCGGAAGACGACGTACTTCCCTACCCGGCCCATGCGCATCGGGCGCATCGGCTGGTGCAAGAATATTTTGCATTCCCCGATAAGTTCCATTTTTTTGACTTGGTTTTCACGGAACGCACGGAATTGCCGGCGTCCAAAGAAGGCCGCATCATCCTTCTTTTTGGCCAAAAGCCCGACAAACCCGTCTCGGTCAAACCGACGACGCTCAAGCTGGGATGCACACCGATCATCAATTTGTTCTCCCGCAATGCCGAACCGATTCGCGTGGATCAAACGCGGCCGGAATATCGGTTGGTGGCGGATTCACGACGTGAGCGGACAACGGAAATTCATTCGATCACCCGCGTCGCCGCCACAGCCCCGGGTGAACCGCAACAAATTGAATACGTGCCGTTTTTCTCGTTCGTACACCGTCGCCCCGACGACGCCCCCCGCGCCTTTTGGCATCCACGGCGAGTTCCCACCGGACGCAAGGATCTGCCCGGCACGGACATGCTCATGACGTTTGTCAATACCGAGTTTGTCCCGACGCGCCCGCCTTCCGAAACGGTGTACGCGACCGTGTTGTGTACCAATCGCGACTTGGCTGCTGAGGTTGGAAAAGACACGCAACTTTCGCCCGAACGCCCTGTCCCAGCCACCAAAATTGTTTGTATTTCCAAACCGACGCCACAACGTCCTGCGCCGCTTGGAGGACAAGCGCTTTGGCAGCTCGTCTCGAATTTAACGCAAAATCATTTGTCCCTCAGCGACAACCGCATGG
>JBGAOI010001054.1:0-2428 GCA_044221885.1 Polyangium sp. (in: bacteria)
CTCGCAGTAAAACCACAAGGCCAGTCCGGAGCGGCAGCGAAGGACTTTTCATTGAATAGCCCACGGTTTTAGCCGTGGGCGGGGCCACGTGAAGGAGTAGCCGAACGGCGTTTTGAGACGGTCTCTTGGCGAAGCGTTCAACCGGCCCGCAAGTCGAATTTTTTGTTTATGGCTCGAGTGCCAGGTCATTGGCCAGCGCGGAGTTCCAATCGCGATTTTCGTCACGAATGAGGTCCACGCCATGGGCGGCGAATCGGAGTGCTGCGGCGCGTGGGCGCATATCGCGTTGATGTTCCAATGCATACGCTGCGCTACGCACGAGCAATGCGAGTTCCAGGGATCGACCAAGCGTCAGGGCAAACCGTCGGGCTCCAGCTTCCACGCCCAATGGATCTTTCGCGAATGTTTTCATGAGCCATCCGGCCGCGTGATCTGCGGCTTGCATGGCCTGTTTTCCTGCGATTTGCAAGGCATCGTCATTGGCAGTTGCGGCTAGGGATCGAATATCGGCCAGCAAATCTTCGAGGGGCCCTTCTTTTTGAATGGCACGTAATGTGTCGAGCGACAAAACGTTGGTCGTTCCTTCCCAAATAGGGAGAACTTGCGCATCCCGATAAAGACGCGGAATGCCCGTGTCTTCCACATACCCAGCGCCTCCGAAACATTCCAGCACTTCGCTCGTGACCGCAACAGCTTGTTTTCCCGTGGTAAGTTTGGCGAGAGGCGTGACGAGACGGAGCAGCCGTGCTTCGGATTCCGAGATGGTTCCAGCTTCTTCGCGCCCGAGCAATTCGACGGCTCGAAAAGCCAAATGAAACGCGCCTTCGGTTTCTGCCTGCAACCCTGCGAGCGTATCCGCATGCAATGGTTTGTCCGACAACGCCGCGCCAAACTGCACGCGACGTTTGGCATAATCTCGGGCGAGCGCGACGCCACGACGCATCGCCGCCGCGGCGCAAATGGCATTCCACGTGCGCGTGATGTTCAGCATTGGGGAAATGTTGCGAATTCCATCCTTCGTGCCATTCACGGGAGACGCCAAGGTTCCATCGAGCGTCAATTCGGCTGTTGGGACTTTCCGTGTGCCAAGTTTGTCCTTCAATCGATTGACCAAGATATTGTTCATTCTTCCATCGGCGCCGTAGACTTCGACAAAAAACAGCGCGAGCCCTCGACCGCCTGGCGGATTTCCTTCGGGTCTTCCTAGCGTCAGCGCCATTTGGGACGTCGTGGCCGAGGTGAACCATTTGGTTCCATACAATCGATAACGACCATCGTCAGCTTCTTTCGCGACCGTTTCGGTCAAACCGACGTCCGATCCGCCGGTTCGTTCGGTCATCCATTGACCGCTTGTCCAGGCAAACGCCGGGTCACGTGACGTGAGGCGTTTGTAAGCGTTGGCCGCGAAATCCTTTTCATCGTGTATGTCTCGGTGAAACTTCAGGGTTTTGGCGGCACCATCCGTCATGGCCAAGGGGCACGTATACACATCGCTCGAGGCATCGAACAAATACACCATGGCGAATTGATGAATACGTGCAGCGTCGCCATTTTGCGTTTCGTAGGCCGCACCAATGAGCCCATGTTGACACGCTACGTTTGCGGCGCGCTTCCAAAGTGGCGTCACTTCGATGTGATCCTTGCGCTTGCCCCAAGCATCCCACGACTCTAGTTTTGGTTCGTTCAAGCGATCCTCGAGCTGCAACCGATACAATTCGTGCCCTGCAAGCTCGCCCATTTCGCGCAGTTCAGGAACGATGCGGGCATGAACGTCGGGCGTGAGCGTCCGTTCGAGGTACGCGCGGAGCACGCGGTCGTCGTCGAATTGATTGCCGAGGGACGGAGGAGATTGATAGAAGGCCATGGTTTGTCCGGGGCTCTTGGTTGGAAGAGGTGGCCACCGGAGGCTACTCGCACCAAGCGACAATGTAAAGACCTTGCGCTTTCAGGGATCTCGAGCGTCGAGGGCCCGACACGTTGTTGCGGCTTGTTCGCACGACTCCGCCAGACCATTCGAAGCCTCGACGAGCGCAACAAACGAAGTGGCAAAGTAGTGTTAGGCTTGGGCGTCGTGGGCACTACGGACAATATCGCGATGCCGGATTCACCGAATTGCACGTACTCAACGAAGCGTTTTGGCCCTTCGCGACACTCACCGTTTCAATGTGAATGTGAGGTCCGGACGAACATCCCGAATTTCCGCTGTACGCCAAGAGTTGACCTTGTTCCACATGGGCACCATTGGCGACTCCGGCCGCCAAACTGTCGATGTGCAGGTAATACACGAATAGATCGTTGCTGCCATTCTTGGGATCTCCGCAATCCGACTTGACTTTCACGTAGTTGAAGGAATTCCAGCAGCTCGACGAACAGCCATTGTTGTAGCAATTGGGAAACCCGAGCGCACTGCCGACGACGGTTCCGGCCA
>JBGAOI010001054.1:2438-2767 GCA_044221885.1 Polyangium sp. (in: bacteria)
GTAAATGGGCGTTCCCACGGGCGTTCCCAGATCGATGCCGTAATGGCTGCCTCCTCCGCCACACGCGCTATAGGCTTGCGTCAACACCCCAGGAGGTTTCCCGACGCAGCACGTTCCTCCGCCTGTGGATTTGCAAGCATCCGGCGTTCCTGGCGGATTGACTTGACAACCAGCCGGGCAATCCGTTTTGCTGGACGTTACTTTGTTTTGGCAATTGTACAGCGCATTCGCATCGCCGCTAATGGTCGATCCACAATACAAACCATTGCCCGACACGGCATTGATGCAAGGGTCGCCTCCCGATTTGCAAGCATCTGCCACACCGGGAG
>JBGAOI010001055.1:0-2755 GCA_044221885.1 Polyangium sp. (in: bacteria)
GGCCGGCCGCTGTTAAAAGCGCCAAGCGATCCCAATATGCCAAACTTCGCGACGCTCGATGCTGCATACAATGCGGAACAAGCGGCGCTTGCGGCTTTTGCCAAAACGTTTGCCGATGGCGGATTGATGCTGAAACCGCTGGTGATTGCGATCGTAAAATCCGATGCATTTCGCGCCATTCACGCGGACGACCCGACGCGGATGGAGCTGCTTGGAATGGGCGGAGGAAAAATCACGACGCCGGAAATCCTCAATCGGAAAATCCAGGCGGTTACAGGCATTACGTGGCGGCATCATTTGGCCGACGTGCCGCAAAACTCGGGTTACCAACCCGTTGGCCCTCACGACGGCAGTCGGGAAGCGTATTTGTTACTGCGGACCGAAATGAAAACGCTGTACGGTGGCATTGACGGATCTTTCGATGGGGTCAAGGTGCGGTCTCGTCTGCCGAGCACACTGACGGCGGGAATTGTCGAGCACATGGCGCTGACGGCCAGTTGCGAGTCAGTCGCGCGTGACTTCGACAAACCGATGGGCAATCGATTGTTGTTTCCAAAAGTGGGGTCGGCACTCGTGCCCAATGGCAATGCGACGTCACCCGAACAGGCGCCGATCATCGAGAACATTCGATACTTGCACGAAATGATTTTGGGCGAACGCGTTGCCGCGAACGACCCGGAAATCTTGGCGACGTATCAATTGTTGGTCGACGCCCACAACGATGGCGTTGCTGCGGGCATATCCGCGGCATTGGAACGACCCTGTGCCAACGATATGAACTTGGCCACGGGAGAAATCATCAATGGCGGAACCACGCAGGATCCCGAATATGTGATTCGCGCGTGGCAAGCTGTCGTTGCATACATGTTGATGGACTACCGATTCGTGTTCGAGCAATGAGCGTGGAGGCAATCATGAAAGGTGACGATTCTCGTTTGGTGTGTTCGCGCCGTGGCCTCCTCAAAGGGGCCATTGCTGCCAGTTTATTCGCTGCTTTGCGTGGCCGGAATGTGCATGCTGCGCCGGGCCCAGTGCCGCCGGTGTTTTGGGTGCAGCTTTTCGCAACGGGCGGTTGGGATCAGATGCTTTTTTGTGATCCCAAGTTTGGCCCGCGGGTCAGTTCGAGTGGCGGGTTTTTCGATGTTTCGCAATTGAAGCAAGTTGCTTCGATTCCGTACGTCGACGCTTACGACGCCGCAAATCCTGGCATTCGGCCAGTGGATCCATTCTTCCAGGAATTCGGGTCGCAATTGCTGGTCATCAATGGTGTCGACACGACAACGAACAACCACGACGTGGGAACTCGGTATTGGATGAGCGGCAGTTTGCTCGAGGGATTTCCCATTTTCGCGGGGCAAGTGGCCGGCGTATTGGGGCAAGGAAAAGTCATGCCGCTCGTGGATATTTCGGGTTATGACGATTGCGGGGGACTCGTGGCGCCCGTGCGACTCGATTACATCGGCGTCCCGAAGATTTCGCAATTGCGCAATCCGAACGAACCAGCGCCGGGGGAATGGTCGCAAGTATCGATGCAATCGACCGTAACGGCGACGGAGCTGCTCGGTAATGGTCCACGTTCGCGTATTCATGCGGCGCAAGCGGCGCGATTGCAACGATTGCGCGCGAGCATGGGGTTGCCCTCGCATGCGGCAGCGCTTGCGGCGTGGGAGAAAGCGCGTGCGGCTGTGCCGGGTTTGGCGAACCTGGACATTCCGGCGCTCGGCAATAGCAGCGTCGAAAGTGCAAAAGCATTGGCGACGATGGGAATTCGGTCCTTTGCCGCAGGATTGGCGACGAGCATGACGATTGCTGCGGGCAATCCTGACTTGGATTCGCACGGCATTGCGGATTATCAACACCTGGAGCAGCTCGAAGTCGTCTTCGATTTGGCGCGACACATCGTAAATACAGCGGATGCCGAGCCCAAGCCTGTACCGACGATTGTCGTGATGACATCGGACTTTGGTCGAACGCCGGTGCGCGAACCGCCGGGCAGTGGTCATTGGCCGATTGCGAGTATGATGATCCTGCAAAACAAGGCTGCTCAGGCATTGAATATTTTGCCTGGGGGCAAAGTCATTGGCGGGACGACGGGAACACCCGAAGGGCCGAATGATGATCAAACGGTGCTTCGTGCGCGCAAGATCAATCCCAAGACGCATGCGTTCGACGATGCAGGCGTCGCGTTATCGCCGGCGCATGTATTCCGAGCCTTACGCCGCGTTGCCGGCATTGCCGACGACAGCATTTTGAGCCCGTTCCCCATCAACGTTGATGGCGGGGACCTCGAATTGGCTGTTTGAACGATTCACCCTGCCAAACCATGCTGATCCATAAGCTCGTCACATCGGACACGCTTTGCTGGCTTTGAGCTGATCTCGTAACGACATTGAGGACCTGCATTTCGACGACGTAATGGGCGTCCCACCTTTCTTGTCGCCATGCGTCGATCGTACGAGGCATTCAGGCGCGGGCTGTGGTGGTTTGGCGTGGCGTTTATATGTTTGGCAAAGCGAACCTGTTCTCATGGCCGAACATTGGTCGATCCGCTTGGCGATGAACAACTTCGCAACAAGCGCGAGCCGGCGTTTGCGCGACTGGTGCACCGTTCGTCGGAGTGGACATGAGTTCGTCCGAGTGGACGGCCGTTTTTTTTGACAAATTTATCTTGTCGTGGGGTTATCGTATGTAAAACCGGATGGATGACCGCGACAAAGGGGAAAGCCGGGACGGTCAAGAAGTCCGAGAAGAAGGG
>JBGAOI010001056.1:0-2749 GCA_044221885.1 Polyangium sp. (in: bacteria)
TTCGCGATCCGAAACTTTTCGATCGGATCAGCAAACTTTCCGCAAAACAGTGGTACGAGCAGCGTGAGCAGATCCGTCGCGACTTTCCAAGCGGCACCGCATTTGCCGAATGGGACTGGGAATTCGTGCCTGGTCAATCGCCCCCGCCCATGGTCATCGAAGTGGATACCAAAGCTGTCGGCGCGCTTATTTTCGCCAATTACCGAGCTCCCGGGGACCATCGCTTTCGCGTTGGGCCACAAAGACGAATGCGCATCGACCTAGGAGACGACGACTTTGTCGTCAGCCCCCTCGACGCACCGGACGAATGAGAAAGGCCTCCACCATGTTGCCGAGACAAACACGAGCGTCAAACGTCGCCGGGCGATTCGAAGGAGAAAACCAGCAATGACTGTGGCCAACGTCCCGCTCGCCATCCAATGGCACGATGGAATGTTGCTTTCGCCGCAACATTTTCAAGAAGCCGATCGTCGCAACGAACGCCTTCTGGCTCATCACGTGTCGCACATCGCGCCCTACCATTATGGCATCGCGAACCTGAAGCTCGCGGAAGGCACGTTGGTTGGCGGGGTTTTCCGCGTCGACGAGATTGATGCGATCATGCCTGATGGTACGCTGGTGCAACACCAATCTGGTCAGGGCAAACCCGATCTGTCCATTGATTTGCGACCTCACGCAGCCGCAGCGCGCAGCGGCCCGATCACCGTTTCTTTGGCCATTCCGCCGGCATACCTCGGCGGACCGCGCTCGACCGCAGACATTCCTCGCCACCGTTCCGCGACGACCGGAGAGGTACACGACGAACACACGGGGGAAGATCCGCTCGAAATTCCCCGAATCGTTCCCAGCGTGCATTTGCGACTGAGTACGGAGCCCAAGTCGGGGCGCGTCTGTTTGCCGATTGCCCAAATCAAGCTCGAAGGGGAAGCGTTTGTCTTGAAAGACTACCTTCCGCCGCTCTTGGGAGTGGCTCGAGCGACGTCGACATCACCTTCGCCAATCTATGACGCATGTCAGCGAGTTTCCGCACGGTTGCGTCAAAAGGCCAGTCGTTTGGCGGAAAAAGCCAACAATCTTTCACGGTCGACAGATCGCGAAATCATTGCCGAACTTCGTCAGCAAGTGCATTGGCTCATGGCTGCTCTACCGACATTCGAGGCGGTGCTGCAATCGGACCGTCCGCATCCATTTCAGCTTTATACGACGCTTACCGGGGTGGTTGGACAACTTGCGGCGCTCGCGAAAACACCGGATGAAACGTTGCTCCCGGCGTACAACCACGAAGAGCTTTACGAGATTTTCACGAAAACGCGCGACCTCTCGACCTGCGCGATGGTCGTTATGCGGTGCGTTTTCAGCCGGAATTTCGGGCCCAGCAACTCGCCATTGCCGTGCGTATTCGCGGTGGTGTCCGCGGGGAGAAGGATATTCAAGCGCAACTGGCCAAGTGGGTCGAAGAAGCGCTCATTGGTTCGTCCGGGCGTCTGCGCACACTTCAGCAGGAGCGTATTCGCGGCGCTATTCGAACACAGATTCAAAACCTCGGTCCGGATATCGTCGCGACCGAAGGCGTTTATCTGTACAAACTCGACGAGCAAAGCAAATATTTCGATCCCGGCGAATTGCTGACGATCACGAATACCGGTGATCCGCAGGCTATCCAGGGCCCTTCGGAGATCATTCTCTACGCCAAACCGACATGACGGGAATCCTGCAATGACTGCACCGGGACGAACATCGACCAGACAACTCGGCGCACGCGACGACGACGTGCTCGTGAATGCATTTTGTGCATTTCATTCCGAAGTCCTGGTCCAGAAGCGGCAGGTATTGGCGTCCGAAGGACAAATGCCCAGTGATGCCGTGCAGCAACGATTGCTCGACGCTTTCGAACAACAAGCTGTACGCATTGGAAATCGCCTTCCCGATCACGAGCGTCGGGTGTTCGAGGAAATTCGCTATGTGATGATCGCCATGGCCGACGAGGTATTTTCGTATCTCGAATGGGGTGGCCAAAGTGCTTGGGTGGATCAGCCCCTTGAAGTCATCGTGTATCAAACGCGTGAAGCGGGTGAACGCATCTTCAATCGAATCGAAAAAATTCTCGCCGATCGAGCGGCTCCTGCGCAAATCGTAACGGTGTACATGACCGCCCTTGCCCTCGGATTTCGCGGTCGTTATGCCTCCGCCGATACGGAAACGCCGGAAACGTACCGAAATCGTTTGGCCGAGCATCTCGGACGAACCGATCCGGAACTCTTGCGCAACAAGGAACTCTGCCCGCTCGCCCATGCAAGCACCGAAGCCGGCGATGGTCCCAAGTTCTTGCCTTCGTTGTCCCGAGGTTTATTGCCGTTTGTCCTCGTACTCGTCGGCTGGGTCGTCATCGGCGAAATTCTCTGGCTTTATCACACTTCGCAATTGTCCCAAGTGCTCAACCAAATCTTGGACGCCTCATGACGGTTGGAACGCTACTCAAGATTATTGGTGGAATCGCCGCGCTTGCTGCCATTGGCGTCGGCGGAATTTTGTTTGTCCAGGCGAAAAAGAAGAAAGCGGCCAAGGCCCTCGAAGCTGCCAAAAAGAATGGTGCTATCGAGCCCGTTGCCGAAGTGCGCCTCGCCCTCGACAAGGCCCGCGCTGCCCTCGCCAAGAAGGTCCCCGACAAACTCGCGCGGGAACAACTGCCCACGTTTCTTCTCTTGGGTGAACCTTCGTCCGGAAAAACTTCCCTTTTGGCTGGTAGTGG
>JBGAOI010001057.1:0-2740 GCA_044221885.1 Polyangium sp. (in: bacteria)
CTTTAGCCGGAACCGTTTTCACCGACGAGCACCACGACGTCAAGGGGGACTTCGACATCATGCTCGCCCGGCTCAACAAGGTCGAACGTCGCGGCCTCAAAACACCGAAAGTTCTCGAGCTTGATGCGGCTCAGTTTCATCGACACGCACCCTACCACAGGCGTTGCGGGGTTGTACAAGAAAAATGTGCACTTCAAACGGTCCGTCGGGAAACGTCCAGACAAACTCTTTCCGCTACGTTTTCTTCACCCGCCCGACAGCGCTTTTTCTCCCCGGTTTGTCTCCCTTATCGGGCAGGCTTTTCAGCACTTTGCGTGCCTTCGTTTTGACCGATGCGATATCGCTTTCGGCATGTTTTTTGATGAACGGCGTTATCTTCGGCAAGAGTCCCGGAACGCCGACGAATGCGCCCATCGCTTCGACGATGAATCCGACACGATTGCCGGGGAACTCGTCTTCCGCTTGCAGCAATGCTTCGCCGATGCGTGGGGCAAGCTTCGGGTATTTGCCCGCGATTTTCGTGAGTGCTCGCACGCAGTGCCCCTGCAAGACGATGCTCTTGTCCCGCAAATACCCAACGAGCGTTTCGACGCTTTGCGGAATCCGTTCGTTGGTATCGACAGCGGCCAAGTTGCCCAAGGTGCAGGCTGCTTCCCATCGCAGAATGGGCTCTTTGGCGTCGAGGTTTTTCTGGAACAAACCAATATGGTCCGCAAGCAACGCTGGATGCTCTGCCGAAAGCAGCGAACACAATTCCGAACAACCATTTTGCACTTTGCGGTTGTCCGACTGCAACCCGGAAAGAACAATGTCGGCATATTTCGCGGGATTAGGGGCGATGTGCGCGGAAAAAAGATCCTTGGGACGCGTGCCGTCTTCCCACTTGCCATCGAGAACTTCGAGTATAGCGATCGGTTTCATGATGCCTTTGGCGTCGCATTTAGCGCTTGTCGAACCCCAAGGCAAACTTTTATGTGTCGCACCCGTGGAAATTACCCACGTGTCGCGTTTTCCCAGGATGTTTTCCCCTACGGCAGGTCATTCCGGTCGGAAAAACATCACTGACGTTCCGCAACCAATGCTTCAACGCCCGTGCACATCATGTCCGTGCGATGGGCGTCAATGATGTCGGTGTCACACTTTTCGTTGGCGCCAAGCATGATGTCGCCTTTGGACGTTTTGGTATCGAGTGTAAAACCCGTTGCGGTTTCCACCAGCGGTCCTTCGACGAGGCCGAGCGAACAGCTCGTGCCCGAGCCCCCTGACGTTTTGACTTGACGCATCCAGCCTTGACCCTCGTCGATGAAGCTTTCGAAGAGGCTTGGGTCTGTCGCGCAGGTCGTGGCGGTTGTGCACGAACGATAAGCGAGAATCTTTTGGCCAAAAAGCGTTTCTTCGGACAATTTGAAAAAGGTATCGCCATCGGTGACGGCTGCGCCGGGCGTTGCGCAATCCATTTCGTTACGCGTGTGACTCGTGACTTTGAATACGCCTTCGAAAGGATTGTCCGGCGTGGGATTCGCATTGATGACGCATCCCCCGAGAAGCCAGAGAAAACTCACGAGAAGCGTGGTTTTGGACGTGCGGTTCATAGGTCCTCCAAGCAAGATTCGGCTCGGAAAAATCCGAGATCCAACGAATGTACGGGAGTTCCGCGGGCACGTCAAAAGGATTTATTTGGGTGGGCTCGCACCAGGGCGTCGATATCGGCTTGGGTATTTGCAGCCCTGCCTCGCGAGCACTCGCTCGAGCGCTCGCGAGGACCACGCAACGTTGGTCAGGTCAAGGTACAGGCGAGAGACCGCATTCAATGCCGTTGCCGTCGCGAGCGCAGACATCGGCGATGCCGTCGCCATTCATATCGTGATACCGGATCGTGCCCCAATAATAGGGCTGAGCGGACCAACCCGCGGCGTCGCTGAACGTTGCACTCCACATTTGGTTCAGGATGAACCTCTTGCCTGTCGACAATGCGCACACGACGCCGCTATTGGAGCGACCACAAACGTCGGCTCGACCGTCGCCGTTGATATCCGGGAAAGTAATCGTGCCCCAAAGGTTCTGGTTTCCTGCCCAGCCGCCATTGTCAGCAAAATCTTGGTTCCAAAGTTCAACCGGGCCAAACGTTGTGCCAGTCGAGCGACGACAAACAATGCCGTTTTGGGCTCGTCCGCAAACGTCCGATTTGCCGTCGCCATCAATGTCCGCATATTGAATCGTTGCCCAATATGCAGGAGCATCATCCCAAGGGCCAGCATCGGTGTAGTAGTCGTCCCATAACGATACCGCTTGGAACGATGTGCCTGTCGACAGGCCGCAAGCGATCCCAGCGGAAGAACGTCCGCAAACATCGGCCTTTTTGTCGCCATTGAGGTCGATGAAGCGAATGGTGCCCCAAAGGTTTGGCAGACCGCCCCAGCCGCTGCCGTCACTAAATGAGTCTGTCCAGAGCGTCGACGCGTTGAACGCCATGCCTGTGGAAGTCGCACAATAAATGCCGCCGTTTCCTCGTCCGCAGACGTCGGTTTTCCGATCACCGTTGATGTCGGCGAATGTAATTGTCCCCCAAAGGTTCGGGTTTCCGGCCCAACCGCTGTTATCGCCAAAAGAGGTATCCCATGGCTTCAGGTCGAAAATTCCTGCACCAACCGCCCGTGCACATTGAATGCCCGAGGGGGACCGGAGACAGAAATCGGGCCCGAAATCAGGTTTGCCGTCGACGTCGACAAATCTGCCGGTT
>JBGAOI010001058.1:0-2740 GCA_044221885.1 Polyangium sp. (in: bacteria)
GTTTCCGCTGTGCAACTCCAGGCCATGGCGTACCTCGAACCATGGTGGGGTCCGAAATTCGCGACGTGTGTCGAAGGCGTTTATCGCAAGCTCGAGTTTCCCACCACGTCGAAGACCAAGGTGAAAGCGAGCGGAACGTACTTCTTCACTGCCGCTGATCTCCGTCGTCCCGCGGATCTTGGTTTCTGAATTCTCAGCACGAACGTGGCGACCAGAAGTATCCTCGTTGCATCGTGCGTTTGTCCCAGCCCTCCTTTCGTGCGCTTCGTGCGACGGTTTCGATTTTCTCGCTGACTGCGTTGTCTGCTTGTACGCCGCAGCAGTTGGTCGTCGAAAAACCTTGTCCGCCCGTCGAATACCCCGTGATCAACGCGCCGGCCGCTGCGCCCACGACATCCAACGCAGCGGTCGCGAGGACGCTCGATTTACGGCTCACGCCGGCGCGTAACGATGCGGGCAACGTGATAGCGATCGACGTCGCGATGCGTTTTTCTGTACCGCCCGTCGATTTTGGAAGTGCGGATCCGATTGTCCTGTACCTCGATTCGCACGTAGCCGGAGCGCACCTTGCGGATCGAATCGACGACTTGGAAGCTCGTGACACCGAGGGCTCGCTTGCATTGCGTCAGGCGTCGGTAGCGGAGAAAGACAAACCCGCACGAGCGCAGTGGCGAGCTGAGCGACGCGCGCGAGGTCCGGTGACGTTGAGTTATCGCGTGAAGCCTTTGGCGAGCGATGTGGCGCACGATGAAGTGATGGTTGGTCCGGGAGGAATCTTGGCGTTTGGTCGCGCCTTGTTCTTGATGCCCGCGACGACCGAGACGTACACGATTCACGTTGACTGGGATTTGCAAGCCTTGGGGCCGAATACGCGAACCGCATCGAGTTTCGGGGGAGATGGCCGCGATATCGATGGCGCGCCGTCGTCGCTTGAAAATGCCATTTGGGTGGCTGGAAACCTGGAAGAAATGTCGCTCCGAACGGCATCGATGGATGGCGGAGAGCAATTTCGGATGGTCTCACTGGGAAAAACGGGATTCGACGTGGCCGACGTCGGTCCATGGACGAGCCGGGTATGGCACGAAATACGAGCCATAGGCACGAATGCCAACGAATTCGACTTATTCCTTCGTCCTTCCGGAAAAACGGGTAGCCGTGTCGATTTCGATATTTTGGGACCGAACGTCGTCGCCACGATTGACAACGAAATCAAGTTTGGTTGGAATGAAAAACTATCGTTGTCACGCACCATGACACGCGTGGCCCGCGGAACGCACTGGATCAAGGAGCCACTGGTTGACGAAGGGTTTGGCACGTACATAGCACTGGATACACTTCGACGAACCAACCTGGCCAATCCTGCGGACATCGCGGGTGAAATGGCCAAGCGGTCGGAGCGCTACTTCGCGTCTTCGCAGTTACGAACGCCCCTCAATGCTCTTGCCGCCCAGAAAGACGCAATCGCGATGGCGCAGATCGACGATCGCGGGCTTTGGTTCGCCGCGGAACTCGATGCCAAACTCCGCGCAAAAAGTGCAGGGAAAGGCAATTTAGCGAATTTTCTACGATCGCTCGAACCGACGCCGGTTCTCGCGGCCGATCAAGCGGACATTCCCAGTGCCCCGGTGAGTCCAATGGCGACGTTTGTCAAAGCGTTGGAAAAAGAACTGGGGCCTGAGGCGGTCGCACGATATCGAGCGGTCGTGGAATCGGCAACTGCGGTAGCCGACGTGCCCGACGATGCGTTCGGACCGTGTTTCAAAAAAGCGAAAAAGAAGATTCAGCGCGAGGACGCGGGGAGCAAGAAGCGCGAAAGCGTCGATGGTTTTACGTTTGCCGTCGTGCCCAAGCTCCCGCCGAGTTGTGCGAATGTCGCGGCTGCTCAGGCAGGCGGCTTGCAGAAAACGCCGTAGATCGTGCCAACGTTGTTGCCGCCTTTGCATTCGGCGTAAGACCCGTCGTCGTTGGGAATGACGGTCACGTCCATTTTTTGGCTCTCGATTTGCGGCGGGCTGGCCCATAAGCAACTTACGAAGCGACATTCGCCTGGTGGAATGGCTTCCGTCGTTTTGGCGTCGCATACCTTTTGAGCGCCAACATAGAAGCCGACGGACAAACCTGCGCCGACTGGATCAGCGCCGCGATTACAAATGGGCGCTGCCATTTCGGCACCATTGCCCGAGCAAGCGTATTGGCTGCTTGCGCCGGCCGTGGGATCGCCCGTCGCGGCGCCATTGGCGTTGCCTGGAACATTTTGCCGGAAGTTATTGAGTTTGGGGTCGTCCCAGTTGTTTGTCCAGGCACTCGTCTTCGGAATGGTCCCATCTTCTTGCACGTGCGTGACGGCGTAGGGATGTTGATTCCAAATGGTCCGCGATCGCACCCATTTGTCGTTTGTATCCGAATACACGCGAATACCCGACACGCCATGGGGATGCCCAGCTCGGCACGTATTGCCCGCGCCAGGTGTTCCAGCTGGAGGCGGTGCGCACTTGAACCCTTCTTCGAGACACAAAGCGTCGTCGTTGGCGCCGCAACATTGCTTGGTTTCCGTGCAGCGGCAAAATCCGGAATCGCATACACCCGACAAACATTCGCCATTGTTCGAGCAACGTACGCCGGGGAATTGCGGATCCACTCCATTGGCATCGAGGGTTTGGCATGGAATACCCGTTCCATCAGGAGAACATGCCTTGTTCGAGGGCGTTACGAGGTCAGCCCGGAAATTTCCGTCGACATC
>JBGAOI010001059.1:0-2738 GCA_044221885.1 Polyangium sp. (in: bacteria)
CAAGCGTTGACTCCCATGCGTAGAGGTGTCGAAGCTTTTGGAGGGAAACTCGAGCACCTTTATGATGGCTCCATTGTCGTTTCGGTGGTGGGTGGCTTGGGTCTGGCGACGGATCAAGCTGCTCGGGCTGCTCGGTGCGCATTATGGCTGAAGGAACAGCTCGTCGGAGGGGCCATTGCGCTTTCCACGGGTCGTGACGAAACAGCGGGGTCCATTGCCAGCGAAGTTATCGATCGGGCGGCAAAACTCATTGATTCGCGCACCAAAACAGCAACAGATGCATTACGCTGCGTCGCAACGGATGAGACGACGGCTCGGTTGCTCGATGGGCGGTTCGATGTACGCGAGGACGACGTTGGCTTGAGTTTGTATGGCGAGCGCGAGCTTGCTGCCGATATGCGACTCTTGTTGAAAAAACCGACCGTTTGCGTTGGCCGCGACCGAGAATTGTCAATGCTGGTGCACGCGTTTAGCGAATGCATTGAAGAATGCCAGGCGCAAGTCATTCTCGTTACGGGTGCTGCGGGAATGGGCAAGTCGCGCCTCATCCAAGAGTTCATTGCTCGACTTCGAGATGAATTCGATTCGTTGGCTATATGGATTGGGCGCGGCGATGTGCTTCGTACCGGGTCGGCGTTTGGTCTGCTTGGGCAGATTCTGCGCCGAGCATGTCACATTCACGAAGGGGAGCCATTGCCTGTGCGTCAAGAAAAGATCCTGACGCGCGTCGCCGCATACGCCGACCCTTTTGCAAGACAGCGAATCGCGGAATTTCTCGGCGAGATCATGGGGACGCCGTTTCCTGATGAACACAGTGAACAATTGCGCATTGCCCGTCGCAATCCGCAAGTCATGACGGACCAATTACGCCGAGCCTGGCTGGATTTTCTCCGTGCTGAATGCAAAACGCAGCCGGTTCTCCTCATTGCCGAAGATTTACATTGGGGGGATTTCCCAACGGTACAGTTCGTGGACGCTGCATTGCGGGATTTGTCGGATTGCCCATGGATGGTGCTCGCCGTCGCTCGACCCGAAGTGCACGACCATTTTCCAACGTTATGGGACAGTCGCCACATCCAAAGCATCCAGCTAAAACCACTCGGAAGAAAAGCTGCTGAACGACTCATACGACAAATTTTTTGCGACGAGATTGGTATAGATACTGTCGATAGGATTATTTCGCAAGCCGACGGAAATGCATTTTACTTGGAAGAACTGATCCGCGCAACAGCCGAGCGTAAGCACGAAGGGTTTCCCGAAACGGTCGTAGCCATGGTCCAGTCGCGACTCATGACCCTCGACGAGGAGGATCGACGCGTATTGCGGGCCGCATCCGTTTTTGGGGAATCATTCTGGCCTGGAGGCGTAGCGTCACTGCTCGACAGAACGGATCGCATTCCGCAAGTAGAACATCGATTACGTGACCTCGTCGAGCGAGAACTGCTCGTATCGAAACCCGAAAGTCGATTTGCAAATCAGGAGGAACTCGCATTTCGGCATGTGCTTTTGCGCGAGGGGGCATACGCCATGCTGACGGCCGAGGATCAAGTGCTCGGGCATAAACTTGCGGGAGAATGGCTCGAGCAATTTGGAGAAGGGAATGCACGGCTTTTGGCTGAACATTTCGATCGCGGAGGCGAACCACAGAAAGCGACGGGCCACTACTTGTGTGCGGCCGAGGCGGCGCTGGGCAAAGGGCATCTTGACGAAGTCGATACATTGATGAGGTCATTACCCAACGCTCTGCGCACGAGTTCCGAGAAGTCGCGCATTTGTCGAATTGGTATGGCCGTCTGCACGATACGTGGGCGGCCATTGGATGCGATTGCCATTGGCCTCGAGGCATTGTCGGCGCTGGACCTTGATATTCCAACGGATGAAGGTTTGGCGCGTGTACGCGCGGAAGAAGTCCATGATCGAGTACAGAAGCGAATTGCCTCGCGGGATTTGAGTGCACTCGCCGATGGTGTGCCTTTGACCGACCCGGACAAACGCGCTCAACTCGAGATTCTCACCAATCTTCTCGCGCCAGCGAATCTCGTCCGCCCGGCACTTTTTAGCCTTTGCGCCGGAATTCAAGCGAGTATTTCCCTGGAATATGGTCACGCTGATGAATCCATTTATGGCTACATGCTTTACGGGATGCACTTGGCCACAACACTCGGACGTTATTCAGAAGCCGGTGGTTTTGGCCGGTTGGCGTTGGTGCTCGATGAAAAAAGGGGGAAGGCCGGTGAGCCGAGTCGTGTGAACTTTGTTTATGGCTCGTATGCCCATTTTCTCGAGCCTTTGCCAGCTGTTCTCGGGTATCTACGCAAAGCGCATGAAACGGGCTTGACCACGGGCGACTATATTTATTTGTCTTATGCATGCAGCCATATTGTCCTCGTACGTCTGGCCCTTGGACATTCGTTGGCGGCAGTCGACGAAGAAATCGAACGTTTTTTGGCTTTGATGGAGCGTACCAAAGTGGCATCTTCGAGCGCCGTTCAAACGCTCGCACGACGCATGATCGCAGCATTGATGGGGCGAACGGAGTCATTGTGCTCATTAAATGGAGACGGATTCGACGAGGCGTCATTTGTTGCGTCATTGCATGAACGAGGCGTGCATTTTGCTTTGTCGTGGTACCGAGCGATTCGAATCAAGCTGGCATTCATGAATGGCGATGTCGAAGCAGCGATTGCCGCCGCCGGCGACGTGAATGCGCTTGCCAGTGGCACTTTGTTCTATTTTGC
>JBGAOI010000105.1:0-16426 GCA_044221885.1 Polyangium sp. (in: bacteria)
GTGCGGCATTGTTTGAGGGCATAGATTCGAGACTGGACACAACGCGAGCATACGCGCGAACGGTTGCTCGTGCGACGTGTAGATACGCGCCGCTTGACAGCGCTTCGTGTTGCTTTTGAGATGCCGAAGAAACGTTTCGCGCAGAAAGAAATCTCGATGCACTCGCGACGTGCCCACCTCGGTTTGTTAGCCGCGCTCGTTGGTTCGATGTTGGTTCCAGGCTGTAATTGCAGGGGATCGGGAACGGCTTCCCCCGGGGACAAACCCCGCGTGGCCGTGGCGATCTTTCCCTTATGGGACATCGTGCGTCGCGTTGCGGGTGATCGTCTCGAAATAATTCTCGTGCTTCCGCCGGGTCGTTCTGAACACAGTTACGATCCGACGCCGAAAGAAATGGCGCAGGTCGCGAAAGCCAAGTTGGGTTTGTCGGTGGGCCTCGAGATGGACGGGTGGCTCGAGAAGATCGTGCGTGGTGCGGCCGGGAATGATGTACCCATCGTGCAGCTTGGGCCGAAGGCCAATCCGCGGAAGATGACGGCCGAAGAAGTGGGCGAAGAAGCCGCCGAAGAAGCCGCCGAACACAAAGACAAACCTAGCGAGCATCACGATCACGATGAGAAGAAAGACGATCACCACAACGACAAAGACCACGACGAACATCATCATCACGGCGCGTTAGATCCACACTTCTGGCTGGATCCCGTGCGCATGAAGATGGTTGTCCCGACAATCGTCGAGGCTCTGGAGAAACTCGATGCCGCGGGCGCCGACGGGTACAAGGCCCGAGGAAAAACAGTCGAGGGGGAACTCGACAAACTCAACACCGCCATTGAAACGAAGTCGAAAGCGTGGACGAAAAAAACCATTGTTACATTTCACGGATCGATGGGATATTTTGCCGAGCGGTATGGATTACGCATTTCCGCCGTGATTGAGCCATTTCCTGGGAAAGAACCGACGGCGCGTTATGTGAAGGACGTGCTCGGCGCCATTGAAAAGAGTCAGGCTGCAGCGTTATTTTCCGAACCGCAATTGGATCGAAAACCCGCGCAGGTGATTGCGGATCAAGCCAAACTGCCGCTCTTCGAATTGGACCCGATTGGGGGCGGAACGGGCGCTGACACGTACGAAAAGTTGCTCGAGAAAAATGCGGACGTGCTCGACAAGGCTCTGAAATGAGCCCGAACGTTTCTGAAATGCCCAAGGGGCATTTTACGCTACCCGATGCTTCGCTTCCGAAGGTGCTAGAAATCCAAAACCTCGTAGTCGAAGTGCCGGGGCGAAGATTGCTCGATGATATTTCCTTTTGGGTCCCCAAAGGTGAATTCGTTTGTCTTTGTGGACCGAATGGGGCTGGAAAAAGCACATTTTTGAAATCGGTGCTCGGTTTGATGCCGGTCACGAGCGGAACGATACGCATCATGGGCAAGCCGGCGCAAAAAGCATTACGTGAAGTCGGATATGTTCCGCAAAGAAAAACCAGCGACATGACATTTCCCGCGCGAGCAATCGATTTGATCGTTGCGGCGATGCGGGGAAGCTGGCCGCTTCGGATTACGGATGCGGAACGAGCGCGCGCAGAGGAAGTATTGAAGCACGTGGGCGGCGAGAAACTGCTCGAGAAACAATTGTCGCGACTTTCGGGCGGAGAAACGCAACGTGTGTTTTTGGCGCGGGCGCTCGTGAACAATCCTTCGTTGATTATCCTGGACGAACCAACGGCGGGGGTGGACGTCAAAGGTCGCGCTGAATTTTTGGAATTGCTTGCGGGGATTTCGGCCAGCGACGAACTTGCGGCGATTTTGGTAACGCACAACTTGGCGGCAATGGCGCGAACGGCCGAGCGTGTCGTGTATATCGACGCAGGACGATTGGCAGCGTGGGGTTTGCCCGGGGAACTTTTGGGCCAATCGTCATTTTCGGCGATATCGTCGGTTGCCGCGGGGGATCATCCGGCGCATGCGCATCAACATTTGCCGGACGAGGAGTGATTCTGCGTGGATGCGTTTTTTGAGACCTTGTTGATGCCATTCATGCAACGGGCCATGTTGGCCGGCGCGATTGTCGGCGCATTATGCGCCATGATTGGAGTATTCGTTGTTCAGCGCGGCCTTTCCTTTATTGGTGATGGACTTGCGCATGCAGCGTTTGGAGGCATTGCGCTCGGCCTTTTGCTGGGCGTTACGCTGGATCGTATGACGTGGGTGGCATTGCCATTTACGGTGATCGTGGCATTGGGTATTGGATACGTCTTGCGGCGCGGAAGTTTACGCGGCGACGTTGCCACTGGCGTATTTTCAGCAATATCGTTTGCCCTCGGAGTCTTGTTTTTAGGCTTGAGAAATACCGACGGGCCTCAAGTCAATGTCGAAACGGTTTTGTTTGGGAGCATTTTGGCCATTTCGTTCGAAGACTTGATTACGGTGGGCGTTGTGGCGCTCGTGACGATCCTCCTCTTGGCCTTGACGTGGACCCAATTGGCCTATGCGACATTCGACGCAGAATTAGCAGCGCTTTCTGGCGTTCGCGTCGCGATGCTCGATTACATGCTGCTGGCCTTGACCGCGGTCGTCATTGTCATCGCGGTGAAAACCGTAGGTATCGTGCTCGTGAGTTCATTCGTGGTCATTCCGGCGGCGACAGCCAAAATGCTGGGACGAACCTTTGGTCGCGTGGCGATACTGGCAGTGATCATTGGAGTTTTGGGCTCCGTGATTGGACTTGCCTTGTCAGCCAAGGCCAACGTGGCGAGCGGAGCGACGATTATTTTGACGTTGGGGGCAATGTTTGGGGCGACGCTGGCCCTCAAGCGTCGATAAACGAGTCATTCCCTGACGAACGACAAACGTCCAAAAACACGCGGTTTTGCCATTTCGATGGGTTTCGCTGCATCGTCGTCACCGATGAGAATCACAGCAGCGCCCCATTGTTCGCCTCGAGCGAACGTGCGTAAGGCCATGTGTACGCGTTCGCCGGCGAAACTTGGTTTTCGAAAGGCAATTTCCAAAGCATTCGCACGCAGGGCGGAGCGTTTTCCGTGGAGCCAAAGACGTCGCAAAATCGCTTCGGAAAATATCCGCTGATACACGAGCGAATTCACGTGCATATTCGCATCGGTGCGATCACTGCCGAAGACGATGGGAGCGAGGTCGAGCGTGAACGAGTCGTCGAGCCACTCGGCGCCTTGGGGCAATTGGAGAACATTGTCGGGTGGGTGTCGTTCGAAACGAGCTTCCGGGATCCGCGGAAACCCTGGCAATTCCAGCTCGGTGACCCGGCGATTGCCCGGAGCCTCGAACGGTCGCGTCAACACGTGTTCGGCGAAAATGCGTCCAGCGAAAAGACGCTCACCGGCGTTGGGCACCGGAAATCCGTGTGTATGCCCGGCCAAACCATGCACCGAACACCACATGTTCAAAACCAAGCGATCCAAGGCTCCATCCGCGGTGACGGTGTGGCCAAATTGAACTCGTCCGTCGACATCGAAAGGCGTGTTGACCGAGAAAGGAGCGCTTCCGGCTTGCATGATGAAACGACTCAAAATGGGCAATACGCGGGTATCGCGAAAGACTTCTTCCGAAGCCATGCGGGAAACGACGGCCCAACCTGTTTCACCAAGCGCGATGGGCAAAGCATGCAGAAGCAAATGGCCCGTTTGACCAATGTCATCGTATCGGACGCGCACTGATGCGCGAGAGCGATGTTCGTCGGGGACGATCGGTTCGGGAGGCAAGAGCGTCATGGCGCGGGGTGTAGCAATTTTTCACGTACCTGCACGCCAAAAAAATTGAAAAAGGAGCTGTTCCAAAGTTCAAGGAAAACGTGTAGGATGGCTGCAAGAGGGTTGGTCATGCGCACGCGCACTCGTCGTTCATCCATTCTGGGCCGTGTCGTTCGAGGGTTGGGGTTGATCGGTGTCACCGCAGTCGCTTCTTGCAGTGACTTCGATACGACGCGTATTGCGCCTCCCAAAGCGACGCTTGGCGATGACATGTTTGGTGTGCTTTGTGATCGTGTGGGCGCCGGATCGCTCACCGAAGATATCACAGGCGCTTCCTACCATGCGGTTTGCCATTATTCGAATACGGGTACGTACGAAGACGTGGTGGATCGCAGCGTGTTACCAACCGCAGTGGGTGATACGCAAACGAAAACGCGGGAACTCGGCATTGCCAAAGTCGAAGCGATGGCGCGGCGCCGAAGCGATTTGGTTCGCGCATTTAATGCCATTTTTCCTGACGAGAAAATTGACAACGTCGCAACCGCTGAAGCCGGCGATACCGTGCACATGCACGATGCGTTGTTGACCTTCAGTCAGCAATTGTCGCAGCTTTACGAGACAAACCCCTACGAGCCCCAAGGCGCGCCCGCCGCTCCGGCGTCGACCCGAGCGATGGCCGATATTTTCGATTCGCTCTTCAAGAGTGAACCGACGCGCAAAGCGATGTCCTCCATTTGGGGACGGCAAGGGTATCGTCCGACAAACGTTGGGCTGGGCATTACTCGACCGTTGTTCTCGTATCCACGCCTGCGTCCGCTGCTCGTCGCTTTGCTCGATGTGTTGGCGCCCGAAGGCCAAATTGCGCCCGAACTCATTCAGATTTTGCGTGTCGTGAGTCGCGATATGGCGACGTTCAAGTCGACGATTTCTGCTCTTTCGCCCATTGTCGTAGATCCGGTGAAAGCGCAGCCGAGCCGTCCCATGGAAACACTCGAGATGATTTCGCGGATCATGCTCGACCAGCATCCCTCCTATGCGAAAGACCCGGGCGGTGCACCGACATGGATTGCGAAGCGGGAACGTCGAGGTTTCGTGACGCCGTTCGGCAATATACCCGGACAAACAGGGACGGTTTCTTCGCCGTTTTTTGACGGAAACAATGACGGCTACGCGGACGTCGACGAATTCGGTCAATTCACGACATCAAACAACGTTCCGGTTACATTGGCCATGCCATTTAATGTGCCAGCAGCCGGAGGAACGGACGGCTGGGGGCGTCCCGAGCCGCAAGCATACGAATACATCGATACATCGCGCACGGCGATTGGTGCAATTGCCCAAGATTTGGGCAAATTGGTGGATTCGACGCAATACGCGCCGAATGGTGGCGATGATGCTTGGAAAGACGAACGTGAAACGTTGATGTATGCCGTTGCTGGCGCGAATCTATTGCTTGGCGATCGCGAAGATGCCGTCTACGATTTGGAAACGGAAGAAATCAAACCTGCAGGGACGACTTGCAATTCGTGCGTTCCTTACAAACGTTTCCGCGGCGAAGATTCGCCATTGCCAGACTTGGCCCATGCTTTGGGGCAAATTCTCGCCGATCCGGATTCCGATGCAACCGTCCAGGGGTTGCTCGATTTGGTGGAAAATCACGAAGGCAAAGTCGCCCGACTTTTGGGCGCCATGCTGAAGATTCGCGAAATTGCGTTGCAGCATGATGCATTGGCGGCCCAAGGAAAAGAAAAAGAAGCCAAAATTCCTTATGCAACGCCCGTGTTTGATGAAATCGCCGAAATCATGGATCGCGTGACGAGTCGCCCCGGTCTCACGGCGAAATTGATTGGTTCATTTGCGGATCCAGCCATGGTAACGCCGTCGGGTGGTGTGGCACATGTGGGCGAGGCCTTTGCCAAATTGATGACGAACAGCGACGAGATGACTTATTACGCTGACGACATCAATGCGCCCGCATGGAACGTGACGATGCAAAATCCGCTCGATCCAGCCACTCCGGTGGATCGAAGCAAACCCACCGTGGGTGAAAATCGGTCGTGCTGGGAACGCACGCTCGATATCATTCACAACGCAAACAAAGTCAAAGCTTGCAACAAGCAAGGCGCGAAAGTCAAAGCATCGTTGCTTGGTCTCACGTTGTCTTGGCCCCTGATCGGCAGCTACGATGAATGTGAATTGCTTTCTTTCGAGAACCTGGCGGTGTTTTACCTGGATTCCGTGTTGCCCCTAAATCATCAAAAGCGCGCTGAATTCAAGATCAAGGCCGGGGAACTCGAAGGGCTTCTCAATTTCTTGGGGCTCTTCACCAGCAAAGACAAACTTTTCGAGGATTCTTCGGGGATCAATGGGCTGACGCTGAAACCCGAACCTGCGGCACTCAATCGATTGGTGTTTTTCGGGGCCACATCCGATCAGTTCCCCAACATTCTGGATCTGGACCCGTTCATTGGCAACAATCAGAAAAACGAGAAGACGAATGACTTCGTTGCGAATCTGATTGAACCTGTGGGTACGCCCGTCTGCAATCTGACGCCGCTCGGTACACGTCATTGCGACACGAATGATCAAACCCTGCGTATTCGCGGCAAAAATACGCTATTTTTGCTGGAGCGTTTTGGTTTCTACGATTATTTGCGCCCACTGGTCGTGACTTTTGCCAATGCCACGTGCACCCCGAATTGCGAAAAAGATGGCAACGGGAACTTCAAGGCCGACGGCGAAGAAATGCTTCTGGATCTGATTGACGTCATGAAGCGTCATTGGCCGGGACCCGATCACGGTCCCGAATGCACAGGGACGGGGAATGCCACAACAAACCCGGCCTACTGTTCGGGCGCGGGGCTCAATACGTACGAACCCATCATTGGGGATGCGTTTGTCACGGACGTCGTGCCGGCCCTTGCAGATCTGGCCACCGCGGCGCGGGATATCTCGAAAGTCACGATTGCGCGCGGACCAAAAGCAGGCCAAGTTATCAATGGCACCGAAGTTCTCGAGTTGGCAGCGCGCATTCTCTTCAGCAAAGATTACGCGAAGAATGTCGGTATGAAGGATCGCCGAGGCAATACATCGACGACTTGGAGCGACGGAACGCCGCAAAGTCAATTGACTGGCTTCACCCTGTTTGCCGATGCATTCCACGGAATGGATCTGCGTTTCGACAATGCGTGCGCGTGTGATGGCAAGAGCGGTTCGGAATTGGCGGATTGTCAACAAGCGTATGACGCGTGCCGAGTCGATGCCGAACGCCGTAAAGGGCAATGGAAACGAGCTCGTTCGCAGATCGTAGACCAATTCATGGGCATCGAAGGGACGGGCACGAATGCGAAGTTTGCCAATTCCGGGATTCCGCGCCTACTTTCGACGTCTCTGCGCGCTTTCCGTGAGCAAGTGAATGCGCATTGTCCAGATCGCGAAAGTGGCGCAGCCTGCAACTGGGCCAAATCCGAAATGGGTAAAACCATGGCCGATGGTTTGAGCGGCCCGATGGTGGCAGCAACGGTCGATTTGCTCGAAAAAATTCGTCAAAACGAAGCCGCGCGTCGGGAAGTAGAAAAATTGCTCGAATACACGCTTTCGTCAACGTCGCCCGGCGAAGCGCTCGAAAGTGCGTTATCGTCGCTCGCCGATGTTTTGCAGGTTCTTTTGGCCGACGCGGAAATCGAGCCAATTCTCAATGCGGTGAGTGCCGCGGCCGAGCCAGAACTCGCGTCCGGCGCAAAAGGAACATTGCCGGCGAGTTTGCAACTGCTAAAAGCGCTGACATCCGACACTTACGATAAATATCACGTGATGGATCATGTTCTGCCAAACCTCGTGACGCCCCTCAATGGTGGAAAAGGTTTGACGCCGCTCGAGATCATCATGGATACCGTGGCCGAGGTGGATCGAATCGATGCATCCATGCCCACCGCGCCCCAACTTCTCACGGATTATGAAGCCATTTTCCGCACCACGCGGGACTTCCTGACCAGCGACACACGCGGACTCGAACAAATCTACACCATCGTACAGAAACGACCTCGCGAATGATTTGCTCTCGAACCAGTTTGGCGCGCGCCGCGATCGGCGCGATGGCAACATTGTTGATAACGTCAATGGGTAACCCTGCAGAAGCAGCAGGGCTTTACCTATCCGAGCGTGGTGTACGACCGCTTGGACGCGGTGGTGTGTTCGTAGCCGGCGCAGATGATCTGAACGCGATTGTGTACAATCCGGCCGGATTGGCAGATGTAGGCAAATCGTTTTTGCTCGACGCGACCTACGTACATTTTTCGAGCGATTATACGCGACGAACCCTTGTGCGACAAACGGATCCGAATACGGGAGAAACCGTATCGGAACAGGTGCAGACCTTTGCCCCCGTGCAGGGAAGCGCTCCATTTTTGCCGATTCCGACGCTGGGTTTTTCCTTCGTTCCGAAAGACAAATGGACCGTGGCGTTTGGACTTTGGGCCCCATACGCGGGGATTGCTACGTACCCAGAAAAACAGAATGGTCAGCCAGCTCCACAACGTTATTCGCTTCTTTCGCTGGAAGGATCAGCGCTCGCCGTAGGCGGCGGTTATGCTGCGTATCAAGTATCGCCCACCTTGCGGGTCGGCGCGGGCGTCGAAATCTTGGGCGGCATTTTCAAAAGCACCGTCGTGTTTTCTGGCTGCGTGCCCGACAAGTTCTTCTGTGCGCCGGAACAACCCGATTGGGATGTTTTGGCCGAATTGAATGTGGGCCCAATTGTGGCCCCCTCGGCCAATGCCGGCGTGATTTGGCTCCCTCATCCCAAAGTTCGCGTAGGTTTTTCTGGGCACTTGCCTTTTTGGGTACGTTCGAGCGGCACGATCAAAACACGATTGCCCGCAGCCGCTCCTTTTGCCACCGCCAAACAAGAGGGCGAAGATGCCGATGTCGCTTTTGAATTGCCGTGGAATCTGCGCGCGGGCGTGGAATCTCGACCGCTCGAGAATTTGCGCCTCGAATTGGCTCTCGCTTACGACGGTTGGGACGTGCATGACAGCATTCGCGTCGACCCGCAAGGTGTGGCCCTGAAAAACGTCGTTGGTTTCCCGGAGACATACTATATTCCGTCGGTAAATCTTCCAAGGCAATTTCAAGGCGCATTTTCTGCTCGGCTTGGGGCCGAATATGGCATTTCGCTGGGCAAGATGCGACTCGATCTGCGTGGCGGCGCGGGATTCGAAACGAGCGCCGTGCCCAATGAATACGTTTCCGTCTTGACCATCGATTCCAACAAAATTACGCCCACACTCGGTGCTGGGTTGACGGTGGGATCATTGCGATTCGACGCAGTCGTGGCCCATGCGTTTTTCTTGACGCAGGACGTTGACCCGCGAACGGCAAAAATCGGGCAAGTAAGTCCCGTAGCCGCTAATCCATCGCCCAATCCGAACATCATCAATGGCGGAACCTACGCCGCGAGCGCCACCATGATTGGCCTTGGCGCCGTATACACCTTTGCACCACCGCCGCCTCCAAAACCGAAAGCCGAAACGGGCAAAAGCAATACGCGCGTCGTTGGTTCGTCCGCCATGCCGACAAACCAATGACACGTTGTGAGATTGCTGGATTGGGGTGAAACGATCGCGACGCTGCGATTTAGCGACGTTCTCCAAGCTGGACGAGAATAGCGTCGAGTTTGGCAAGGATAGCCTTTTGTAACTCGATGGATTCCGCCTGGTTCTGTGCCGCTGCCGCGGCGGCAGCATTTTGCTCCGATGCTGGGGGCGCAAATGCCGCGGCGGCAACCGCGGGACCAAACGTCATGAGAAACGTGGCCAGAGCTTTGCCCGCTTCCGTTGCGGCAAACTTGTTATCGTAACCAACAGACAAACTCGTCGATACGAATACCGCCGCATCCCAAAACGTGCGGCATCTGGGATTGACGTCCTTTTCCGCCAGCCAAAACAAATACGCACCACCCAGCACCGAAACGAGCAGCGTGTCGATGGGATCACGCTGCACAATCTCGCGAAAACCTGATTTCCAGGTATTGTAACCGAGTTCGCCGCCGCGCGTACCCAATAACCCTTCAGCAATTTTTGCCAAAGCGGTTAATGCCGCGCGGTCAGGATCGGGACGTGACGTAGTCATGGCTCAAGATGCCGGATGATTGCCACCGGGCGGAATCGTCGGAGGTTCGGCATCACGAACCTCAATGTTCGAGGGTCCGGTCATGTTAGCGGTCCGATTCTCGAGGTGTTCCAACTTTTTTGCGAAAGACGGGTCATTTTCGAGCGTTTGTCGCAATTCAGCAGGCAACGTGCTCAAAAAAGAACGAGCCTTGTCGGCGATGGCTTGTCCGTCCACTTGGGCAAACGACATCATTTCGCGAAGCAATGGATACGCGGCACCCGCTTCGAGAATGGTTTTCAGCACTGGCGAGGCGACACTCCCCAGCGGTCCGCCATTTTCCCCATTGGCCCCGGACGAACCAGGTGAACCTTGCAATTGCAATACCTTGATCTCGCTGATCGCGCGTGCGGGCGTCATGAGCTCGCGAGTGACAGCGGGCAAAACATCCAATGCTTTGACGGCAACGTCGCGAAGGAGGAACTTGGTCGATACGGCATTTTCGGCTTCGACGATTTTGCGTTTTGCATCAGCTTCGGCCTCGCCGCGTTTTTTCGTCGCTTCGGCCAACGCAATCAATGCCTGCGCTTCTTGTGCCGCAGCGGCGGCTTTGGCTTCTGAACCAAGCTTCATTACGTTTGAACTGGCCTGCGCTTCGAGTTCGCGCGCTTGCGCCAAACCTTGGGCTTTGGCAATTTCGCCTTCGGCTGCGGCACGTTTGGCCGCGGCCTCGCCCTCGGCATGCGCTTTGAGCGTTGCTGCTTGGGCTTCCGCTTCGAGCTTCAATTTGTAGGCTTCACGTTCGGCAGCAATACGTGACCGTTGGGCATCCTCTTCCGATTTGATAACGGCAATGGCTTTTTCGCGGTTTGCCTTGGCCGTTTCTTCGACCGTAATGATGGCCTGCATGGCTTGTTGTTGCTCGGCTTCCGCTTGGGCTTTGAGTGCGGCCGCGCGGGCCGCTTGTTCTTCGCTTTGCGTTACGGCGATTTGCTTGGCAATACGGGCAGTATCGACAGCTTGCTGTTTGGCGATTTCGGCGCTTTCAACGGCCTTTTCACGCTCGATCGATGCCGTTTCGAGGGCCTTTTGTCGATCGACTTCGGCCGCCTGCACGACTTTTTGCTTTTCAATCGTAGCGGCTTCAATTTCGCGTTGTTTGGCGATTTCAGCAGCTTGTTGTGCCTTTTCCGCCGCGATTTGCGCTTCGCGTTGTCCGCGTTGTCGAGCAGCCTCGGCGACGGCAATGGCTTGTTCTTGTTGGATACGCGCCGTTTCCGTCGCTTTGCGCTTTTCCATTGCGGCGACTTCTTGAGCTTGCTCTTGGATGTACACGGCTTTTGCCGTTTCAGCCTTTTGCGTGGCCGCATATTCCGAGACGCGTCGCGCTTGGTCCGCTTCCGCCTGCTTTTGATCTTGCTCGATCGTCAATCCGCGTTTGCGAGCTTCCGCGTTGGTGAGCTGAATGGCGAGTTCTTTTTCGCGTTGAATGCGGTTTGTCTGTTCGGCATTCGATTGCACACTATCGGTAATGGCGCGCAAACCTTCGGCGTCGAATACGTCATGCGGATCGAGTTCTTTCACAGGCACCATGGCGAGTCCGGTGATCGACACGTTTTCCAAGGTCAAACCATTTTTCTTCAGTTCATCGGAAAGCGTGCTCTGGATGTGTTCCGCGAATTGCTTGCGTTGTCCATGCAGCTCCATGAAGGTCTGGTTTGCCGACACGCTCCGCAATGCATCCGTCAACTTACCTTCGATTAAATCGCCAATGGCTTGTTCGTCGAAGTTTCGTTCGCCAAACGATCGCGCTGCCGCCAAGACGTCTTCCGATATCGGCTCGACTTTGATGTAAAGCTCGGTCGTGACGTTGGCTTTGATCTTGTCTTTGGTGACCAAAGCGTTTTTCCCACTACGTTCCACCGACAGTTTGATGGAGTGGAGCGAAACACGCAGAAGCTGATGCAGGATCGGGTATACGAACGTACCCCCACCAATGATGACTTTGTTGCCGCCGGATCCTGTGCGCACGAGCGCTTCGTCAGCGCCACAT
Source organism: Polyangium sp. (in: bacteria) (assembly GCA_044221885.1). GTDB lineage: Bacteria > Myxococcota_A > Polyangia > Polyangiales > Polyangiaceae > Polyangium. Next base: position 11,883 of record JBGAOI010000105.1, read on the forward strand.
CGCCGGTAAAACTTGGCCAGTGAAACAAAAAAAGCGAGCAGAAGAACAAGTGCGCCCACAGTCGCGAGGGCGAAGAGTTGGAATTCAGGTTTTTGCAGTAGAGTCGGCATGGTTTATGCTCCAATCGGCACGTCATCGGGCCGCGCGGGCGACCCAAAGGAGAACGCGTCGCGCGGTTTTTGGCAAGGCTGAACGGATGACGTGATCGGCGGGAATTTGCTGTGGGATAATAGGACATCTATTTGGGTGGATCAACGGCTAGCAAGCAAAAATTGCTCGTTTCGAAACGATAGTTCGAACCGGAATAATTGCGCTCGGCGTGAAACACCTGCAAATCGTAGAGCTGGCCTTTGACGAGGCCCAGATCTGCAGCTTTTTGATCGAGGTCAATCGTTCCCGCTTCCGGCCCGTGCAATCCACCTAGATCAATCGCGAGTTTGTGATTGATGAAGACCCAAATGTCATCATCCCCGCGGAACGTGAATACTTCACCGCCTTGATATCGGAACGATGCCAAAGCTTCGCTCGTAAAATGCCAGTTGTTGGGCATTCCATTCAACGTGAAGCCTTCGCTGCCAAAACCGAAGTTTCCGTCGATCGGATGAAAGTCAGCATTGTCGTATACGAGCGAATTGCCTACCGTCGTGAGCGGCAATTGCACATTCGTGGCGTAATTCGTGCCCGGCGTATCTCGATACCATGTATCGAAATTGGCTTGACCCGTAAATGGCGCATAAGTTGGACCATCGGGAGTCACATCCGCACCGGCGACATACACGGGTTTGTAGCTGCCATCCGGTTGTTTCGCCAAATCCGGAGCCACAATGCCCGGACGAACCCCGACGATTGCGCCAAAATTGGGATGCCCGCTCCATTGAAAGTCAGGGTGAGCCTCGGAAAAATCGCGCACGCGCATCGTGAGAGTGTCGACGCATTTTTCGGGAATTGCGCCGCCCGTGCCCCCTGTACCGCTCGATGTGGTAAAGCTGAACCCGCCTTCGCCGCCCGCACCAGTCATTCCGCCCATTCCCGCGCCGCCCATTCCGGAAGACGTCGATCCTGAGCTGCTTGACGTGGTGGGTTTGTCGGGATCGTTTGGCGAGGAACAACCGATGGCGGCAACAAGCCCCAAGCAAGAGAAGATAACTTTGCGCATGAGCACAAGATAGCTCAATACGGCTTCGGGTGAAAGGTACCTCTAGCCGCCACTCGAGCGCAAACTACAGCCATCCGTCGAGCTGCGATTTACGCGATCTTGTTATGACACGAGTGACTCGGCTCGTCGTGGTCGGGGTCCGGAGAAGTCATTTCATGATACGCGACACGGCTTGCCGACGTACCAAGCGAAATCCAATGGTCGGATCGCCTGTATTTGTCGGTTCGAGTCCCATACGAAAAGAAACACGCACGGCATCGGCGCAATCGGCCCAAGATCCGCCGCGTAAAACTCGTTGTTTGACGACGCTTGGTCCTTTGGGGCAACTCCGCGGGCTTTCCGCATAATAGGTCGCATCGTAACCGTCCGCTGTCCATTCGCGCACGCCGCCACTCATGCCAAAAAGGCCATAGCCATTGGGAGGCAAACTTCGGGGCGGTCGAATGGAGAATTGGCCAAAACGATTGAAGTCACAAAGCTCGGGCGTTGGCGGTTCATTTCCCCAAGGGTAATTGCAGCCGACAAGACCTCCACGTGCGGCTTTTTCCCATTCCGCCTCGGTTGGCAAACCATATTCGACATCTGACTTCGTCAGCTTTCCTCCAAGCGCTGTCGCTTGGATCCAGGACACGGCGACCATTGGTTTTTCGTCGTATGTCCACGGTCGCGCGGTATCCTTGCGGGCCACTGGGCCGAAAAGTTCGCTGGCTTTTTTGACGACATTGCCTTGATGCCACTCCGTTTCGGGTGCATGCGCGTGCCAGTCGCGCGCGCGCACGGTTTCCGTTTCGCAATATTGGCGGCGAATCTTGTGATCCTGATAAAGGTGAAACATCGCTGCATCGAAGTCGCCCTCTTTTTTCTTCTTTTTCGACTTGGTATCATCGGGAGGAACGCCGTTGGGTGGTGGCGGCCATCCAATGAGGTCATGATATGCGGCCCAAGTAATGGGAACGTCTGCCATCCAAAAAGCCTCCAATTCGACGGGATGCACAGGCGATTCGTCCATATCTCCGTGGTCGGATCCCATCATGAATGGTCCCGCCGGAATGTAACGAAAAACAAGGCCAAGCTCTTCGATACGCATGCGTTCGAGCAGCGTTTTACGCGTCTTAACGATTTCGTCGTCATCCGGAGCCAACGAATATGCCGCGTCACATGCCGTCGCGGCCATATCGAAACGCCGTGCTTCAACGAGTTTCGCTGCGACATCGAGGAGCGTTGCGGGTGGCAACAATTTGCGGTCGGCTGACAACAACCACGAAGCAATATCCGCCTTCATATTGTCCTCTTTTGCGTTCGCAGCACGTGCAATGGATTGCGTCGACGCGTGGGCGCCTTTTCTTGCTCGACGAGCCACGGATCCGGCGCATTGACATCACCAGCCATGACGAGGGAACGCGCGCGACAACCGCCTCCAAACGTCGCCGTACCCGTGCCATCTCCAGGCAATCCTCGAATCAAGCGGAACTTTTCACTCGCGTGCCAAATATCCTCGAAAGATTTGCGTCGGACGTTTTCGGCAATGAAATGCGGCCCGAGAAAACTACAAGGATTCACATCACCACCAACGGAAATGGAACACACGGTATTACCGGCTCCGCAACCTGAATTATCGTGAACCACGGCCCGAGTCTCGTGACGCAAACGCGGAGAAAATGCATCAATCGCGCGAATGGCCGCGGGGCGATCTCCCGAGGTTTCACCGAGCGTCCAAATCGAATCCAGCGCACGCTCGTAATCATCGAATGAAGGCCATAACGTTTCGTTTGTCTCGGCTGTACCTACTGGGTACAAAGGGCGAAACACGGCAGTATGCGCGCCGACTCGCGCTGCAAATTCCGCAAAAGCCCGCGTTTCATGAGCATTGTGTTTCATCACCGTAAAGGCCAAGGTAAATCGCGCATGTTCGCGGAGCATCGCGATTTTGTCGAGCACGCGTTGAAACGTCCCTTCGCCACGAACCTGATCGTTTGTCTCGGCCGTTGCGCCATCCAGGCTCACATTCAGCCACACCAGGGGCCGAGCACCGAGCTTTTTGGCCATGGCTTCGTCCAGCATAAGCGCATTTGTGGTCAAACACGGATGCAAACCATGATGTGTTGCAAGATCGAGAATGTCGATCAGGTCTTTGCGCAAGAGTGGTTCGCCTCCGGTGAGACCCAATCGAAACGCCCCCATACGCGCCATTGTTGCAAAAAGTGTATCTAGTTCGGACAAACTCAACGGAGGTTCGCGACGCGGAAGTTCTCCCGCAAAACAATGCGTGCAACTCAAATTGCAGGCTGCAACCACTTCGAGATGCACCGCCAACGGCCCGGTCAGATGATCTTGCGGCGGTTTCACGTCGAGCAAGTCGCCATGAAATCGCAAATCGTACGTGAAAAATCCACGCTCGTAAAATACGGAGGCAAATGTTCCCATGGCCTCGCGATGCGCTTGCGGCGCTTCGTCAATGATTTGTCCAATGGATGTGGTATGTGCACAGCGTAGCAGATCCGTCGTTTTTTGATCGAACGGCGTGTACCGCGAGCTTCGACGATCAAATACGGTGGAGCCGAAAAACTGCGGTACCAATACGAGGGGTCGACGTGTGGTCATGGGTTTGCCCCCAATTGCACATCGAAGGTGCACCGGAACCATAATTGACCGCGCGCTTTGGCCAAAGCAATTCGCTCTGCGCCTGTCTTTTCGACCTGATCGAGGTGCCAATCGCGCTCGGACCGCGGTGTTTTAACCGCTTTGGTGGTCAATTCTTTCCACGCCGAGTCATCGAAATCGAGCTGCTTCCAGGATTCGCCTCGAGGTTGCTCCGTGGTTCCGAGGATGCGCACCGTTTTTCCGGACAAAATTTCGATTTTATGTCCAATGGCACGCGAACGTCCGGGTTCGGAGTGCGAAACATCTTTATCGCCAAATCGCAAAGCCAAAGCCAGAATTGGTTGTACATCGTTGGGCGGCGAAATGCTACCAGCGAGGATATGTTTTCCTTGACGAACATCCGAGCACGGCGAAGCTACGCGTTGTCCGTCGAGAAAAACACCTCCGGATTCACCCGTGCAATAAAACCAAAAATGGAGCGGCAAGGCCTCGCCCGGGTCGATCCAACGCATGATGGCTCCGCCGCAACCAGCGGGCACTTCGCAGCTCGAATATTCCTCGAGCACAAGCCTTTCGGACGATTTTGTGTATCGGTCCCAGGCATTCACTTGGATGTTTCCGCGTCGCGCCATGATGGCAACGATACGCGTTTGTCAGAGGGTTCGCAAGAGCATCTCAGCCAAGTATACAGCGTCGGAGGAGCCTCATCCGCCCGCGCCCTGATCATCGACACGCGGCTCCAAAACGAATCGTTTCTCCTCGCAGCCGTAAGCATTGGGAGTCAATT
>JBGAOI010001060.1:0-2728 GCA_044221885.1 Polyangium sp. (in: bacteria)
GCTCCGCGATGATGATACGTGACGGCTTCGTTCGCTGGATCGAGCACAACGACGCCAGCCGTGCGCGTTCCCTCTTCGGTGTCTCGTTCCACTTCGACAACGGCCCAGACAATTCCTCCGGGCCCAATTGCCATCAAAGGCACACCGACAAATGGCGACGCTGTTCGAATCGTGCGTTCCACAACTTGATTCCAACGACCGCTGTCTGCGCGATACACACGCAGCGTCGAGCCAGTATCTCCGACGCGCGCAAGCAGATGCGCCCCGCCGTCACCGCTCGCGACCGCAAGCGCATGCACGTTTTCGGGCAAAGGCATGCGGCGAAGGCCTCCGTCGTCGTCGAGTTGCACAAGGTCGTGATTCTTCGTGACCAGCCATGTGCGTTGCGACAAGTCCGTCGCGACGTGCAGAAATGTCGATGAAACAAGATCGTTGGTGCGAAGAAGCCGCTCACTGTTGTCGGCTTGCAAGTGCACCACGCCGCGATTCATGTCTGCGAGAAAATACGTCGCGCCGTGAACGTAAACGCCGTAGAGGGCCTCCGGAACGCGAATCGCCGCAGGAGACGCTTCAAGATGCGGAGCATCGATCGTGGGCTGCCCCGTCGGGATCTCCGCCATCGTCGACGGCGCACGGACGGATTCGCCGTTGCCTTCGGGCACGACGACTGCGCTCGCCTCTGTGATGCGTGCTCGATAACTGCGCACGCCGACTTCCGCGGAAGCATTCAACGCGACAAGTGGCACGCCTTCGCCTTGTCCGCTCGCGATCACGAACGCATGCCCCGGCGTCACCATCATCACGCGCGAGCCCACCGTCGCAAGACTCAGCACTTTCGGTGTGAAGCCCTCGAGTGTGTATCCGTACCAATGGTGTCCGTTCCAATACCCGAGCACGGTGGAGATCGGGCCGCGCAAAAGAGCCATCACTTGCCCGTGCGCGAGCGGCGCAATGTCCGCCACGTAAGGCTCGGGAATGCCTCGCGACTGGCTATGTTCGCGCACGATTTCTTCGTTCTCGACCAACCACATACCCGTCGTGGTTCCGACCCACAACGAGCCGTCACTCGCGACTGCGAGCTTCGTGCACTGCACCGATTCACCGAAGAGCACCCAACCAGCCTGTCCCGCCTTCAAGCGCGCAAGGCCCACACGGCCGCAGGCCCACACGGTGTTCGTTCCGGTGATCGCAACGTCGGCAATCTTGCCAATCGGAGGAGCGGTCGCCACCGCCGTTGCGTGCCCATCTCGCACGAGCGCTAGCCCGGCCGATGTCGACACAAGGACAGTTCCCTCGCCACCCACGAACACCGATGTGACGTCGTCACTCGGCAAGCCTTCCGCACGCGTGATCCGCGTCGGCGTCGGTTCGCCTGTCATCGGGTACGTAAGCAGACCTCGGTCAGTGGCGGCGTAAAACGTTTCGTCTGTCGCGGCCATCTCGCGAACGCGATCGACGTCTGTCATTACAGTGACGCGTCGATCGCTCCCGCCGATCGCGAGCGTGTGCGCGGTGGTGTCCGTCGAGAGGGCGCGTGGACCGCATGCGGCGAGAAGGAGGCACAGCGCTGGAATGGTTCGACCTAGCTTCAATGACGTACGCATCGACCCCTCGCGAAAAGATTTGCTCTTCACGTACCGGCCCAGGCGAACCCTGTCAATTGCTCAGAAAATCAACGCTTCTTGACCCCCTCACAAGATCCATAAGACCGTACGAAACCTAATGCTTACGAACTTCGTCGATCCGGAAGTCGCACGTGCCATCGACGCGCTTCCCAATCACATCAACGAGTTCGGCTTTGATCCTTGGGGGTTCAACCCCGAGCAGGCCAAGGTCTATTTCAGTCTCGCGAAGCTCATTTTTGAGTACTTCCGTCCAGAGATTCATGGAATCGAGAACATCCCCGCCGGGCGCTGCTTAATCGTTCCCAATCACTCTGGGCAGTTTCCGTTCGACGGGCTCGTGGTAGCGACGGCCGCGCTGCTACGAGGAGATCCACCACGTCTTCCGCGAGCCATGGCCGAACGGTATTTTCCAACGTTGCCGTGGGTGAGTGAGAGTTTTGCGCGCGCGGGAGTTGTTGTTGGAGATCCCATCAACTGCCGCAATCTCTTGATGGACGACAACGCCATCTTGGTGTTCCCGGAAGGAGCGCGGGGGTGTGGCAAGACCTGGCAACATCGCTACCAGCTTGAAGCGTTCGGTCGCGGTTTCATTCGCTTGGCTCTCCAAACAAACAGCCCGGTCGTGCCCGTCGCCGTCATCGGTGCCGAAGAGTCGATCATAAGCGTGCACAACTCGCGCACCATTTCGAAACTTATTAAAGCGCCCTATTTCCCGGTGCATCCGCTGCTGCCTGTGCTTGGCCCGTTGGCGTATTTCCCGCTTCCGGTGAAGTTTCATGTCTACTTCGGCGAGCCCATGACCTTCGAAGGACCGTTTGACGACGAAGATCAGGCCATCGACGTTAAAGTGAAAGCTGTTCAAGACCGCGTGCAGTCCATGATCAACGATGGGCTTCGTGCCCGCACATCCATCTTCTAGGCGCGCATGCGACGAGTGCTCATTACCGGAATTGCAGGCGGCCTCGCGCAGCGGGTTGCGCGCGTTCTTCGCGAACGAGGAGACACCGTCGTCGGCGTCGACTATCGCGAGCTGAAGAACCGCGATGCGAACCTCTACGGCGTGGCGATTTACCGCGCCAACTACAACAAAACAGTTATCGAAG
>JBGAOI010001061.1:0-2724 GCA_044221885.1 Polyangium sp. (in: bacteria)
AATCACTTGGTTGCCAAATTCGATACGCGCCGGACGCTCGGACAAGAGAGGCATGGTTGGTACCGCTTTCACGCGCTTGGGGCGATTGGGGCGACTACGCTACCGTGGTTGGTGGCCGCGGGCAAGCGAAGAATGCTGGTCTTGCAGCATGCGTGAAGTGGGTGCTCTCACGACCCCGCCGCAACGCTCCACCCAGCATGAACGTTTTTCAGGGCCGTACCGTGGCGGTTGCTCATCAGCGCCATTCCGCGCACGTTCAACTGATTCCACAATTCCGCCGCGCGAAACCGATACGCTGCATCTCGCGCATTGATCGCGACCGCCTTGTCGATGGCGTATTTCCTCACCGCACGTTTGTCCGCGTAATCGTTCGTTTTGACGAAGGCCAACATGTCCCGCATCTCGAGGACACTGTCACGGCGAACAGCGACCGAAAGATCCATGATCTCGCGGCTCAAGCGATCCGTTGCGGGGCTTGGGAAATACGTTTCGTGCAATTGTCGCGCAAAACCCAGGCTGATCAAACGATTGAGTAGGCTTTCAATCGCGAGCCCCCGATCGTGGAAACTCACGCGCAAAATCCGAAACATGACCTCGGCCCGTTCGTCCCGCATGCGATACCCGTAACTGCGGTAATCACCTTCGAGGCGTTTTTCCAACTCGAGACGCTCGCGTAATTGCGTTCCCGAATAAATCTCCGTGCGGCACACGTTCCAAGGCAAATCCAAATGCTGATCGGCCATGTCGAGCGTGGCGGTGATATCATCGAGCGACGAATCGGGATCGAAAAGCATGAAATTGAACGATGGCACGATGCCGGCTTGTCGGCACAATTCAATCGCGCTTTGGTTGTGGATGGGCAAATGCGTGCGTCCCAAATAATCCAGGCGTTGCGCGGAAGCGCTTTCGACGCCCAGAAACATGTGAATGCCGCCCATGTCCCGGACTGCACGACAAACCGCAGGCGTTATCGTTTCCGAACGACCTTTGACCCAGAACACGACGTCGTTTGCACCGCGACGCACCAATCCTTCTTTGATCCGAGCGCAACGTTCGACGGTTTTCTTTTCGCTTGGCAAGATGAAAAGGTCATCCTGGACGAACATCACGCGCGCACCTCGTTCGTGGTACAACTGCGCAATTTCTTCCGCGACAGGTTCGGGTTTTCGCAATCGAAAAGGCACGCTGATTTCTGATGTGAACGCGGCAATGCTGCAATAATTGCATTCGCCTACGCATCCACGTGCGGTAATCAAAAAATCCACCGGAATGCCTCCGACCACATAAGGTTCAGCACTTCGTTTCGCGAGCGGTAGCGAATCCAGGTCAATCACGGGACGACGCACGGGACCCACTTCCACGGTGGTTCCATGACGCCAAACGAGCCCGGCGATGTTTTGCGGCGTTTGACCTTGGCCCATTTGATCCAGCATTTCCACCAGCGTTTCTTCGGCTTCGTGACGCACGGCGGTATCGAGGCCCGGGACATCGCGCAAAAGCTCGCGATAACAAAACGTCGGCACATGTCCGCCACAGGTCACATGTCCGCGATACCCGCGTTCCCGGAGCGTATTGAGAAAAAGGATGTAGTCTTCGATGTTGTTTTGAAAGGCAATGCCCAGGCCGACCAGGTCCGGATTGCGTTCGAGAATGGTTTTGACCGCGGAATCCAAGTCCGAACGATAACTGTACGCAACGAGTTCCGCGCGATGTCCGGCTTTCTCGGCCGACGCGGCCAAGTATTGCAGGGCGAGGTTTTCTTGCTGAATCGGCCCAACGAGAATCGCGTATTGCGGCGTTTTCATTGCGGTTCCCTCCAAGCATACGTGGCGACGGCTGCACTGTCGTCTCCGTGCACGGCGACTTGCACGATGTGGGGAAGCAGATCACTCGGTGGGGTCCAAATGGCGATGTCGTCGGAGACTTGGTCGAGTTTGCCCGCTGAAGGGTGCCAATCATACGACAAACCTTCGCCGCCATCATTTTCTGCAAAAAGCACCACGGACGCTCCAATGCGGGCCAGCGGAACGACGCGCAAGCGCATCACGTGTCCGAGCGGCAATTCGTCGAAATGTTTGTCCGAAACAATGGGGCTCGGCGCCATTTCCGCAATGATATCGCAAGCATTGCAAACTTCACCCGAACTGACCCACGTGAGCGATCCCATATCGACGCAAAGATGAACGTACGTTGTCGATTCGACGAGGCGCATGACCATGGCTTGCGGATCGCATTTCACCATCATCGAGACTTTGACTTGCATGGATTCCCAACTGTAGGGTTGCACATTAAATGGCATCGGCCATTCGGCGTCGAAGGAAAACCCGCCGGGTTCGGCCGCGATGTTCGTGATTTTCACGGCGGACAGCACGGGATCTCCCGACATGACGGTTATGGATGGCAATGCCACGACTTCGGCTTGCACGGCGGGATCGATCGCAATGTGGCCGGTGGCCAGGTGATCGGCATTGGGCGATTTGACCAGTGTCACTTTTGCGGCGAAATTGCTGGTGACGGGATCCATCGCAATGGCGCAAATTTGACCGGGTTGTGCCGGTGTTCCTTCCGGCGGAACCTCGACGGTGAATGTTTTCTGGTTCAAGCAACCGCCTTCGCCCCCCGCGCCTCCGTCGGGAAGTACGATTCCGCCACCATCGCCGCACGAACTGCTTTGACTCGTCCCGCCGGAGCCATTACCTCCTCCGGCACCGCCCGCACCAACGC
>JBGAOI010001062.1:0-2721 GCA_044221885.1 Polyangium sp. (in: bacteria)
GTGCCCCCCGCATTTGGTCGATCAATGTGTCTCCGAACTCGACACGCGCTTTCATATTCGCGCCGTTGCCATTACGTCCGCCGGCGTCGCCCGTCTCGAACGCGACCTTTCCCCGAGCGGCAGCGTTTTTCACGCGTATCCCTTCACCGTCGTGAGCCTCGATTACATCAAAAACGAACGCCGCCGTGATGATTTTCTCCGCGTTTGTCCTCCGTTTGTCATCGTCGATGAAGCCCATACCTGCGCCGCCACGAGCCGCGGCCGGCACCTTCGCTACAACCTCCTTCAATCCCTGGCCCAATCCCCCGACCGCCATTTGGTGCTGCTCACCGCGACACCGCATTCGGGCGACGAACCCGCTTTTTTCCGTTTGCTCGCATTGCTCGACCCCAGTCTCGGCGCACTGGAACAAGCCCAAGGCGACGAAAGGGATCGATTACGCGAACGTTTGGCGCGGCATTTCGTACAACGTCGACGGCCTGATATCGCCGAATGGAAAGAAGGCAATCTTTTTCCCAAACGCGAAACCAAAGAACTCACCTATTCCCTCGCCGGCGCGTGGGACAAGTTTTTCCACGCCGTGCTCGATTATTGCGCCGCGGTCGTCGAATCCGCCAGCGGCGACGAACGCCGGCAACGCTTGAGCTTCTGGACGACCCTCGCCCTGATGCGTTGTGTCGCGTCGAGCCCCGCGGCAGCCTTGGGCGCGTTGCGCACCCGCGCAGGTTTGTCCGATGATACCGACGACGAATACCTCGAAGACCGCATTTTCGACGGACGCGCCGACGCCTTGCCCGACGATGACGTGGAACCTCCGGGCGCAAGCGACGACGCGGACTTGCAACAATTGCTGGAAACTGCCGAAAAACTCAGCACAGGATCGGGCGATCCCAAATTGAAGTTGCTCACCGATCACGTCGGCTCGTTGCTGGAGGAAGGGTTTGCCCCCGTCGTGTTTTGTCGCTACATCGCGACCGCGCATTACCTGGGCAAACACCTCGCGGCCAAATTCAAAGGTGTCACCGTCGGTGTCGTGACCGGGGAAATCACCGCCGACGAACGCAAAGAACAAGTCAACCTCATTGGCGCTGCCGACAAACCTTTGCTCATTGCGACAGACTGTTTGTCGGAAGGGGTCAATTTGCAGGAACACTTCGACGCAGTCATTCATTACGATTTATCGTGGAATCCCACGCGCCACGAACAACGCGAAGGTCGCGTGGATCGTTTTGGACAAACCAGTCCGGTCGTGCGCACGACGCTGATGTACGGGGCAAACAATCCTGTCGATGGCGCCGTGCTGGAAGTCATCGTCCGCAAAGCCCAGAAAATCCGCGAAGAACTCGGGGTGCCCGTTCCCCTGCCCGATGATGGGCATACGCTCACGCAAGCGCTCATGAAAGCCGTTTTGTTGCGACAGCGCAAAGCTCCCAAACAAACCCACTTTGATTTCATGGATATGGCCGAAGCGCGCGCCGTCGAAAAAAGCTGGCAAGACGCAGCCGAAAAAGCCAAACGGAATCGCACGGTGTTTGCCCAGCGGCGTCTCAAACCCGAAGAAGTTCTCCCCGAATGGCATAAAACCTTGGCCGCCGTTGGCGGTCGCGAAGATGTCGAACGTTTTACCGGACGCTCGACGATGCGACTCGGTGCGGGCCTGGAAAAACTTCGCCGCGGTTATAAAATCCCGCTCGCCGCTTTGCCCGAAGACGTGCGCGAACGTTTATCCTTGGAAGGTTTCGAGCGCTCGTTGCTCGTCGATTTCGTGGCGCCTCCCGCGCCGCGTTGTCGATTCCTCCATCGCAGTCATCCCGTGGTCGCCATTTTGGCCGAAACGTTGCTCGGACGTACCCTCGGAGCGGATCCGGCCGAAGTTTCCAAGGATCCGAGCATCCTCGGGCGCGTGGGCTGTTGGCACGTGCCAAACCTTGCCGCTCCAACCACCGTCGTTCTTTTGCGTTTGCGCCATCAGCTCATGACAACACGCGCCGGTTCGTCGTACACAACCCTTGTCGAAGAAGCCGGCGCATTGGCCTGGTCCGTCGCGCCAAACCTTTTGGAAGGTACGGACGCCTTGACGTTGCTCGTTCCCGCACCTGTCGGCGATCCGCCTCCGCCCGTACGCGCGCGGTTTGTCGCTCGTGCTCTTGACGAAGTCACCGCTCGTCGCGGCGATTTGGAGGCCTACGCGGAAAGGCGCGCGAAGATATTGCTCGACGATCATCGCCGGGTCCGCGATGCCTCGGCGGCGCGGGGAAGTCATTCCGTGAAAGCTTTGTTGCCGCCCGATGTGATTGGTCTTTTCGTACTTTTGCCGCCGGTGGAGAACGTTTGACATGGCCGCTGCTCGAACCCCCCGTCGGCGTGATGCAGAACTTGCTTTCGACGCCATTTATATTGAAGGCGGTTTGCTCGCGCCGGAATGGCTTTCGCGTATTACGCTCGCCACCGCCGAGCACCAAGCGCCCGCGGATTACCGCATTGACGAAGGGCTCACGCTGCGCGACGAAATCGCTCGGTATTGGCGTATGGCCCAAGCCCAATGGACCAAATTTTCCACGGGTCGTTCCGCTGGAGGCGATCCGAAAGCTTTGGCCGAAACGTTTGTCTCGACGTTACTTCGCAAGTGTTTCGGGTTTGGCACGTTGAATGCCTCGTCGCCCACGGAAATCCAAGGTCGCGTGTATCCCATTGGTATTTCGGCGCTCGGGGGACGTGTGC
>JBGAOI010001063.1:0-2721 GCA_044221885.1 Polyangium sp. (in: bacteria)
ATCGGATTGTGGAATCCAGTGCCTGTGATGGTGATCTCGGCGTCTGCTGCGCACACGGACGGAGGCGCAACGCTCGTGATCGTGGGGCTTGGAACGACAAACACGGCTTCGGTCATCGTGCCCCTACAAGGCGGAGCCTCGGGGTTTGTCACACGTGCCGCGTAGGCGCCCGGAGCCAGACCTGACATGTCACCCACCAGTGTTCCCGTGATGCTCGTATCGCTCACGACCGTCACGTCGGTGAGTTTGGCGACGACGGTTGTACACGAGGCAGGGTCTTTGGGATCCGTGCACGAAAGAATCTCGACGACAGGCGGCGCATCCATCGTGCGGAAGCCCGTGCCTGTGATCGTGAGGGTGTTGTCAATCGCCGTGCAGATCTGCACGCCCATGTTGCTAGGGATATTGCCCTGTGTTGAAACGCCGATAACCGTCGGCGGCACAACGACGCGCAGTTTGCCCGCTACCTTGCTCGCATTGCCGTTGGCGTTGACGACTTTGAACTGATACTCGCCAGCAGGAATAAGGGGATCGGCGTCAATGGTGACGTCAATGTTGTTCTGATCGACGAACTTGGTGTCGGGAACTTCGATTTCGTTCGTGCCCTGAATCAGGTATACTTTCGGCAATTCAACGGTTTGTCCGTCGTTGAGGGTCTCGACGGGCAAGGGCGAAAACGAACCGTCTGGGGACGTAAGTCGAATCGTTGTTCGTACCGCTTGGTTTTCCGGATTGCTCGCATTGCAAGCCACTTCAGGAGTGGTTTTCGCATCGAGCTTCGGGGTTGGGCCCTGGATATCCGTCGAGCATCCTGCCAATCCTCCGAGTGCGAGGACAAACAGAGCGACTGACCCCGCTTGCCCTTTGCACCACGCAGTTCGTCGTTCGAGCATGTCGAATTCCTTCACAAAGAAAAGGTTTGTCGTGCCTTTACGCAGGCCATCGAAGAGCAATTCGCGAAAGGCTACGTGCGGTTGTTGAGTATCAGTGCGTTCTTCGAGCTGGACTTGCTTTGCGAGGATACTCGGGAAAGGAAACATTCCGCAAGCTCTGCCGGAGCCATGAACGCGTGTTTATCGGCTGGTATGTCGAGGTTTCAGTGGTCATTGCATTGACCACTTATCGAATTGGTTCGGCCTTGTGGCAATGTGCGAATTCTTCAATACAGCTCAAGCTGCAACGCGGGGAGTATTTGACGCTTTTGCGGAACGCGGTCCAATGAACATCACGCGTACACCGGTCGCTGGACCGAGCACCAAATTGCGACGTACGGGTAAAACTTCATCAGGTTCTGCCAGGACCAACCGATAACGAGACAAGAGCGTTCCGAGAACGATCTTCATTTCGTACATGGCAAACGCGGCGCCAAGGCAGCGTCGTGCGCCTCCGCCAAACGGCGTGTATTCGAATGGCGTGAACTTCTTTTCGAGAAATCGTTCAGGTTTGAAGCGATGTGGTTCGGGGTAAGTGTCCGGCCGAAGGTGGAGCAACGTCGTGGCAACGGCAACGCCCGTACCTACAGGGAGATGATACCCTTCGAGGTCGAACGGGCGCAAAACTGTACGCGGTACGTCTGGCACGATGGGATGCAGGCGCAATGTCTCGTGCACCACAGCATCAAGGTACGGCAAACGAACCACATGGTCTGGATCGGGCTCCGACCCCAAAGAATCGAGCTCGGCGAGCAAACGCTCCATGCAATCCGGGTTGCGCAATAACCAATAAATGGCCCAAGCCAGCGCAATTCCCGTTGTTTCATGACCGGCAAACACGAGCGTCAAGAGTTCGTCATGTAATTCCTCGTCGCTCATTCCAGTTCCGTCTTCATGACGCGCGGCCAACATGAGGCTCAAAATGTCGTTTCCAGGCTCGCTCGCCCGACGCCGTGCTTCGATCTCGGCATGCAGGAGATCAATCATTCCTTTTTTGATTTTTAGAAATCGGTTCCAAGGTCCGAAACCGCCGAATTTATGCTGCAAAAATGGAAAGAAAAACAAGGCAGGTGACGTTTTTTCAGCAAAATCGATAATGCCGCAACGAACCGCCTCGACGCGTGATTTGTCTTGAATGCCAAAGACCGCTCGAATGATGACTTCGAGCGAAATCGCTTGCGACGTGCGTTGAAATGGCATGGTTTGTCCCGGGATCCATTTTTCTGCCACTGCATGTGCCGTATCCTGAATGATGTGACCATACATCCGCATTCGTTCGCCATGAAATGGCGGCATGAGCAGCTTGCGCTCGCGGCGGTGGCGTGCACCTGAAAGCAACAGTATGGAATTGGGGCCGATGATCGGTTTGACCGCGTCGGTGGCGAACGGCGCCAGCGCGTCGGGATCAGCTCCGAAAACCCCTTGAGCGCCGGATGGATTGCCCACAACGACGACGCTGCCATTGATCATCCGAGCGGTGAAAATATCGCCGTACTTGTCGCGGTTGCGTATGAGCCAACCATAGGGGTCACGTGTATACCCGTATGTCTGGAGGAGTTTGTTACCGGGCCCAGGAGGCAATCCATCTATCGAAGGCACGTTTTTCATAGTGGGGGAGGGCATGGGCCAAGTCAATGGCTCTGAAGATGACTCGTGAGGTGTTGCGTGTACTGCACTATCAGCAAAAATGGTGCGTCACGACGTTTTTCTCCAGGCATCGTTTTTTCCGTCGACTCGTTGCGACACCTTGGTGTAGTACAAGACAACTCCCTCACCTAGGACGCTTCTC
>JBGAOI010001064.1:0-788 GCA_044221885.1 Polyangium sp. (in: bacteria)
AGGGCTCGTGGCGGTGCCCGCGGAAACGCGCACTCGCGACGCCATTTGGGAGGCCCTGAAAAAGCGTGAAGTTTACGGCACATCGGGCGATCGTATTCTGTTGTGGTTTGATCGTCTCAATGGTCCCAATGCTCCCGCAACGATGGGATCGGAAGCAAAAATGCACGAAACGCCACGATTTCGGGTGAAAGCCGCGGGCTCCTTCGTTCAATTGCCGGGATGTCCCGATTTCGGCGAAGGAGGTCTCCCAGCGGCCGAAGTGCAACGTTTGTGTTTGGGTGAATGTTATCATCCGGGCGATACGCGAAAACAGATCACGCGCATTGAAGTAATTCGTATTCGTCCGCAGAAAACCGCCAATGAGCCGCTGAAAGATCTGATCCAAGATCCGTGGAAAAAGATCGATTGTCCCAAGGATCCAGCAGGCTGCTCGGTAGAATTCGCGGACGACGACTTCATGACGGCCGGACGCGAAACGGTGTATTACGTGCGAGCCATTCAAGAGCCTTCGCCGGCCGTGAATGGGGATCATTTACGCTGCAAACGTAATGACAAAGGCGAATGCATCGAGCTGAAACCTTGTTATGGCGATTATCGCACGCCGTACAAGGACGATTGTTTGTCCAATCACGAAGAACGTGCTTGGTCTTCGCCGATTTATCTCGACTTTGAACCGGCCCCTCAAGGCACCTGAAACATGTCCGAAGCGAAGGTTCGTTCGGCCCTTTCGAGCAACTCGGTTTTGGCGTTGGGTGCGGCATTGGGCGCGCTTGTTGCCGCCATGAGCA
>JBGAOI010001064.1:801-2718 GCA_044221885.1 Polyangium sp. (in: bacteria)
TCTTGAAAAACCCTGCGGGGAAAGCTCTTCCCGACGATGCAATCGCTTCGGTCAATGGCACATACCTCTTGCGCACCGATTACGAACGGGCGCTGGCAGGCGTGAAGGAAGCCCTGACCAAAGAGGAAAACACGGCCGAAGCAGCGCAGTCGCTAAAACAACGGACACTCGACCGATTGATTGAGGAAGAATTGTTGGTCCAGCGGGCCATGGAGCTGGGACTACCTGAAAAGGACCCGCAAATGCGGGCGCAATTGAGCGCTCGGGTGCTGGAAATGGTGGCGAATGCCCAAGAGGGCGACGCACTTCCGGATGAAAAGACCTTGCGCGCGTTTCACGAAAAGGAACCGGGACGATTTCGTTTGTCGGGGCGATTTCGCGTCGATGTGATCTTTTTTGCGGTACCGCAAGACGCCCCCGCGAAGCAAGATGCGGAAACGTTGCAACGCGCCAAGGATGTTCACAAGCGTTTGACGCAGGGAGAACGATTCGAGGATTTGCAAGCTTTGGGATCGCCGGTTTTGGTCACGCCTCCGAATTCGCCGCTTCCCGTGGCCAAGTTACAGGATTACCTGGGTGCAACGGCGACCCGCGCGGTAATTACGCTCGAAGAAGGCCAGGTGAGCGAACCAATTCGCGGTTCGGACGGTTATCGCATATTGCGGCTTGCTGAACGCATCGAGGGGGAAGCGCCAACGTTCGAGGCTGTGCGCAAAGACGTCGAAACCGCTTATCGAAAGCAGCAAGAAGACGCGCGATTGCGAAAGTTCTTGGACGCGCGCAAACAAGCGGCGAAAATCGAAATGGCGCCGCTTCCATGAAACGCGTTTTACTTGGCGCATGCATCACGCTCGCGCTCCTCGTATGCGCGTTGGATACCCACGCGCATGGGCGAAGCACGTCGTACATCACGTGGCACATGCAGGGTGCATTGGCGACCGTGCGCGTAAAAATGGCGCTGCTGGAATTAAATGCGCTCGAAGCTACGTGGGCGCAACGGAAACCTCGAGGCGAGTCACGCTCGGCATTGCCGGAAACTCTGCAAATAAAGGGGGAAAGCGGTACGTGTCGATTGCTCCCAGAATCCTTTCACGCCTTGGCAGCAGAGCATGGCGCGGCGGCATTCGAGTGGCAGTTGAATTGTTCGGGGGACAATGGAGCGGCATTCGTCGCGACGTTGTTGCGTAGCGATCTGTTGTTCGATGTCGTGACGGGACACGTGGCCTTGGTACGATTTCACGATGCCAATGACGGACGGGAAATCGATTCGGTGCTCACGGCGGAGCGACGCGAAGTGGTTTTACCGGTGCGAACTGCGGCGCGAGCTGACGGGTTTTGGGCGACGGGGATTCGATTCGGCCGAGCGGGTTTTGAGCATTTGGTGACGGGTTGGGACCATTTGGCATTTTTGTTGGCGCTCGTGTTGGCGTCGAAAACGTTGAAACAAGCGGTCCTCTGTCTGACGGGGTTTACCCTTGGCCATAGCTTGACGTTATCGATGGCAGCGTTGGGTCATGTGGCGGCAAAGACATTGACGGTGGAGGTTTTGATTGCGTTGTCGATTGTGCTCGTCTCGATGGAGAACGTGTGGCTTGTGGAGAATCGGCAGAAGCTTACGGTGCCGATAACGAGCGTATTGGGATTGCTGGGCCTTGCGGCGATGGCATTGGTCATGAAAACGGTTTCCGTGCCGGCATTGTTGGGGTTGGCGCTTTTCGAGGCGTGTCTGTTGGGCATGTTGGCGAAGTCGAGCGAGCCGGATCGATTGCGTTGGATGACGGCAACATTGTTTGGATTATTGCATGGATTTGGATTTGCTGGGTTGTTGAACGAGCTTTCGTTGCCGGCAGATCGTCGTATTTTGCCGCTGTTGAGCTTTCATGTCGGCATTGAGATTGCGCAGATCTTGCTGGTATG
>JBGAOI010001065.1:0-2718 GCA_044221885.1 Polyangium sp. (in: bacteria)
CGACAGCGGGCCTCGATGCTACGTACCATGCCAATCCATTTCGACGTCTGGATCCATTTGTTTCCATTGGCGCCGGATACCGTCTCACCTGGGATCATCCCGGCGGAAAACTCACCGATACGCTCTCGCATGGTTTTCAATTGGCCCGAGCCGCCGTAGGGCTGGACGTACGTTTGTCCAAGAGCATCGCCATTGCGCCGACCATCGGCGGTGATGTGAACATGTTCTTGTGGCGAAATATGAAAGGCGAACCCACGGAAACCATCCGCAATCCCAAGGTGAATGGGTATCTCTTTGCGGGTGTGTCGGGTCGATTCGACTTGGGCGGCGCACGCGAACGTCCGATGCCGATGATGGGTCGACGCTGAACGATTTGACAACAACCACGACGACGCTCTTGTTTGCCGCGTTTTCCCCGAGTATGTCCTCGGGCGTTCATGAAGCTCTTCGTCCTGCTCGCCATCTTCGAACAGTGCCCCGCCGACTACCTCAATGACCCCGAAGCTCTTCGCAAAGCTCTCGACTTGGCGGTGACCCGAGGTCCCTTCACGGGCCTTGGAACGCTCGTCGTGCCGTTTTCCCCGCAAGGCGTCACCGCATGTGCCGTCGTGGGCGAAAGTCACATCGCGCTGCACACGTGGCCCGAAGAAGGGCGTCTCTTCGTCGACATCGCATCGTGTAGCACGCTCGAAAGCGCCACCCGCGCGCTCGATGCCATCCGCGAGAGTTTACCCAGCGGCACCTTGGTTCTCTTCGAAGAACGAATTCTCGACGCCGCACGACCGACACGCGGATGATGCTTGCGTTCCCGACGCACCCTGCCGTAAAACCTGGATCCAGTTTGCCCTGACCGTTCACCCGAGCCGATCGGTTCCGCGGACAAACGTCCCGGTGACGTTGGTCCAAAAGCCCTTCGCACAGCAAGCCAAAATCGAGGAAACGCATGTCAACAGAGTCCCCGAAGCACGAGTGGGTTGGACCGAAGTCGAAGAAAGAAGTCCTCGGTCACCCCGCGGGTCTCTTCGTCTTGTTCACGACCGAGATGTGGGAGCGTTTTTCCTACTACGGCATGCGCGGACTCTTGAAGCTGTACATTGTCAACTATCTTTTCATCACGATGCGCCAAACGTACCAAGGGCGCTCGTACAGCGGTCAAGGCGACCCGAATGCGGTTTTCGGATGGAACTTCATCAAGGGCCTCATGCCCTCGCTTTCTCCCGACGAACTTGCCAAGTGCGTCACCGAGCGAGTCCCCGCACTGGTGGCGGGCGAGCCTGCGAATAATGTTCCAGGGATCGCCGCTGACGTAGCGCGGCAAATTGCGGAACAAACGTGCACGATGCAGCCCGTCGGATCGACTCTGTATGGCTGGTACACGGGCCTCGTGTATTTGACTCCGCTGCTTGGAGGGTACGTCGCGGACCGATATTGGGGACAAAAGAAGTCCGTTTATGTCGGCGCGGTCATCATGGCTGCCGGCCAATTCTTATTGTTCACGGCCGAAAACTTTTTCTTCATCGGGCTGATTCTCCTGATTGTCGGCAATGGGTTCTTCAAGCCGAACATATCGACCCAAGTGGGTAATCTTTACAAACCTGGCGACAAACGGCGAGACGGTGCATTCACGATTTTCTACATGGGCATCAATCTGGGTGCCTTCTTGTGCAACTTCGTCTGCGGACCGCTCGCCCAAAGTTACGGCTGGCGATATGGATTCCTCGCGGCTGGCCTCGGTATGGTCGCCGGGCTCATCATTCAGATCGTGTTTGGACCATCGACGCTCGCGCCGGATACGCTGAACAAGAAGTCGGACGATGGCAAAGCGGCACCTCCGCCGAAAGAAGAAAACGAACAACAACGCATCATGGCGCTCATCATTCTCTGCGCACTCAATATCGTCTTTTGGGCAGTGTACGAGCAGCAGGGCAATACGATGCAAACCTGGGCCGACGAGCAAACGAATTGGCCGACGATTTTCGGCTGGCGTATGCCTTCGACGTTGTTCCAATCGGTCAATCCATTCTTCATTTTCACGCTGGCCCCGCTCATTGACCGATTCTGGGCGTGGGAATCGCAACGCGGCCGAGAAATGTCCTCGGTCACCAAAATGGCCTGGGGATGCTTCATTCTCGGCGCTTCGTTTATCGTCATGGTCATTGGAGCCAAAGCCGTGGGCGCGGGCAAAGGCAGTTTGTTCTGGCCCGTGTTTTGCACGATGCTCTTGACGATTGGCGAACTTTACCTTTCGCCCGTGGGTTTGTCGCTCGTCACGAAAGTATCGCCCGTGCGATTCGTTTCGATGATGATGGGCATGTGGTTCATGTCGAGTTTCCTCGGGAACATCATGAGCGGCTACATTGGCGTGTTTTACACGAAGTGGCCCAAGGACCTGTTTTTCATGTTCCTGATGGCCCTGGGCATTGCCGCCGGTTTGGCCATTGCGGCATTCAACAAGCCACTTCGCAAAGCGATGGGCAACAAATCGGATTGACGCTGTAAGCCTCGAATGAAAACGCCGGTCTTGACGCAAGGCCGGCGTTTTTCATTTTGGCGATCTTGACGCCGTGACTCGGTTCATGCGACGAATTGCGTATGGACAAGACATTTGCTTTCGCCTTCATGGGTTGTTTCGTCGCCATGGTTGGTTGCGGCGGAGAAACGTCGCAAACCTCAGGGAGCGCCGTTTCCAGTTCAAGCGGTGATGCTGGTTCAGGTGGC
>JBGAOI010001066.1:0-2715 GCA_044221885.1 Polyangium sp. (in: bacteria)
GTCTCGCGGGTTGCGATGTTCGGGGGTATGTGATTGACAAGACGGTTCGGGAGCAGGTGCACTACGTGCCGGATGTGGAGCACTTTCATGGGTCCGAGCTAACCAAAGTGACCGATCGGGTGTACACGTTTCGGTGGACGTGGGATCGCGCGATGGTGGTCAAGACAGACGAGGGGTTTGTCGTAACGGATCCATTTACCAAGGAAGCGGCGACCGAGCTGAAAAAAGCGCTCGAGAAGCTCGCGCCCGGCGTTCCCGTCAAGACGATGATTTATTCGCATTATCACCTGGATCACGTCGTGGGCGGAGCTGCTTTGGCTCCGCAAGAAGTGATTGCGCACGAAAAATGCCCCGAATACTGGAAAGCGCTGGATGGATATTCGGGCGTGAAAGACATTTTGATGCCGACAAAGCTGGTTCGTGGAGACCAGACGTTACAAATCGGGGGCGTCGAAATTCAAATGATCGATGTGGGGTTATCGCACAGCGATGCGATGTATGCGCTTTATTTGCCCAAAGAGCGGCTCTTGCAGACGGCAGATATCGGCTTGATTCGGACTTTGTATCCCATCGGCGGGCCGGACATGAACATGCCGGGCATGATTCGCGCGATGGAGCATTTGTCGAAGCTCGACTTTGACGTTTGGTTGCCGACGCACTTCGAATATGGCAAGAAAGCCGACTTCTTGGAAGCCCTCGAATTTACCAAAACGATCCGAAAGTTGGCCCTCGATGCGTATGCGAAGTACGGTGTTCCCGGCGATGAAGACACCTTCGCGACAGCATTTCACAGCATCTATGATCCCTTGAAGGTCAAATATGGGCATTATCGAGGGTTCAACGAGCAGGGACTCTTTGTCGTTTCTCGCGCCTTTTCGGGCGTAGCTTTGGGGTATTGACCATGGAAGTCGTGCGCACACCTGACGAACGTTTCGAAAATCTACCCGGATATCCTTTTACTCCGCATTACCTCGATGTGGAAAAAGGCTTGCGGATGCATTACGTCGACGAGGGACCTCGAGATGGCGCGGTCGTGCTTTTGTTGCACGGTGAACCGACGTGGAGTTACCTCTATCGAAAAATGATTCCGCTTTTTGCCGATGCGGGATGTCGCGTGGTGGTGCCGGATTTGATTGGTTTTGGCAAATCCGACAAACCGACTTCGCAAAAGGATTATTCGTACGCTCGGCATGTGGGCTGGGTGAAAACGCTGCTCAAAACGCTGGAATTAAAGGACATGACCCTGTTTTGCCAAGACTGGGGATCGCTCATTGGGCTGCGCATCGTGGGCGAAGAACCGGATTGGTTCAATCGCGTTGCCGTCGGTAATGGTTTTCTGCCGGCAGGTCAGCAGCGAGCACCACTTGCATTTTATATCTGGAGAACGTATGCGCGTTTTTCGCCGTCGTTTCCCATTGGCAAAATTGTCGTGGGCGGATGCAATACGCGATTGAGCCGAGCGGAACGCGCAGCCTACGATGCGCCCTTTCCTTCGGAGCAATACAAGGCGGGAGCGCGAATTTTCCCGGCGCTCGTGCCCGTGAGCTCGCGTGATCCCGCAATCCCTGCCAATCAAGCGGCTTGGGCGGCTCTCGGTAAGTTCAACAAGCCGTTCTTGACGCTGTTTGGCAAGGACGACCCCATCCTGGGCACGGGCGATGTCCCATTACAAAAGCACATTCCCGGAGCCAAAGGTCAACCGCACGAATCGTTCCCGGGAAACCATTTCGTGCAGGAAGATCAAGGGCCGCACATTGCGGAAGTCATGATTCGGTGGATGGGGAAATCGAAATCCACGACATGAGCGCCCCAGGCGAAGGTTTGGCGCGAAAAAAGCGGCGATGCGTCGCTCGGCCAAAGCCACCGGAATCGGCCCTTTACGTGGTCTTTGTGCATCATGCGCAATTCTGAACCGCTTTTCGTGTCCCCGTGCTACAAGTCCCCCGTGGACCTGCGACGCGCAATTCTGGACACGAGCTTGAAGCTCATCGACGAAAAAGGGCTCGATGGCTTCAGCATGCGGGATGTCGCGCGAACGCTCAATGTCACGCACGGCGCGCCTTATTACCACTTCAAGGACCGTTCGGCGATCATTGCGGCTCTCGTGGAAGAAGGTCTGCTGTTGCTGACCGAAATGCTGCAACGAGCTGCGGATGAGCAGACGGAGCCACGTCTGGCATTCGAGGCTTGTGGGCGAAAGTATGTGGACTTCGCATTCACGCATCGTGCATATTTTCGGCTGATGTTCCGGCCTGAATTAACCGCGAAAACGGACCGAACTTCGATTGATGTGGCCGCAACGAAATCGTTCGGCGTGCTGGTCGGCGTGATTGGTCGATGCCAAGCGGCAGGCATTTGTACGGCCATGGACGCGGAAGCTTTGGCGCTCACGGGTTGGTCGACTGCGCATGGTCTGGCGGCTTTGTGCCTGGATGGACCTCTTGCTGCCAAGGGAGATCCCGCGGTATTGGCAAAAACGGTGGGAACGACGCTGGGCGCGTTGCTCGAACATGGCCCGGCGATAACGGAAAAACGCTCGGGTGCTGCATCCAAAAGCTAGTACCTCGTCGCAGTGAAGGTGAAGGTTTGACCAAGTTTGCGACTTTCCACGACGCAAATTGTAGGGGCGCGATTCAGAGACGGTCTTGTATATTGTGATCCGGGAGATTCATCTTCATGGTCGTCGTGATCGGCCCGAAGGGCCGGAGGGGGGTA
>JBGAOI010001067.1:0-2712 GCA_044221885.1 Polyangium sp. (in: bacteria)
GCGTCATCGCGAAAAATTCGAGCGCTCCAACAACGAGCGCGATCGCCAAGAACAACGCCCATCCCCAAGGTGGCCCGAAATAAATCAAGGCCAAGAGCGCCGGTATGGCAACGAGTGCCGACAGAAGTCGGTTTGTCAGGTTCGATCGAGCCAAGGTCAAACCCTCGCAGACTCACCTTGTGGCGAGTTCGGTTGAGCCTCCGTAGCACGCGTCGGCAAACGCCCAAAGCGTCGTTCACGCTTTTGGTAACTCGCCAAGGCTTCGAAGAAATCCACTTCGGTAAAATCGGGCCAAAGCACGTCGGTAAACGCGAGCTCTGCATACGCCGCACCGAAGAGCAAGAAGTTGGAGATGCGATGTTCTCCACCCGTGCGAATGATGAGATCCGGTTCGCCTACGCCAAGGCTGGGCAAACGTTTCGCCAACGTGCGCGTGTCGATAGCTGCCGGATCGATGCTTCCGTTCTTTGCTTCCACGGCCAATTCCCGCGCCGCCCGCGCGATCTCTTCTTGACCTCCGTACGACAACGCCAGAGCCAACGTCATCGTCGTGTTCTGTTCGGAGGCATCACGGAGCGGATCGAGTACGTGCCGGACAAACGGTGGGAGCCGATCCAGATCTCCGATGGCGACGAGACGAATGTGGTTGTCCAAAATTTCGTCACGTTCCGACACGAGAAACTCTTCGAGGAGGCCCATGAGGGCATCGACTTCACCCGGAGGTCGCGCCCAGTTTTGCTCGCTGAACGCGTAAAGCGTGAGCGCTGTCAAACCAAGGCGTCGAGCGACTCGGACAACACGACGAACGGCGGCACTGCCCGATTTGTGGCCGCTTTCACGCGGTTCACCTCGCAGTTCGGCCCATCGCCCATTGCCGTCCATGATGATCCCAACGTGATGGGGGAGATTCTTTGCATCTATGTACGTCATCGATTTTCTGAACGCTCGAAGGGTGGTCGCGCGTTTCCTTTGTTGACGAAGGGCGGTCGAGTGTCGAGTCTCCCATCATGAGCAACGGATTGGGTCTTACCGTAACGCTGCGTGTACGCATCGCAGCGCACGAAGCACATTACGCGGGTGAACTCGTAGACGGGGCGCGAGTCCTCGGTCTGTTTGGCGATGTTGCCACAGAACTGCTCATCCGCCTCGATGGCGACGAAGGATTGTTTCGAGCCTACGAAGCCATCGAGTTTCTCGCACCGGTTCGCGCCGGTGACTACATCGAAGCTACGGGCGTCATCACCAAGGTTGGCAACACGTCACGAACGATGGCGTTCGAAGCCCGCAAGGTGGTCGCGAACGTACGTTCACCCGATGTCGCCGCATCTGCCGCAGATGCGTATGCCGAACCCGTCGTGGTTTGTCGCGCCATTGGTACCTGCGTCGTGCCGAAAGAACTGCAACGGCGTCCTCGCCTCGTATTGCCAGCTCTTTCGTCGCCTGGCGCAGATCTCGTCGCCAAACTTCCCGAACCTCGTCCTGTGATCACACCAGTACCGCAAGTGATCATCACGCCACCCGAATCGCCACTCGTCATCACCGCCGCGATTGTCGGAGCGGAAGTGACTCGAGAACACACGCCGTACCTTCCGATCACGGCTGCAGAACTCGCCGATGAAGCTGCGCGATGCCGTGATGCCGGAGCGTCCGTGATTCATCTGCACGTGCGCAACGCGGATGGAACACCGTCACAATCGGCGGAACTGTTTGGCGAAGCGATCACGCGCATTCGTGAAAAAACCGACGTCATCGTGCAAGTGTCCACTGGCGGCGCCGTGGGCATGTCGATCGACGAACGTCTCGGAGGACTCGCGTGCAAGCCCGAGATGGCGACACTCAACTGCGGAACGATCAACTTCGGTGATGACGTCTTCGTCAACACGCGCGCGGACATTCGCAAGATCGCCGCGCGGATCCGAGAAGCTGGCAGCATCGCCGAGCTCGAATGTTACGAAGTGGGCCATGTGCACGAAGCCGTGGAATTGTTCACGCGCGGAATGATTTCTGCGCCTCTGCATTTCCAGTTTGTCCTGGGCGTGCCTGGAGGCATCCGCGCCAGTGAAGACGTCGTGGTTTTCATGAAGTCGCAAATTCCAGAGGGCTCGACATGGGCCGTCGCTGCCGTCGGACGTTTTCAACAACCCATGACGGAGCTTGCGATTCGCCTAGGTGGTCATGCTCGCGTGGGACTCGAAGACAACATCTACATGGAGAAGGGCGTTCTCGCCGAAGGTAGTGCACCGCTGGTGGCACGAGCTGCCGCGTATGCCAAGACAGTCGGACGAGAGGTCGTTGAGCCGGATCGTGCACGCAAACTTCTTGGAATCGTTCGAAGCTAAACAATTCGGCGTTTGGGGCGGCGAGCGACAAGTTCGTCTCGACGCCCCCACGGTTCAACCCAACGCCCAACGTTCGGGTCCCCTTTTACATTTGGGGCTTCGAGCTGCCTTCGGCGCTCTTCGCCCCAAGCCCCTCCCCTCTCACCCTTGCATCACGGTGCGAGCCACAACGAAGAGCGCCACTCGAATGCCATGACTTCGCCCATCGGCTCGCTGATCAAGTCTGTCAAGACGTACGCCGGTACACACGGACGCCTCGTTATTTTGCTGGTGTTTGTCGTGGCCGTGGTGCGTTTTTCAGCGATGCCTCGTCCGCCCGATCGCGATGTCGACGCCATTGCTGCGATGCTTGGTCAGTCTGTAGGTGGCACCG
>JBGAOI010001068.1:0-2706 GCA_044221885.1 Polyangium sp. (in: bacteria)
GGCAGTGGCGTCAGAAGATGGCAATGGTGAACGATGCCAATTTGCCCCATCGAAATGCAGCAGAAATTGTTCGCCATTCATCCAAACGTCGTTGGGCGCCAACACCGCGACACCGCGTAAATGTGATTCGCGATCATTGGGTAGATTCGGCGCAAAGACGCGTTCCCAACGCTGTCCGTCGAAATGGTAGATCATTCCGAACAAACCGACGGCATACGCCAGGTCACACCGACGAAAGTCTACCCCTTGCACCCCAAATTCGCGGTCGAATGTCTTGGTTTCCCAACGCCCATCCAAGTAATGATAAACGACGTTGTTCATTCTAGGAAAAACCCACGCATCATCGTAACTGCACACCGAAACGACCGTCAGCGGCACGTGAGGATCTGGAAACGGGAGGACGCGCCAAGCGTATCCGTCATAACGCAATACCGTTCCATCGTGACCAACCGCGAAACCAGCTCCGTCGTCGGCAAACGCAATGTGCTTGAGATCCGCCTTCGTCGGACTTTCAACGGGATACCACGTTTCGCCAATATTCTCCTGCGCCTTCGCGGACCACGCGAGACTCGACACGAGCAATCCGGCAAGCCATCGCTTCATTGCACGAGCTCCGAAAGAGGCAGCTTCACGATATTCCCCCCCGCGGCCACGAATACGTGCGAATCACGAACAAAAACGTCCGAAGCCATGCCCACAATCGCAACACGGCGCAATTTTTCCAACCGGCGCTGTTCGCTTTGCCAAACCCAACTCGACAAACCCCGCTCGCCTTCGGCAACGAATACGAATACCCTCCCCGAATCGTCGCGCATTGCAGCAATACCGACCGCGCCCGTCAATGCCTGCCAAGCAACTTCTTGCGGACCATCCGGTTGGGTCACACGCACGACTTGAATGCCGCCACGTGGTACCGCAACGAAAACGTCGTCCCCAACCATCGCGACCGCTGTCGGCAGTGAATGCAGCAGAAAATACCCCCGCGCACGAGGCGTCGATCCGACATCCAAAACTTGCAAGATGCCCATATCGACGTCAATCACGGCCGCACGGTCCCCATCGATGGCCATACGTCCCAGGTTTTGCGCCGCCGTCGTGGCCACATGAGGTATGGAGACGCCGTCTCGAAGTTCTGGCGTCATGGTTATGCCGTGAAATCCGCCATTGGCATCCGAAACCCAGAGCCGCTCGCGATTCGGTTGATAAGCGAGCGACGTGCAACCTTCCGCGACCTCCATGCATTCGGCAGCCGCTTCGTTCCGACGATATCGACACAATCGACCCGAAGACTCGAGCACGCACAAACCGTTGCCACACGTCGCTGCGTCGGCAACTTTCCGCGGCAAAAACTCGAGATGCTCTTCGCCCGCCTCGAACATCCACGCCGCTTCGCGGTTTTCGGTCCACGACAAACCTCGTCCAGGCGCCATGACGACGCGGTCAAAACGTACGCCGGCCATTTCTCGAACGACACGGCCATCGGTCGTCACGAGCGCAGTTCCACCTTCGGGACGCGCAACGATCCATTGGTTTGTCTGCACGTACGCTCCTGTCGCCACGCTGAAAGGCAATCGACCCAAGACACGTAAATGCGCCGCATCGGACGTATCCACCCATGTTGCTCCCGGATCACCGGGCCACGTCGAACCAACGAGCAAATGGTTTTTCCCGCCAACAAGCCGCATGGGGCGATTCAAAATGGCCACCTCGCCTTTCACCGCCACGGTTGCCGGATCCAGCTCCAAGATCCGCTTATCGCGTAATCCGACGAAAAGGCGATTTTCGAGGACAGCGATCGACAAAATTCGATCCAGTGGCGCCTGGTCAACCATGACGACGGGTTTTTCCGAGCCAATCTCCACACGCATGAGTCCATTGCCGGAACTCGCAACGAACAGCGATGCTTCCAGAAAGCCAACGTCCATTGCGTTTGCAGGCAGCGGGATGAACTTGGGCTCTTGTCCTGGCGCGACGAATACGAGGTTCCGATGGTTGCACAAAGCCGCAAAACCTCGAGCCGATGCGACCACGCGAAAACATTCGCTGGGCGCCGCGTCATGCTTTGAAAACGTAGGCCGACCCAATTCATCCAGACGATATCGTGTCAACCCCCGCGACCCGTCCGCCACGAAAAGTTGGTCCTCCCAAACAGCGACATCCGCTGCCGATCCTTGTGTATCCACCGATAGGATCGATTCGAATGATCCTGTCTGTATTGCAAACAGTCGCCCCATTCCGGTCACATGAGCAACATGGTCACGAACGGCGATTGCTGTAATGGAAGGTCGCGAGACAATGACATTTCCCGCGGGCGAAGAAGGCTCGTCACCGACCCCGAGTCGCGTAGATCGCCATAAATGTACCGCGAGTTTGTCCGGAATCGGAGCATCACAGCCGATGACCAGAGTCGCAAGAGCCGCAAGAAGCAGTCCCTTCACGAATAGACGCTGCATCGATTCGGACACTGGACGATCATCACGGGCACATGATACCAGAAGTGCATGGCACTTGAACAGCGCCCCGCAACGCTCACGATGATTCGTGAAAATGACAGCGAATTCGTGTCCGTTCCTGTGGTCCACGTCCGACTGAGCGGCCCCAATCGACCGTCGCAATCGGTGCAACTAGGCGTCGAACCGGTGCTTGTCGGTTCTACACCCGACTGTGACATCGTGGTGAACGATCCTTACGTTTCGAGGCGTCATT
>JBGAOI010001069.1:0-2705 GCA_044221885.1 Polyangium sp. (in: bacteria)
CAGTCCGGAGCGGCAGCGAAGGACTTTTTATTGAATAGCCCACGGTTTTAACCGTGGGCGGGGTCACGTGAAGGACGAGGCCAACGGAGCTTTGAGACGGTCTCTGCAACCCCACGCGTGTGTACGAGACGAACGCTGGTCGCAAGTCTTGGGGCGCGCGGTCTCATTCCCTCACCAAGACCAACCGCTCAGTCGTTTTTCCCGACGAGCAAGATCTTGCCGGTGCGTCCCTCGCGCTCGGCATGCTCGACGGCTTCTTTGATCCGTTCGAGCGGATAGGTGGCGGCGACAGGAATCGTCACGTCACCTCGCGAGATCTTCGCCAGCACATTGCTCGTGGTTTCGTTGAGCCAATCGGTCGGAATCTGTGCCCGCATCGACGCAAACCAAAACCCGCGTACGTGGATGTCACGAAAGATGAGATCGTTCGTCCCGACATATCCTGCATCGCCACCCATCGTTCCAAGACAAACCACTGTGCCACCGTGATCGACACAACTCGTCATGCGTGTCGTTGCACCACCGCCGACAGCATCGAGTGCCAACCGTATCGACGCTCCTCGCGTTGCAGCTTTCACCCGTTTGCCGAGCTCCGGACCATCGGCGATCGCGACATCAGCACCGAGCTTGCGCAAAGGTGCGCATTGTGCGGCGCGACGAACCACGTTCACCGTGCGAATTCCGCGTTCCTTGGCGTGTTCGATGAGCCAACGTGCAAACGCCGAGTTCGCTGCGTTCTGGACGATCCATTCTCCAGGTTCGATCTTCTGAATCGTTTGGAGCACAAAGTATGCGGCCAGTGGGTTCAACGTCGCCATGGCCAACTGTTCGAGCGGCGCATCTTCGGGCGCGACCACGAGGTCTTTCGCGACAACCTTCAAACGTTCTCGCCATGTTCCGGAATTCAGCGGCAAGATCACACGTTGCCCAACCTCGAACCCAGCAACATCCGGCCCCAACGCGAGCACGCGTCCCACACCTTCTTTGCCTGGGATCGTCGGCAGACTCGGAAGCGCGCCGTACACACCGTGAAGAATCAACAGGTCGGATGGATTGATTGGAGCTGCAATCATCTCGACCAGAACTTCTCCCGCACTTGGAGACTCTGGCTCTGGAACATCGAGATACCGGACCACCTCGGCAGGTGAACCGAACCCGTCGACTCGAATCGCTTTCATGGCTCGTTTACGAAGGTCGCTTCTTCCCGTCTTTGCGCGTCGGATCGATTTCGATCGTCTGCGGTTGGGTCATCGAGCGAAGTACATCCCGGATGTCTTGTTCCCCGGACGATTCTTTTTTCACCCGGGTTCCAAACACGTCGAGCTCGTCTTTCTCATCCAACCTCGGCGCGTTGTCTACACCCGCTGTCGCATCTTTCGGCGCCTCTTGTGAAGCCGACATCGATCGTTGCAGCAACACCTGCGCGATCTTGCGGTGATAAAGCTGCCGCGTGTTTTGCATGAGCGATTCGTAGGCCGTCGCATGCATGAGCACGTACTTGAACGAAAATGTCGCTCGGGGCAGCCGACCGCGTTGCAGCAGGATCTCCGCTTCGACGAGCTTCTCGAGTCCGCGCTGAAGCGTTTCCGGATCCATCGGAGCGACAGCTTCCATGAGGTCGTACGCGAATTCGCGCCCCAAGATCGCCGCAAGCTGCGCGATGCGTTTCGCCGAACCTAACTTGTCGATACGTGCCGTGAGTGCATCACGCAACGTCGATGGAACGGTCAACTCTGGAGAAGGTCCGGTCAGGACAAACTTGTTCCCGTCTTGGCGCAGCGTCTTGGATTCGAGCAGCGACTTGGTCATCTCCTCAATGAAGAGCGGCACTCCGTCCGTCATGTCGACGAGCTGTTCGAAGAGTTCTTTCGGAAGATCCACACCCTTCGTCAATTCGTCGACCATCAGCTTCACGCGCTTGGCCGTGAGTCGTCCGAGCGTGACTGTGCTGATGTGAGCCCGCGGTGTCCAAGGTGCCCCGAACGACGGACGTGCCGTGCACAACAACACCGTGTTGAGCGTCGCAAGGTCTTGCGAAAACGATCCCAAGAATTCGATCGATGCCGAATCTGCATAATGAAGATCCGACATCATCAACACCACCGGTTGTCGTTTGCCCAGTATATCGAGCGCCGTGATCAACACTTCCGCGAGTTTGTCTCGTTGCTCCTCGGCCGTCTGCTCGATCGGGGAATAACGATCCCATACGGGCAAACCCATGAGCTCGCCAAACAGTGGCATGACCTCGTCGAGCGGGAACCCGAAGTGCGTCATGGCTCGTTCGAGCTTGCTGACTTTTTCAAGCGGTGCGTCGTTGTCCGTGATCACCAGCAACTGGCTAAAGAGTGCGGCAATGGGACGCATCGCCCGCTCGCGTTGCTCTTGCAGACATCGGGTCTCGATCCACTTGTGGGCGACGCTGTCGAGTCTGTCTCGAAATACCCGCACCAGTCGCGACTTCCCCATGCCCGCTTCGCCGACGACCATCACGACCTGGCCGGAGCCTTCTTCCACACGTGCCCAACGATCGAGCAGCAAACCAAGCTCGAGCTCGCGTCCGACCATCGGCGTCAATCGACCCGTTGGCATGCCTTGGATGCGACTTTGCGCGCCGCTTTCGTCCGACACGAGGAACGTTTCGATCTGATGCGCGGAACCTTTGATCGCGCGTAGGCCCTGACTCTGGCACTGGTAAAAACTCCGCA